>CAIRTQ010000087.1 GCA_903881545.1 uncultured Elusimicrobia bacterium
CAGCTTCATTCTACAATTGGCGAAGGGTTCCCTGTCGTTTTTCCCCGGACAGGAGTGATTTGGCATCCATTCAGGACAGCGCTGGTGGCGTTTTCTTCCAAGTACATATTCTATCCCCTGATGAGAGTCCTCGTTTCAGTGGGGTTCCTATGCTTCTTCGCCCCCATTCATATAGCGCCATTTCTGACCGCTATTCTGCCCCAAGTGTTGGCCAACCCCGGGACGCCAATGGATTTTTGGGCTCATCAACTACTATGATTTCGGCCTCCACCATTCTGCGTTTTTCTTCGGCCCCCTGATCTGGGCTACCGCGCATGGCATCGCGAGACTGCACAAGAAATTGTCTCAAGGCGATAGACAAAGCTGGATTTTGGTCGTCGTCTTGTTCTTCTGCGGGTTTGGCTTCAGGGACGCCCATCCGACCATATACAAATTCTTGCCACCGGAGTTCTTCGATACGATGCCGCGGGCTATGGCCAAGATCCCTCCAAAATCAAGACTTTGGGTTATGGAATATTTTTCCACCCCTCTCTCCGCAAGGAGGTGGCTGGCCTCCATCGGCAATGCGCCGGAGGTGCCCCTCATGGGATTCACTCCGGCCTTCAAGCCGGACTATGTCTTGTTCACCAAAGGCTGGGTTGTGCATATCAAACCGCCGTTCCATGACATGGTGCTCACTTTTCTCGCGCAAAACAGATATGAGAAGGTCGCCGACATTGGCGAAGCACTCGTGCTTAAGTCACCTCATGTATCCTTCGACCCGGAGGCTGATATCAAGGATTGGGTCCAGCTTCCGGCCCCGGATGCCAAATTGGTGCTGGCGTACAGCCGGTATCTCTTGGACGACAGCCAGTATCTCCCGAAGCCTTCTCCAGACTGACCTCCCCTCATCCTAATACAGTCTTGGAGCGGTCGGCTGCAAGATAGGGAAGGTACGGCTTCGCGGAATGTCATCGAATATCTCCAAATTCTGTTCCTGCGGTTCGGGGAAAAGATTCAAGGATTGTTGCGGCGCCAACACCAGCCCCGGCCCCCCGCCTCTTGCTAGAATAGTGGAATGGCGACCTCCCCAGGCCCCGACCGCTCCCACGTCCCCCACGCCTGCGGCGTCTACCTCATGCGCGACGCCCGCGGCGGCATCCTCTACATCGGCAAGGCCAAGGACCTCTTCAAGCGCGTCTCCCAATACTTCAACCCCAACAAGCCCGACCTCAAGAACACCGTGCTCGCCCCCCTGGTCCGCGCCATCGACTACATCCCCTGCGCCTCGGAGCGAGAGTCCCTACTGTTGGAGCGCCGCCTCATCCGCGAGCGCCAGCCCTTCTTCAACGCCATGTGGAAGGACGACAAGACCTACCCCTACGTCAAGCTCACCATGGGCGAAGACTTTCCCCGCCTCGTCCTGACCCGGCGCAAGGTCAAGGACGGCGGCCTCTACTTCGGCCCCTACCCCAAGGTCGCGCTCATCAAAGGCCTGCTCGAACACCTCTGGCGCCAGAAACTATTCCCCCTGCGGCCCTGCCGCTGGAACTTCAACCTGGCCAAGCCCCTCGACCCCCGCGTGATGCGCTCCTGCCTCTACTACCACACCCGCGAATGCCCTGCGCCCTGCGCCGGCCGCATCTCGCCCGAGGACTACCGCGCCATCGCGCACAACGCCGCGCTGTTCTTCTCCGGCAAGCGCGACGGCCTGCGCCGCGCATTCGCGGCACAGATGCGGAGCGCCTCCCGGCGGATGGAGTACGAAAGCGCCGCGCGCCTACGGGACAACCTGCTGGCCCTGGAACAGATGGGCGAGCGCGTGCGGGTGCGGGCCCTGGCGGCTGACGATATCAGCCGGTCCCTGGAATCCAGCCGCGCGGTCACGGACCTGCAAGCCGCCCTGGGCCTAGCCGCTCCGCCCAACCACGTGGAATGCTTCGATGTCTCCCATTTCCAGGGCCGCCAGCTCGTGGCCGGCATGGTCTGCTTCCAGGGCGGGCAGCCCCATAAGGACCATTACCGCAGGTTCCGACTGCGCGAGGTCTCAGGCGTCGACGACTTCCGCTCCATCGCCGAGGCCGTGCGGCGGCGCTACAGCCGCCTGCTCCGGGAAGGGCAGGCTTTGCCCGACCTCGTGCTCATAGACGGCGGCAAGGGCCAGCTCGGCGCGGCTCTGGCGGAACTCCAGGCCCTCAAGCTGCGCATCCCCGTCGCGGCCCTGGCCAAGCGCATCGAGGAAGTCTTCCTGCCGGGCCGACCCGAAGCCATCCTCCTGGACCACGGCCGACCCGCTCTGCGCCTCCTACAGCGCCTGCGCGACGAAGCCCACCGCTTCGGCGTGGCCTACCACCGCCTCCTGCGCGGCAAGGCACTCTATCTCGGGTCCCGCCAATCGCCTACGCCGTAACCTAGACCAACTGGCGCAGGCCAGAAGCCTGGGTCAGGCAGGACATTTCAGGGTATAATACCACCTTGGCAAGCATGCGAAAGAATGTTCTCGCGCTCCTGTGCGCCTGCTTGCCGCTCTTAGCCCAGGGCTGCGCCTCGCCCGGCGAGATACGGGCCGCGGCCCTCCGGCGCAAGAACGCCGAGCTGGGCCTCAAACATAAGAGCGAGTACGTGCGCCTGTACGGACACCCCCTCCAGTGCCAACTGTTCCTCGACGGCGAGCTCTGCACCTTCCGCAGCCCCTCCGCAGAGTCCGACGATCCTCTGTGGGTCAGGTTCGACCAGGACGGCTACGCCAAGGGCCGCGAGAGCGCGGCCACATACTAGGCGCGGCCATGAGCCGGCAACCGCAGAAGGTCCGCTTCATCCTCGTGCGGCCGCGCGACCCCAACAACATCGGCGCGGCCGCCCGCGCCATGGCCAATTTCGGCTTCCGCGACCTCGCGGTGGTGGAGCCTTTCGCGCCGGTCTGGCGCGAGGCGCGCTCGGCCGTGGGCGCGGCGGGGCTCCTGCGCCGGGCGCGCTCGCCCAGCCTGGAGCAGGCGCTCTCCGGCGCGACAATAGTGGTGGGGGCCTGCGGCTCGCGGCGCCGGCTGCGCCGGCCCGTCGTGCCATTGCCCAGGCTCGCGGAATACTTAGCCGGACACCTGCCGCCGGCAGGCCTGGTTGCGATCCTCTTCGGCAATGAGAAGACGGGCTTGAGCCGGGAGGCCCTGGGCCACTGCCATGCGGTGGTGAGCATCCCGACTTCGCCGGAAGTCCCTTCCATGAACCTAGGGCAGGCCGTGGCCCTAGTGGCCTACGAGCTCACGCGCGACACTAAGCGCCAGGGGATCCGGACCCCGCGCCAACCGCCGGCTCCGGCAGAGCAGACCGAGGCACTACGGCGCGAATTCCTGCGGGCCTTCGCGGCCCTGGACTATATGCGGGGCGTGCCGGAAAAGGTCCAGACAAGCCGGGTGCGTGACGCGCTCAAGCGTCTGCGGCCTTGCCGCAAGGACGCAGGGCTGCTCTTAGCCGTCCTGCGCAGAATCAATTCGCCATTGATTCATTAACCCGACTTCCGGCGCGAACGAGGACCGAGACGGCGAACAGAATCAGCCACGGCATGATGGGCGTGCGGTAGCGCAGCATGGTAAGGATCTGGGCATGCGTAAAGGCGAGGGCGAAAACGAACAGATAGACGCATAGGACGCGGCGGGGGCGGCACCGGGCCGCGAGCATGCCGAGCCAGCCCAGGGGAATGATCCAGCCGTTGGTCAAGAGCCCGACCACGCGCCCCATCCGGTAGGAGTCTCCCGCCGCCTGGGGGCGAGGCCAAAGCCGCCACTGATCCCAGAAGAAACGCCAAGCCACGAGCCGGAGGTATTTTCCGGGATGGCGCCGGATCCATTCCCGGGCCGCCTTGCGATAATGCCGCTCCGCGTTCACGGCGTCCAGGCCGGCGGCGGCCCGGCACACGGGGTCCTGTCGCAGGAGCTCCGTCTCCAGGGGCGTGCCGCCGATTGCCTGGGGCACCACCAGATAGTTGTACCAGATGTTGCCGAAAGACAGCGTCGTCATCGGTATGAAGGCGCCCATCGTCAGATAGTTGCGGATCGGCCAGACGGAATAGAACAGCACGAACGCCGCCGTGTAGATGCCGCTCCAGCGCCAGGCCGCGGCGCCGCGGGAGCGATTGAGCAGCCAGACCGCCGCGGGGGCCAGCACCAGTCCGTATGGCAGCAAACTGACATTGGTGAGCCCGCACAACGCCCCACCCACGCCGGCCCAAGCGAAAGCGGCCGCCCCGGGGCTCCGGAGCGCCCGTAGCAGGGCCCAAATCGCCCAAGCGCTGACCGCCAGGATGGTTGTCTCGCGGACCGGCTGGGACGCATAGAACACGAACTGCGGATAGCAGGCGCCAACCGCGGTCGCGAGCAGCGCCGTCGGCCGGCCAAAGAGGTCCATCCCGACCAGATAGAGGCCGCACAGGGCGAGCAGCGCCAGGACGCAGTTCGTGCCGAGGACCACGGGATAGCTGCGGCCGAAGATCTTGAACGCGACGCCCAGCACGACCGGATAGCCGGGCTCGCGACAGGCGCTGGGCCGGCCGTCGAGGCGCAGGCTCCCGGACTGCTCCATGGATACGGCGAGCTCGGTATAGTGGTCGATGTTGACCAGAGCCTCTCCCGGCGGCTGCGATGGATGCTTCCAGCCGAAGCCCAGACGGAGCAGAAGCCCCAGCGCGAGGCATGCGGGCAACAACCAACGCCGCGGGGAGCTCATCGAGGTGCCGCGCACCCGTCGCATTGTTCCCTGCCGTAATAGATCGGGATGGGCATCGTCGTCAAAACCAGCTCTAGCTGGATTTCCTGCCGCTTGTCGTCCCCCTGAGTCGCGCGGCCTACTTCTTCTTGGCCGGCTTCTCCTTGAGCACGGCCTGGGCCGCGGCCAAGATCGCGATGGGCACGCGGAACGGCGAGCAGGACACATAATTGAAGCCGAGGCCGTGGCAGAACTCCACGCTCGCCGGCTCGCCGCCGTGCTCGCCGCAGATGCCTATCTTCAAGTCCTTGCACGCCTTGCGGCCGCGCTGCACGCCGATGCGCATCAGCTCGCCCACGCCGTCCTGGTCGATGGTCTGGAACGGGTCGTTGGGGAGTATCTTCTTCTCCAGGTAGTCGCCCATGAAGGCGCCGGTGTCGTCCCGGGAGAATCCAAAGCTCATCTGGGTCAGGTCGTTGGTCCCGAAGGAGAAGAACTGCGCCACCTCGGCCAGCCGGTCGGCCACGAGGCAGGCCCGCGGGATCTCGATCATGGTGCCCACCAGATGCGGGATGGCCTTCACGTTCTTGGCCAGGCAAACCTCGGCGTAGACCTTCTCCACCAAGGCGTACTGGTTGACCAGCTCCGTCTCCACGCAGACCACCGGGATCATGATTTCAGGCAGGGTCTTGACGCCCTCCTTGCCCAGCTCGACTGCGGACTCGAAGATGGCGCGCACCTGCATCTCCGTGACTTCCGGATAGGTAATGCCCAGGCGCACCCCGCGGTGGCCCATCATCGGGTTGGACTCGCGCAGGCCGGTGGCGCGCTTCTCCAGCTCGTCAAGGCTGATGTTGAGGCTCCGGGCCAGCTCGGCCAGCTTCTCGTGCTCGTGCGGCACGAACTCGTGCAGCGGCGGGTCGATGGTGCGGATGGTGACCGGGTAGCCCGCCATGGCCCGCAAGGTCGCCTTGATGTCGGCCTTCACATGCGGAAACAGCTCGGCCAGGGCCGCGATGCGCTCATCCTTGGTCTTGGACACGATCATCTTGCGCAGCTTGAACAAGGGCTGCTCCGCGCCCTTGCCGTAGAACATGTGCTCCACCCGGAACAGGCCGATGCCCTCGGCTCCGAACTTGCGCGCCCGAGCCGCGTCCTCCGGCGTATCGGCGTTGGCCCGGACCTTCAGGCGCCGCAACTGATTGCAGATCTTGAGGAAGTCCTCCAACACCGTGTTGGATTCGCTGGCATCGAGCATGGGCATCTCGCCTTCATAGACCAGTCCCTTGGATCCGTTCAAGGTGATCCAGTCGCCCTCCTTCAAGGTCCGGCCGTCCACGGAAAGCGTCTTGCGGGACAGGTCGACCTCCAGGGCGCCGCAGCCCACCACGCAGCACTTGCCCCAGCCCCGCGCCACCAAGGCCGCGTGCGAGGTCATGCCGCCGCGGGCGGTGAGGATGGCCTGCGCCGCGCGCATGCCCTCCACGTCCTCGGGGTTGGTCTCCTCTCGGACCAGGATGACCTTGCGTCCGTCCTTGGCCCAGGCCACCGCCTCGGCCGCGGTGAACACGATCTGGCCCTTGGCGCCGCCCGGACCCGCGGGCAGGCCCTTGGCCAGGGCCTTGCGGGTGGCCTCGGCCTTGGGGTCCACGATGGGGTGCAGGAGCTCATCGAGCTGCGCCGGGGTGACGCGCAGCACCGCCTCCTCCTTGGTGATCAGCTTCTCCTTGAGCATGTCCAGGGCAATCCTTACTGCACTGGGGCCGTTGCGCTTGCCCACGCGGCACTGCAGCATGTAGAGCTTGTGCTTCTCGATGGTGAACTCGATGTCGAGCATGTCCCGGTAATGCTTCTCCAGGCGCCCGACGATGTCGGCGAGTTCCCGGTAGGCCTTGGGCATAAGCTGCTCCAGGCTCTTGAGGTCCCGGGACTGGTCGCTGCGGGAGGCCTCGTTGATGGGCGCGGGGGTGCGGGTGCCGGCCACCACATCCTCGCCCTGGGCGTCGATCAGGAATTCGCCGTAGAAGCGGCTGTCGCCGGTGCCGGGGTTGCGCGTAAATCCCACTCCGGTGGCAGAGTCCTCGCCCATGTTCCCGAAAACCATGGACTGCACGTTGACCGCGGTGCCCCACTGCTCCGGGATGCCCTCGATACGACGGTAGGAGATGGCGCGCTTGCCCATCCAGGAGACGAAGACCGCGCTGATGGAGCCCCAGAGCTGCTCCATCGGGTCGTCCGGAAAGGGCTGGCCCAGGACCTCCCGGACCTTATCCTTGAACCGGTCGCAGAGCTGGCGCAGATCCTCGGCGCCCAGCTCGGTGTCGAGCTTTACGCCCTTGCGCGCCTTGGCCTGCGCCATGAGGCGCTCAAGCTGGCGGCGGATGCCTTGGTCCTCGGCAGGGGCGATACCGGCGGCCTTCTCCATGACCACATCGGAGTACATCATGATGAGGCGGCGGTAAGCGTCGTAGACGAAGCGCTCGTTCTTGGTCCGGGCGATCATGCCGGGGATGGTCTTAGAAGTCAGGCCCACATTGAGGATGGTCTCCATCATGCCGGGCATGGACTTGCGCGCGCCGGAGCGCACGGAGACCAGCAGGGGCTCGGCGGAGTCGCCGAAGCGCTTGCCGGTGAGCTTCTCGATGCGCGCCATGCTCGCGGCCACCAGCTCGCGCAGGCCCTTGGGATAGGAGCGCTTGTTGCTCCAATAGTAGGTGCAGACCTCGGTGGTGATGGTAAAACCCGGAGGGACCGGCAGGCGCAAGTCGGGGTGGCCGGCCATTTCGGCGAGGTTGGCGCCCTTGCCGCCGAGGAGATTCTTCATGGACTCATCGCCTTCGGCCTTGCCGCCACCGAAGAAGTAGACGGGCTTGCCGATCTTGGCGGGCTTGGATGCGGCGGAATTGGTTCTGCGAGTGAGGACGGATGCGGGCATCGGGGTGCCTCCTTAATGAATGTACGACGACAAAGAGATTATAGAAATTGGGCCGGCGGAGTGTCCAATCCGCGCTTGTCCCCCCAATCCTCAAACAAGGATGATCAATAAGAAATAAAATACCTCGCGTCCCGTCGAAAGGGAAGAATCGGTGAAAAGCGATAACTTTTCACCCGCGAGGTGAAAGAATGATACTTCAGAATGGGCACCGCTGGAAAGTAG
>CAIRTQ010000088.1 GCA_903881545.1 uncultured Elusimicrobia bacterium
GGACCATGAGCCTGGTGATTTCAGCATACTGCTTGAGCATTTGCTTTCCGGCGGCACGGATATCTATTTTGTGACAGCGGAGAACATCAACGATTATCTCAATAAGAAGGAATTTGAGGAATTCCTGGCATTGGCAAGCAGCCGCGGCAGGAAGATCAGCGTCGTCAAGGTATTCGGCAACAGGGCAGGCAGGCCGGAACTCGTGCTGCACAAAATAGCTCGTCGAAAATGAAAGTCCTGCTCATTTTTCCCAACCGGGGCGTCGTGACGGGAGAGCCCCCAATCGGCTTGGGGTATATCGCGGCTTGCCTGAGGCAAAAGCAGGTGGCGGTCGATCTTTTGGATATGACTTTCGCCCCGTCTTTCGCGCGGGCGCAAAGGGTCATGGAGGCCGCAAAGCCCGATATTGTGGGAATCTATGCCTCGACTGTGATGTTGAAGGACTCCTATGCGGCCGCGCGGCTCGCCAGGCAGTGCAGCGCCAAGCTGGTCGTCCTGGGCGGGCCGCACGCCTCTGTATTGCCTGAGGAGACCTTGCGCGCGGCGGATGCGGACGCGCTCGTGGCGGGAGAGGGCGAATGGGCCTTCACCGAGATCGCGGAGCGATTCCGGGCCAGCGGCGGATTGCCGGACCTGCGGGGTATCCCCGGCGTCTATGTCAAGATCCAAGGACAGGTCACGGGGAACTCGGAAAGGCGCTTCATTAAGGATTTGGATACTCTCCCTCTTCCTGCCCGTGACCTGTTCGACATGCGGCGGTATGGCAAGCATTGGTTCCAGCTCGATGGGGCGGGCTCCAATCTCGTGGGGACGAACATCGTCACTTCCCGAGGGTGTCCATTTTCATGCTCGTTCTGCCAGCCCACCTTACAATCTGTTTTTGGTGCGCCGCACAGGAGAAGAAGCCCCGAAAACATCGTCAAGGAATTGGCCGCATTGAAGGCCGAGTACGGCCTATCCGCCGTTCAGATAGTGGACGACCTTTTTTTTATAGACAGCGCTTACATCGAGGCCTTTTGCCGGCAAATGCTTGAAAGCAAGTTAGGCATCGTCTGGGGGGCGCAGAGCCGGGTGGATACCGTGCCTGACGACCGGTTGCTTGACCTGGCCTATCGGGCGGGCCTCAGGCTAATCAGCCTGGGGATAGAATCCGGGGCTTCGAGGGTCATCAAGTTATACGACAAGAGAATCCATATCGACCAGGTTAATGCCGCCGTGGACAGGATCAGGGCTCACCGCATTAAGACCAGGGGGTTCTTCATAATAGGAGCGCCGACGGAATCCATCGCTGAAATAAAGCAGACCATCGATTTTGCCGTGGCATCCAGGCTGGACGAAGCCGCTTTTTCCGTATTGACCCCTCTCCCCGGGACGCACATCCATGCCCTGGCCAAAGCCAATGGCTGGGAGGTTACCCAGGATTGGGGCTATGAGCATTACTACGCAAAAGGCGGGTTTCTCAGTGGAGCGCTCCCTGAGTCAGTCATTCGGAGATACCAACGCCTGGCCTTTCTAAGGTTCTACCTTCACCCCTCTCGGGCCCCGTACTTGCTGAATTCCCTGTTGAGCCCGCGCCGGGCCGTTACTAAATTGAAGTGTTATTTCACTTGAGCCGGCCGAAAGGGACATGATAATTTAGGCTTGCCCAGTTATGGCTGAAATCGTCCTGATTTATCCAATCACCGGGCTCGACTTGAAGGGCGTGTCGGTCTGGCTCCCTATGTCGGTCCTGGCCGTGGCCTCCGGCGTCGTTGACTCCTATGACACCGCCGTTATCGATCAGCGCGTCGCGGCGGACTGGCGGGGTGATTTGCGAGCGGCGCTGGGGCCGGAGACTCTGTGCGTGGGCATTTCTACTATGACCGGCGCCCAGATAGGGCATGCTTTAGAGGCCGCCCGCCTAGTCAGGGAACTCTGCCCGGGGCTTCCCATTGTCTGGGGAGGCAATCACCCCACCCTTCTGCCCGAACAGACCGCACGCCATCCGCTCGTCGACATCGTTGTCATGGGAGAGGGCGAACGGACCTTCCGCGCCCTGGTCGACGCTTTGCGCGCTGGCCGAGACTGGAGGAGCGTGGCGGACATCGCCTATAAGAGTGGCGGTTCGGTGAGGACGCAAGGGTCTCCTTATTCGTTCGCCGATCCGGAGATGTTTTCGGAGTTGCCCTATCATCTCATCAATATAGAGCATTATATCAACTCGGGCCTGGGCTTTGGCAGCGCCACCAGGGCCAAGCGCATTCTCCCTTTCATCAGTTCCTTCGGCTGTCCCCATCCTTGCGCCTTCTGCTGTCAGCCCGTGCTCTCCGGCCGACGCTGGAGGTGCATGAGCGCGGCCAAGACCGCCGAGCGCGCTTCTCATCTTGTCGAGCGCTTCGGTCTGGATGCGGTGGAGTTTTTCGATGAGGAATTCTTCGCTGACCGCAAGCGCGGCGTTGAGATTTCCGAAAGGATTGCAGGGCGCTTTTCTTTTCTTATCCAGACACGGATGGACGATCTCTTGAATGTCGATCTGCCATCCTTGGAACGGTCGGGTCTCGTGGCGGTCCAGCCTGGGATAGAAAGCGGCTCTGACAGAATCCTTGAACTGATTAGAAAACATGAAACCGTAGCACAATACCGCCGGGCCAACCGCACCCTGGCGGGGACGGGTATACGCGCGACCTATAATTTCATGATGGGCTTTCCGGGCGAGACCCACGAGGACCTACAGCAGAGCGTTGATCTTGCCCTGGAGATGCTGGGGTGCAATGCCCATGCCCAAGTGGCCGGCTTTTATGTCTTCGTCCCATATCCGGGATCGGAACTTTTCGATGCCGCTGTCCATGAGGGGGGCTTTCATCCCCCGGAATGTCTTGAGGGTTGGATATCCATGAGCCGCCACTGGGCGGGCGGCTCCTGGGTGTACAACCAAGAGGCCCTTAAATATCTCTCTTTGACTTCAAAAATTATTGATGGCGAGAGGCTTCTCCGCAGTTTCGGCCGCAATCCGCTGGCCAGGACTTCCCTTTCCGCTTTTAGCCGCTGGCATCGCCGTCGCTGGCGAGCGCATGATTTCAGGTTCTCATGGGACGTGCGCCTGATGGCGGCCCTGGCACGCGCTTCCTCTTTAGCCATCTGAAATCACCAATGAGACATCGAGGGCTAGTCCTGTGCTCGTGAGGTTTTCGGGGGGGCACTGCGTGTGTTGGTGATAGGGAGGCCGTCGGTGTGGGCCGTTTTGACTCCCCCGGCTTCAGTTGGCTAAACTCTTGCATCAGATGAGCAGGACAAGGGCGTTTTTTGCCGTGTTGGCGAGGCACGACCTGCTTCTATTGTTTTTGTTCTTATCCGGCTATTTCCTTTTTCTCCTTCCGGACCTCCGCCTGCCGGGCATCAATGATGACGAAGCCACAGTTGCAATTACCATTGCTGATATTCTCAGAAACGAGCCAGGCGTGTTCCGCAGGATCCCTTGGGTCTGCGAGACTCACAGGTCCAGCTGTATTTCAGTGCCGGTATCCGGCGGGCGGCTTCTGCCCATCATGGAGGAAGATTACAACTCGTGTCTCCCGGCTTACCTTCTTATCCCTTTTTCGCTGTTTTTCGGGGGGAACTTGCTCCCCCTCAGGCTCATGTCCGTGATATTTTCTTTCTTCACCCTCATCTATCTCTATCAGCTATTGAGAAAATGGCTGGGAAGGCGGATAACCCTGGCTGCCCTGGCGTTGATAATATCCAATCCGGTTTTTGTAATTTACCACAAGTTGGCATTTTCAGCAAACGAAGTATACCTGGCATTCTGTTTTTGGGCCGGCATTTACCATGCCTATGAATACTACTCAAGCGCCAAGCGACGGCATTTGGCCGCGGCAGCTTTCTTCTTTGGGTTGGGGCTCGAAAAAATAACATTCCTCTGGTACATCGCGGGTCTTCTTCTGGCGGCGGCGGTTCTGTACAAGCGGCTGGCCCATAAGAATCCCATAAAGTCTAAAGATCTGCTCTTTGCGATGCCGGCGTTCTGCGCCGGCAATTTCTTCATGCTGTATTACAATTTGAGGACCGGCTTCCATACTGTCGCATTCATGTTTTCAAACCTTATGAAGCCTACGCATTACGGCGCAAATAATTTTGATTTTTTCGTGAACCTCAAGTTGCGGCTGCACCACCTTGTTGGTCCCATGATAAACGGGCGGCGGATAGGCATGGGCATCGCTGGGGACGATTCTTTTTCTCTGAATGCGGGCATTTTCGCGGCTGCGGCTGTTTTTCTGATGTTTTTTTCGAGAAGGATACATTCGTCAAGACGGAACAAGATAGTCTTTTTGGCCGCAATCTTTGCGGCCATTCTTATATGCTCTCCTTTCACGGTGAGCATGCTTATACCGCTCCACCTGTATTCTCTGTATTTCATGCCGCCGATCTTGACCGTGGCAGCGCTGTTCTTATTAAAGGAGGTGGTGCCTTATAAGAGAACGGCGGTGTGTCTGGCCAGCATCCTTATGGCGGCGATGCTGGCTTCCAACATCGCCGGCGCCAGGCACGACATGCTTGATTTGAGAAAGACGGGAGGCAGGGGCCGGTGTTCAACTGCCATCCCTGCCTTGGCTTCCTGGCTTGTTGAAAACAGCATGAACGATCCTCTGATCACC
>CAIRTQ010000089.1 GCA_903881545.1 uncultured Elusimicrobia bacterium
CATGAAAAAAGGCGTACGTATATACTTCATGTACTTTAACTTTATTCTCGCGCTTATCTTTGCGCTTCCCGCCTCTGCTTTTTGGTCAACAAGCCAAAATTTTAAAAATACACGTTCGAGCTTAAATAGCGGGGGTAACCAAAAAACCTCGTCGGCATTCCAAGAGACGGCCGTGGCCGGCGAAATCAGCCAGACCACGCTCAGCGCGACCGACTTCGAAAACCGCAGCGGGCTTATCCCCATCTTTTTCTATCCGGGCCGCGTCGCCAGCCTTTTTGCGTCCTCGGGAACCGCCTCCGGCACGCTGTATCTGCAGTGGGTCGAGCCCGGCAATGACGCCTACGCCTCCGGCACCCATGCGCGCAACTACATTGTAAAATACAGCAGCATCGCCAGCCGTTCGCCCGCCATCTCCTACGACGCTTTCAAGGCCGCAGACGCGGCCCCCGCGGCCGCGCCCACGCCGGTGACGCAGGGCAACATGGTGACCATGCCGGTTACCGGCCTGGTGCCCGGCGGCCAGTACTTCTTCGCGGTCCGGGCCGTGGAGGGCGACGGCCTCTCCAGCGTCCTCTCCTTCGGCGCCACGGCCTATGCCGTCCTGCCGGGCTGCGGCATGGTGCGCAACGTGTCCAAGAGCGGCATTTTTGAAGAGTACCTCGCGATCAATACCGCGGTCGCGGCCCTGCCCCTGAGTTTGAGCACCAACACCTGCGTGGTCATCCGAGATACTCAGACCTACTCCGAACAAGTGACTGTTCAAAATATCGAGAGTAATAATAACACACTGACTTTCATGCCGGACCCGAGCCTCAGTTCTGGGCCGGTGGTCAGCCCGCCCGCGAACTCGACGGCGGCCTTCCAGCTCGCCAACACCAGCGTGACCATCCAGGGCATCGCGGTGATCCCGTCCAACACGATGGCTTGGGGCGTCCTGGCCTCCTCGGCCAATGTGGTCCTCTCCAACGTCAGCGTCCAGGATCCGGACGGCCTCATCACCAGCGGCGGCATCCAGATCGCCGACTATAGCTCCATCGCGTTTACCAGCGTCACGGTGGCCAGCCCCGGCGCCTTCGGCATCGGCATGACCGGCGCCGGAGGCTCGCTGTCTTACAGCAGCGCGGCCGCGGCCGGCGCCTCCGCGGTCTATGTCGACGGCGCCTCGGGCGCGTCGATCACGCAGAGCTTCGCGACGGATTCCAACGGCTACGGCCTACAGTTGCAGGGCAGCACCAACTGCGTGGTCAGCCAGAGCACCTTCTCCGCCGCCGGCGCCGGGTCTTACGCCTTGTTCGTAAACGGCGGCCTCTCCAACAGCATCAGCGGGTCCTATGCCCAGGCGCCTATACCCGTCGAAGTCCTCGGCGCCACGGGCACGGCCATCACCGCCTGCAGCCTCGCGGCGGCCGCCGCGTCCGGACCGGGACTGCGCATGAGCGGCGGCTCTGGCTTACAGTTCTACTCCAACACCGTCCAAGCCGCTGGCCAGTACGCGGGCGCCGATATCGCCAATACCATGGGCCGCATCGAAGTCTCCACCAACACCTTCCTGGCCGGGGCCCAGTACGGAGTTTATGTCGCATCCACGACCGCTGGCGCCGAGGTTGTGATCACATCCAACACCGTGCTGGTCCCGATCAGCGTCGCTTACAACACCTACGGCATCCGCCTCGATGATCTGGCCTCGGGCGCCACGGTCTACAACAACGCCATTTATTACCGCACGCCGGGCTCCATGGGGGCCAACACTTCCTACGGCTTCTTCGCCAATGCCTCACCCGGCTCCACCGTCCATCATAACCGCATCACTAACCCGGGCATGGTCACCGGCGGCTCTGTGGTCGGCGCCTATTTTACGGGCGCGCAGAACACGGACTTCAAGTTCAACGATGTCAATTCCGCGGGGGACGCTGGCAGCGCCTACAACCTGATGCTGGCCAATTCCACGGTCACCGTCAGGAACAACATCTTCGTTTCCTCCTGGACCGCGGCTTCGCCCCGGGCCGACCTCTCCTTGGACGCCGCCTCGGGAATCAACTCGAACTATAACGACTGGTTCTCATCCAATACGCTAACCATGGTCTGGGGCCAGACCTATGCCGGCCTCTCCGCCTGGCAGGCTACTTCGAAGGACACCGATTCCATCTCGGCCAACCCGCTGTGGTACAACGCCGCCGCGGGCGTGGAGGACTTCCATCCGCTCTCCTCGGCGGGCCGCTACAACCCGGCCACGGGCGCCTTCCCGCCGATTTGCCCCGGCGCGGGCTGCGACTCCACGGACTCGTCCGCCATCGATGCGGCGGACCCTGGCGAGCTGCTGGCATCCATCCTGGGCACCGAGCCCGCTCCGGCGGGCTGTATGGCCAACCAGGGCAGCTACGGCCAGACCAGCCAGGCGTCCAAGAGCGCGCCGGTGCTCGGGGTCATGCTGTCCACGGAAACGCCCGCCTACTATAATTTCGGCGCCATCCAGCTGGAGACCGTCCAGTCCACCGTTTCGATGAGCGCCAACGTCTTCATCAATCGCGGAAACATCGCGGAGAGCTTCCAGCTTTCGGCCGCGACGGTCGCGCCCTCGAGCCCCTACATGACCCTGGGCGAAAAGGCGGACCTGGACACCATGCGCCTGCAAGGCCTGTTCAACTCGGTCCAGCCCCCGCCGACGCAATTCGACGTCAACGCCAGCACCATCACCGGCGCGGCCCAGAAGGCCGACGCGCTCCGTTACGCCGGGGACCAGAGCGGCTATCAAGTCGCGCCCAACGTCGGCCAGTGCCTAGGGTCTAACCGGAACCTCTGGCTGCGGCTGACGCCGCCGACGGTGCTCCTGCACACCCAGGAGCCGAACAACGTGCAGAAGGTCCGGATATCGATTCTGGCCGTGCAAGACCCATGAGGAGGATGAAAATGAACGGAAGACGAACGCGTTTGGCAGTCCTGGCGCTGTACGCCATGTTGTGCGCCGCGACCGCCGGCGCCAGCCAAGGCTTGCAGACTAAATTCGCCCAGGTGCGAGTGTCCAACCTGAGGATCGGCGGGAAGTACTCCATGGCCGATCTGGTCAATTTCCCGCTGCGCGTCGTCAATGACGGGACGGAGACGCTTAAGGTTAAGGTCACCGTGATGCCGCCGGGCCATCCCAACAGTCAGGGCATGGAGCCCATCCCGGACGTGAAGTGGATCGAACTACAGCGGACCACCTTTACGGTCCGTCCGGGCCTGGAGGCGGTCACGGATGTCGTCATCAATATCCCCAACGACGAAAAGCTCATGGGGCGGCAATTCTATGTCCTCCTGGTGACGGAGAGCGATAACCCCACGTCCTTGGGGGTGGGCATCGTGAGCCAGCTCAGCATAGGCATCTCAAGCGAAAAGCCGACGGCCGAACAGCTCAAGGCCAAGTTCGTCCAGAAGCAACTGGCCAACCTCAATTTCTCCTTTGACCCCATGGAGACGGAGATTAACAACATGCCCCTGGGCCGTCGCGTGCGGCTCAAGGACTTCCACGCGGACCTCAAACTGCTCAATCCCAACGATTATGCTTTGGACTTCCGCGTGATACCGGTCGCTTTTTGGGAGTCCGCGATCGCCATGCCGCCGGGCATGATCGCGGCGTGGGATCCCAAGTGGATCATCGTGTCGAAGGAGCATATCAAGGCCAAGGGCGAGAGCTTCACCCCGCTCGACTTGTCTGTGAAGATCCCGGACGATCCGCGCCTTCGCGGCAAGACCATTGTCCTGATCGTGCGGGCCGAGATACTTCAGCAGGAAATCCCGGCCTATGCGTATGGCGAGATCGTGGTGCGGACCGAGAAATGATGAGCCTACGGAGCACAGGAGGAGAGGTCGTGGTCTTGAAATCTACGGAGATGGTATTTTTATGCTTTTAAGCTTGAGAATGACTGCGGGATAGCAATGAAATAGTGTACGCGTCCCGGATCATGGTGCCGGGATGCGTGGATGAATGATGTGGACGCGATGATGCGACTGATGAGCGCGCAAGCGCTGGACATCATAGGCAAGGCAAGGCGTCGCCTGAAGGCGACGGCCTGGGCCTTGGCTTTGTCCCTGCTGGCGGCAGTGATGCCGGCCGGGCGGGCCTCTGCGGCCAATTCCGCGAGCCTGGATTACATAGTCACTTTCTCGGGCAGCCTGTCCGTCGCCGTCGATGGCGTGGCCTTCAGCACCCATGCCTTCGCGGCCGGAGCCAACGCCTTGGTCGTCGGCAGCTCCGCGACCGTGACCAACGATTCCATTGGCATCATATCCAAGTGGGCGCTAACAGTCTCGACAATATCGGGCGGCGGCGATTGGGCCGTGGTCGGCTCCACCGCGACGCCGCCGGATGTCGACCAGTTCGCCATGCAGGCGCTTTTTATCTCCAGCGCAACCGGGAGCGGTTGCCCCGCGGACAATGCCGCGGACTGGGACAACTACACCTCGACGGTCACGGGCGTCATGACGCAGTACCGCTCTCTGATGTACGCCGACCCCGCCGTGGTGGACGGCGCGTCGGGCCTTCCGGACATGACCAGCGGCCAGGCTGACGGCCGCATGTTACCGGCGGCCACCGGCACTGACGGCCGCGGCATCCGGGGACTCTGCACCAGAATTTACATGCCGTTGGGAACGGAGACATTGCAGCCGCAGGGCATCCGCATGACCGTGTGGGCGGTGTCCGACTAATGACGACGATGCTGGCGAGAGCGCGGACGGCGAAGGCGACGAGGAGCCCGAGGCTTGCGGGGGCGCTGGCCCTGCTGGCCTGGGCGGCCTTGGCCCTGCCCGCGCGCGCCGCCAATCCGGCCGCCCTGACCCTTTCGGCGAGCTTCCAGGGCGTGGCCGTGATCACCAATGTCGTGGCCAGCTCCCAGACCGCCATCCCGACAAACGAGCTCCGCGTGCAGTGGACCGCGCCCGAGACCCGGGACACGACCGCGCCCTTGGCCTACGACATGCGCGTCTCCTCGACGGGCAACATACAGACCACCGCGGACTTCAGCGCGGCCAAATCCTTGTCGGATTTCTCGCAGACCTCCACACCGACGGTCTCCGCGGGCGGCACGTCGCAGAGCCTGATCGTCACCGGCCTACAGCCCGGCACCACCTACTGCTTCGCCCTGCGCGCGCAGGACAGCGCCGCGCCCCAGAACAAGGGCGCCTGGCTGCGCAGCGCGACCAAGGGCTTCAACCTCCTGAACTGCGCCATGACCGCGCCGTTCCCGCCGCTCAACCCGATCATCGTCGCGGTCAGCTTGTCGAGCGTCACGGTCTCGTTTAGCACTGCGGGCGCCTTGGGTTACTATGTGGTCGACGCCTCGACTGTGGCCGACTTCTCCGGGACGCTGTATTCGTCGGCCACGGTGAGCAAGGCCGCGGCGCTGGCGCCGCAGGGCCTGGATCCCAACACCACTTACTACCTGCGCGCCGGCGCGCTGGTAGGCCAGACCACGGCCTACGCCTTCACGACGCCGCTGTCCAGCTCCACCCTGGCCCTGCCGCCGCTCAACGGCATGGTCGCGGTGATGACGCCCGTCGCCGTCACGGTCAACTGGAGCGCCATGGCCCTGAGCCCCTCGTCCATGTCCGCGGAAGGCTACCTCTTGCAGGCCTCCACCGCGCCGGACTTCACCGGCACGCTCCTCTCCAGCGAGACGGCGGGCGTGAGCCTGAGCACCCTGACCGTGGCGGGCCTGAGCGTCGACACCACCTATTACTTCCGCGTGGCCAGCCTGAACTGGAACAGCAACCCCGACTTCGCCTTCGCGGGCTCGACCTACACGACGGCGGTGCCCATTAATCCGACCATCATCGCTGCGTCCACTTCGAGCATCACGGTCGCCTACGGCACCATCGGCGCCTTGGGCTACGAGGTGGACGCCTCGACCGCGGCCAACTTCAGCGGCGTGATCTACTCATCGGCGTCCTCGAGCCAGGCCGCAGCGCTGGCGCCGCAGGGCCTGGATCCCAACACCACCTACTACCTGCGCGCCGGTGCGTTGTGGGGCCAGACCACCTATTACGCCTACGCGACGCCGCGGTCCACCTCCACCTTATCCCTGGCGCCGCTCAATGCCGCGGTGGCCGACGTGTTCTTCACCAGCGTGACGGTCAACTGGAGCGCCATGGCGGTGAGCCCTCAGTCCATGAGCGCGGAGGGCTACCTGGTGCAGGCCTCCACCCGGAACAACTTCTCCGGCACGATCTACTCCGCCGCCACGTCCGGGGTGAGCCTGAGCACCCTCACGGTCATGAACCTGCTGCCCAACGCGACCTATTACTTCCGCGTGGCCAGCCTCAACTGGGACAGCGTGCCTAACTTCAGCCTCGCGGGCTCGACCTACATCGCGGCGCCGACGCCTCTGAACCCGGCCATCGTCTCCGCCTACCTGTCGAGTGCCACGGTCTCCTACGGCCTGGTCTCTCTCGGCGCCACTAGCCCGCAGGGCTATGTGGTGGACGCCTCGACCATGCCCAACTTCAGCGGACAGATCGTCTCGAGCGCCACGGCAAGCCTGAGCCTGAACACCCTGGCACCGCAGGGGCTCTATCCCAACACCACCTACTACATGCGCGCCGGCGCGTTGTGGAGCCAGAGCACCTTCTACGCGTACACGACGCCGCGCTCGACCTCCACGCTGGCCTTGCCGCCGCTCAACGCCATGATCGTGGGTGTGACGACCGTCACCATCACGGCCAACTGGACGGCGCTGGCCTCGACAGACCAGACGAAACCGCCACCAACCCTAATCGATGTTTCGTCCATGAGCGCGGAGGGCTACATCCTACAGGCCTGCCGCGACCCGAAATTCCCGAACACCAACCAGGGCGAGGGCCAGGTCTTCTCCGCCTTCACCAACGACGTGACCGTGAGCACCCTTACGGTCGTGGTCCAGTGGCCGAACAAGCTTTATTACCTGCGCGTGGCCAGCATCAACTGGGAGGGTGTGCTTAACTTCGGCCCGGTGACGCTCTCCACGCAGACCTGGCAGAAGAACGCGCCGCAGACTCCCTACGGCGTGGACATCGTCGTTTTGCCGAAGGCCAGCGCACTTGCGGCCAGCGCCGGCGAGCTGGGCCGTAATCCTTATAATGTCACTACCTGCACCGCGACCCTGTCGTGGCTGCCCGTGGTGCGCTACGCGGACCTTACGCCTTTCATCGATCCGGCGCATCCGCTGGTCCCCACGGAATTGTCCGGCTACGTGGTCTACCGCGCTACCTGGGCCGTCCTGGCGCCGTGGACTCAAATCTCCGCCCAGCTCTCCACCTCGACGCTCAGCTATTCCGATTCCTACGCGTGCGCAAATGGGCCGTATTTCTACAACGTCCAGTCCGTCAACAAAACCGCCCTGTCGGTGCCTTCCATGGTGCGCGCCTCGGACAATACCGAGGCCTATATCATCTCGCCCGACTCGGCCAGCTACTTCCAGATACCGCTGGCCTATCTGCCGTCCTTCAACAAGGGGAACCCCAGCACGGCCTTCCTGCCGATCGTCAGCACCGCGGCGCCGGACGCGGCCAACAGCGTCCTGATGGCCGCCGAATTCGGCCTCCGGTACGGCGGCGAGGCCATTGAGAACATCTCGCTGCCCGGCCTGGCCACCATGAAACTGCGCTACCCGCCGGTCGCGCAGGAGCAGGCGCAGGAACTCAGCGTCTTCTGGTGGAACGGCGCCCGATGGCTACAGCTCTTCGGCAAGAATGACCCCGCCAATCGGTACATGACCGTGCAGACCATGAATTTCGGCATCTACCAGGTGCGCAACGCGGCGCGCAGCAACAGCTTCGCCTTCGACTCCTCGGGCCTTCTCAACCGCTACATCACGCCCAATGGGGACGGCAAGAATGACGCCGCCATTTTCATCTACGACCCAGGGCCCAACAATGTGACGCCCACGGTCAAGATCTTCGACGTCAAGGGCCGGCTCGTGAAGAGCGGCCTGCCTCCTGGCCCGTGGCTCGGAACCAGCGTCAAGTGGGACGCCATGGAGGGCGGGCGGCCGGTGCCGATGGGAGTCTACATCTATCAGATCCAGGGAGAGGGTAAGACCTACACCGGGACCGTTTTCGTGATTAAGTAAGGGGGAGCAATGGCAATTTTTTACGGTCATCTTATGCGACTGCCGAATAGATTCTTAATTATAATTCCTATAGTGTGCTGGCTGACCGTGGGGCCAGTGGGCAGCTCGTGGGCGGCGGGGTTTTCTCTCATAGGCGTCAGCAACCGCTTCATCACGCCCAACGGGGACAATAAGAACGACGTGGCCATATTCGCTTTCAACAATCTGGCTTTACAGCAGGTGACCGGAAAGATTTACGACATTCACGGCCGGTTCGTTGCGGACATGGTACGGGCCTCGGCCTCGGCCGTGGTTCTGGGCCAGGGCTGCGCGGACGTTAACTCCTGCCAGCAGTGGGACGGCAAGGCCAACGGCCAAACCGTGCATACCGGCGTGTACATCTATGTCGTCACGGCAACGGGCGCGTCCTATAGCGGCGTGGTGGTGGTGATCCGATGAAAAACATGATTCTGAGAAGTGCCAGATGTGCCGTCGCGGCGCTGCTGTGGCTGGCTCTGGTCGGGCGTCCGGCCGGCGCGGCTTTCCTGGATATCGGCGCGGGCGCCCGGGCGCCCGGCCTGGGTGACGCCTTCACGGCTTTGGCCGACGACGCCTACGCTGTGCACTACAATCCCGCAGGCTTGGCGCAGCTGGAGCGCCCCGAGATATCCGCGGCGTACGCCGCTCTTTTTCTAGGGCTCTCGGATAACACCAATCTGGGCCTCAGCCAGTTCGTCTACGCCCAGCCTCTCCAGAACGGCCGGCAGGGGACCTTGGGCTTAAACTATGAGCGCTTCAGCGCCAACAACTTCTATTACGAACAGACCATCGGTCTTTCCTACGGCCGTCTGCTTTGGCAGGGCGAGTCCGGTGGCCGCCTCATGGGCGGCCTGAACTTGAAGCAGCTGACGGTCGGCTTTGGCGGGTCCCTGGAAGCGACCTACGCCGTGAACCCGAACAACGGAGTGGCCAACGGCCTGGACCCCGTGCTCACCGGAAAGAACTCGAAGAGCGCCTACGGCGCCGATCTCGGCTTGCTCTACCGCTTCCCGCAGCGCTGGCAGCTGGGGCTTGCCGTCATGAATGTCAACCAGCCCAATGTCGGTTTCGCCAGCGCCGACAAGGCGCCGATGAGCATACGCGCCGGCGCGGCCTGGAAGGGCCCGTGGATGGCGCTGACCGGCGAGGTGCGCCAGGAGCCCGCGACTAACGGCGGCACGGCACGCCAGATGGTGGTGGGCGCCGAGCGCATTTTCCCGACCTTGACCATGGGCCAGTTCGGCGTGCGCGGCTCCTTGGGCTACGGCGCCCAGGACTTTAAACAGCTCACTTTCGGCCTGGGCTACCGCATCAACAAGATACAGCTCGACTACGCCTTCCTTATGCCTTTGGGCACGATTCAGGGCACGGCCGGGACGCACCGCATCGCCTTGGGCTGGTACTTCGGCGGCCCCGCTCCGGAGGAAGCGCTGACCCAGGAACTGCTCGACCAAGTCCGCCAGCTGCGCGAGGCGCGCGGTTCCGGCTATGGTTACGAGTACAGCGTGGAACTGCACCCGTTGGACCTCGACGACCCCAGATTGAACGACGTGCGCGTTTTGTGCGACAGCCGGCGCTATCGCGCGGCCCACGATGCCATCACCGCCGTCATCAAGGCCCAGCCGGCTCCCGTACCGGCCGCGTTCCTGCGGCTGGCCAATCGCATCGAGCTCGTGGCCAACTACTATCCCGTATGGACCGAACCCCGCAAGGAATGGGAGATTATGGCGGTCTCGGCCATTGACCAGTTCCTGAGGGGCCATGACCATAGTGCCATCGTGCGGGGCTCCTACGCCCTGAACCTCGGCCTCAACGACGCCAAATTCGACCACTTCCTGGCGGAAGAGGAGACTGCCTTAGGCTTGAAGGCGGACCGCTTGCCCTTGGGCTACCCGCGCACCTACCTGGGCGAACTACTCGCTCGCGTGGCGGCGGCCAACAGCCGGAAGGATTTCCAGGCTGTGCAGCTCCTCTTGAAGGACATCATGGACATCGCGCCCAGGAACGCCGTGGCGATGGAGCGGGCCGGTTCCATGTATTATGTCCTGGGCCACTACCAGGAGGCGCTGGAAGCCTGGACCAAGGCCCTGGCCGTGGAAAAGAATCCCGAGGAGGTAGCGGACATCAAGCATTACTTGGAGATAGCCCACCGGAGGCTCGGCAGCGCGCAAGGGATCGTCACCCCTGCTCCCGAAGGCCCGCTCCGCGGGCTCCCCGGAGGCCAGGACTTCCTTACTCCCGAAGGAGCAGGCGCGGCACCGGCGACTCATCCGTCTCCGGCGGCCCAGCCGAAGCCCACGGCGCAGCCGCAACCCGCAGCGCGGGGCGCCCGCGGCGACCCGCGCGATGTGGGCCGCCTCTTCCAGAAGGGGGTCGAGCATTACGCGCGCGGCGAATACCTGCAGGCTACGGCCATGTTCATGCGCATCCTGCAGATGGACCCGAATAACAGCCAGGCCAGAAAGGCCCTGGACCGCATACAGGCGGACACCAAGCGCGGCGCTCCTCAAGGGGACACGCCGTAGAGGATCCATGAGCATACGGGTCAAGCTGGGCCTAGTCCTATCCCTGGCCATGATTGCGGCCACGGGCTGCGCGTCCTTGGCCTTCCTGTCCCTGCAATATGCGTCCCTCCGCGAGTCCAATGAGCAGAGGATATCCCTCTGGAAGGCCAGCATCGCCAACATCGTATCGGAATCCATACTGGCCCGTGACCCGCTGATGCTTTACGACTATCTCCAAGGCATACGCCGCAGTTATAAGGAATTTATGCGCCTGTGCGTGGAGACGAACGGCCAGCGCCAGGAGGTGGGGGGGGGCAAGGGGCCCCTGCCGCCCCGCAGCGCCGCGCGCGTCGAGAGCGTGACCGTGGCGCCGCCTTCCGGCGTTCGGGGCCAGCCCCTGACTGTCGAAATCTGGTTTTCCCGGGAGTTCCTCGCAGCGACCGAGCGTGAGGCCAGGGTCAAGCTCGGCCGCAATATGGCGATCGCCGGCGGGTCGGTGGCCTTGGCCGGGATATTGCTGAGCTTCCCTCTAGGCTGGACCTTGACCCGCCGCATTCTGCGCATCGAAAAGGCCCTGGTCCATATCGGCGCCGGCGCGGCGTCGACCCGCATCAAGGTCCGGGGCAACGATGAGGTGGCCAGACTGGCCCGGGACTTCAATGAGATGGCCGCCAAGCTCCAGGAGATCGAAACGCTCAAGAAGAACTTCGTGACCGCGGTCACCCATGAGCTGCGTTCGCCTTTGGGCGCCATCGAGAGTTGCGTCAAGGCCCTGTTGGCCGGCCCGGCCAGGCTCTCCTCCGAGTGCCGCGAGAACCTTTCCCGGGTCACGAGCAATGTCCACCGGCTCGACCATTTCGTCACCAATCTGCTCAACGTGGCTAAGATCGAACGCGGCAAGCTAGAATACGCCCCGCGCCTCGCCGACCTCACGGCGCTTGTCGAGAATACCGCGCTCTTCTTCCAGCCCAAGGCCGCGGAGGCCAGGATTGCTCTGGCCTGCGCCGCAGAGCCGGGCGTCGTTCTGCGCGCCGACCCGGACCTGATCATCCATGCGCTTACCAATCTCTTGAGCAACGCCCTGAAGTTCACCCGCGCGGGCGGCAGCGTGAAGGTCGAGCTCCGGCGCGTGCCGGGCGGCGCGGAGTGCGTGGTGACGGACACCGGAGTGGGCCTGGCGGCCGAGGCGCTTAGCCGCATCTTCCGGCCCTTCGAGCGGGTCAACAATCCGCTTCATGCCACGGGGGTAGGCCTAGGACTGGTCATCTCCAAATCCATCCTGGAAATGCACGGCGGCCGCATCGGAGTGGAGTCCCAGCTCGGCCAGGGCAGCCGATTTTTCTTCTTCCTTCCGGAGAACCCGCCCGCCGCCGCGACGCCCGCCTCGGGGCTTGCCTGATAGGGGCCGCCGCCATGGCGCCGGATTTACGCAATAATTCTGTCATGCGCCGTGGCTACAATCGCTTTGAGATTTTCCCATGGTAAGAATAGCCCTGTTCACATTGCTGCTGTGCCTGCCCCGAGGCGTCTCTGCCACCACCGAAGAGAACGAGGCGGGCGAGCGCCTGACCGCCGAGGCCACGAAGTTCGTGGACCAGCTTGCCGGCCCGGGCCGCGCCAAGATCCTGGTCACGGTCCAGGGCGAGAAGACCGAGGTCCGCTCGCAGACGGAGACCACCACCCCTATCATTCTGCCCAAGTCGGGCGACGCTGCGCTGGCTCCGGGCAGCTACCTGCCGGGCTATTCGCCGAAGCCTTCGGAGGCGACAAAGGAGGCCGCCAGGGAGCCCGACAAGGACCCCTCCAAGAACTGGGACTTTGTGCAGAGGGACCAGGAGGCCAGCCTGCGCCAGAGCGGCCTCATCATCAAGAGGATCCATGCCACGGTCATCCTGGACACCAGCCTGAGCGATGGCCTGGCCAAGCTGATCGAGCGGCTGATGCCGGACCTGTTGCGCATGGACGCCAACCGTGGCGATGTCCTCACCGTGGTGCAGGCGCCGCTCCTGCCGCCGTGGCGGCAGGCTATCCTGGGTTCGGAAGGCATGCGGATACTCATCCAGGACGGCGCCAGGGCCCTCTCCTGGTTCGTGCCCGCCCTCGTTTTGTTCCTGTTCGTGGCCAGCGTCGCCTACTTTATCGCCATGCAGGTCATACGCATCTTCTTCGCCGAGGTCATCAGGGTGAAAGGGGCGGAGCCGGGGGCGGCGCTGCTGGGCCGGGAGAAGATCGAGGAACTGCCCGAGATGCTCCCCGGCGGTGTCCCGGCGCTGGCGGAGGAGGCCGAGACGGTCGAAGGGCGTCCGGTCGCGGCGTTGGGGCAGCGCTTCGATTTCCTGGCCGAACAGGAACCCGTGGACGCGGCCGCGTATCTGGCCAAGGAGAAGTCAGAGGATCTCTCGCTCCTGTTCGGTTATCTGGCCGAGGCCAACGATGTTCTGGCGACGCGCTTGTTCGCGGCCCTGCCCGTGAGCCTCCAGAATGAGGTTTCGCAAAGCCTCTCGCGTCTGGACATGGCGGACCCGGAGAAGCTGGCCATGCTCGAGAACCGCCTGCGCACCGCAACGGAATTCGGCATCCGGGGCGCGGACCGGCTCGGCCGCATCTTGAGCCGCATACCGGCCGAGCAGCGGCAGGTCATCCTGGGCGACATGATGTCCCGCGATCCCGCTGCGGCGCAGAAGGTGGAGAGCAGTATGATTCCCTTCGAGAGCCTAGTCGAGGTCCAGCCCGCCGAACTGCGCCGCCTTCTGACCGCGGTGCCTTACAAGGATTGGGGCGTGGGTCTGCGCGGCGCTCCGGAGGAGCTCTCCAAACGCGTCTTGGAACTGCTCCCCGCCGAGGCTCAGTCGGTTTTGCGCGACTATCTGGAGCAGCCCCAGCCCAAGGACCAGATCTTACAGGCGCGTTCCAAGATCCTCTCCGCCGCATATGAACTGGCCGCCAAAGGCCAGCTCTCCCTGCGGCAGGAGGACAGCTCCCGTCTTCTTTAACGGCCGCCTGCAAACTGATAAGATAGCGGCGTGAAGCTTTTTACCCGATTCTTCCTCATCCTCCTCGCCTTCGCCCTGCTTCCGGTCCTGGTGACCGGGATCTGGCTGGCGCGCTCCAATGCCGCGGCGCGTGAAAATGCCCGCCTCCTGCACCAGACGGTGACCCGGCTCTGCGCGGACTCGGTCGACGCCTTCGCCGGAGACATGAACCGAACCCTCGCCTTCGTGCAGGAATTGGCGCCCATCAATCTGCTCACCGGCGCGGCCCCGAAGGGGCGCAAGGGCCGCCGCCCTCAGGACGAGGAGAGCATCCTCCAGCGCGCCGCGGCGACCTACCCCGTTTTGGGTCTGGTTTCCTTGCTCGGCCCAGATGGGCGTGAGACCATCCGGTTCGCGGACGCCCAGGCCTTCCCGACGAGCGGGTTCGAGGACCGTTCCGGCGACCCGCTTGTCCGCCGGGTGCGCGCCAGCGGCCAGGCGGCCTGGGGCCGCGTGGCCGACCGCAGGGGCCAGCCGTATCTGCCCGTCGTCCATCCCTTGCCCGCGGGAAAGCTCGTCTATGCCGAGTATTCCCTCCAGGGCCTGCGCCGCCGAATCTCGGGCCTGGCATTGGGCAAGACCGGGCGCCTCTTCCTCGTCGATGAGGCGGGCCGCCCGCTGCCGGGATTTGACGAGGACTACCCGGAGCCCGTTTTAGGGTCCTGGCACGAGCCCTCCGGCTGGGCGGATACGGTGGCGACCAAGAAGGGCCCGATGGTGGCCGCCTGGGCCTCCTGCCCGGCGTTGGGCTGGCGGGTGCTCAGCCTGCAGTCCCGCGACGAAGCCCTGGCCGCGAGCCCGCATTTCGCCGCGCAGGCAGGAGTCTTCCTTCTCTGCCTGACCGGCTTGGTCGTCCTGGGAGCCTTCTGGATGGGTTCCCGCATGGTCAAGCCGCTGCAAGACCTCATCGCGGCCTCGGAGCGCTCCGCGCGCAACGAGTTCGACCGGACCGTCCCGGAGAGCGGGTGGGGGGAACTCAGCGTCCTGACGCGCGGATTCAACGTCATGATGCGCACCTTGCGCAACTACCAGGAGATGCAGGTGGACC
>CAIRTQ010000090.1 GCA_903881545.1 uncultured Elusimicrobia bacterium
GATTCACGCGGCTTACCGCCCACGGTGACTTCAGGCCCAGCAGGTACTGATAGAGCGCGGTGTCTTGCATAGTGGCTTCCTCCTGTTCCGGAAGCCACTATCTTACCCTACACGGCTACCCACGGCAAACCCGGAAGCCCCGGATATTTGTTCTGATTCCGCTAGGGTCAACGTTGATGACCGCCACTTCATCCAGGACTCAAGATCCTGCTTAAAACGAAATGCCCTGTAGTATTTTCTCTATCCATGCTCAGCCATCCTTGAAAATGTAACACCCTTCCGCTATATATCGCTCAAGGCCGCGCGCCCCGAATCCATGAACGAGGACAAGACCGTGCCTCCCCGACCACCCGCCCCGGAACCCCCGGCGCCCCCGGACTTCCGCCACATAGAATCAATCAACAACCTCGACACCGCCCGCATGGCCCTGCGCTGGGCCCTGGAGCGCCTCAACACCCTCCAGACCCTCAAGGACGCCGCCGAGCGCAAAGCCGCTGAAACGGAAGCCGCGCTCTCCCAGGCCGAGGCTGACCGCAAGGACATCCAGCGCGTCGCCGACCTGCGCGGCCAGGATGACACCCAGCGCACCGCGTATTACGCCAAGCTCGAAGCCTACCTCACCCAGCAATTCGCCGGCAAGCTCGACCTCGCCAGCCTCATCCAGAAGGAGGCGCGCTGCGCGGAACTCGAAGCTCTCCTGGAGAGCCGGCGGCTCAGCCTCGAAAAGGAACACCAAGCCCTGTGCGAAAAACTCGCCGCCGACTACAAGAAAGCCACGCTTGAAGCCCAGCAGGAGGCCACGGCCTCAACGGCCCGAGCACAGGGCTCGGTCACTGAGAGCCGGAAGCACCTCGAACGCGACTTCACGGTCCGCCTCTGCGAACTCACCGATCGCGAGGTCCGCCTGCGCACCGAGACCGAGGCCCTGACCCAGCGCCAAGCCCAGTTCGAGGCCTTCTCCCGCGAGCAGCGCGCCCGCCTGGAGCTCGATATCAAAGAGTTCCACGACTCTCTGCAAGACCAGTTGCGCTACCGCGTGGAGACCACCGAGCGCTTCCTGGCCAGCCGCCATGAGGCCGAGTCCGAAACCTGGAGCCGCGAAAAGGCCATCCTCCTCAAGGAGATCGAGGGCTGGCGCGAAAAAGTCCTGGCCTACGCCGAGCGCATCTGCGCCTTGGAAAAGGACCTGTTGGAAGCCCGGGAATCCACCCAGCGTGCCCGCCGCTCGCCGCCCGCGGCCTAAGCGCCGCTACTGAAAGTCTTTTTGTTCGCGCAAGTGCTTCTTCTCGGCGCGTAAAGCCCGCTTGAAGTCCTTCTTGGCCTTGAGGTGATCCTCCGGAGTCACCGCGAATACATGCCCGCCCTCATGGTCGGCCACGAAATAAAGATCCTCGGTGACGGCTGGATGCAGGACCGCCCGCACGGCATCCAAGCCCGGATTGCAGATAGGGCCCGGAGGCAGGCCGTAATGGACGTAGGTGTTGTAAGGCGAAGGCGTCTGTAGGTCCCGGAAGGTCAGCCCCTTCTTCCAGTAGCCCAAGGCATACTGGACCGTAGGGTCGGCTTGCAGGCGCATGCGCAGACGCAGGCGGTTGAGATACACGGCCGCGATGAGCGGCTGCTCGTACTTGCGCACGGCCTCCCGCTCCACGATGGAGGCCAAGGTCAGCACTTGGTGTAGGGTCAAGCGGGGCTTGGATCGGACCTTCGCGAACTCCACGGCGCCACGGCGCTCGAACTCAACGCGCATCCTGCCGACCACGCGCGCGGCGTCGGAGTCCGGCTCGAAGTTATAGGTGGCCGGAAAAAGATAGCCTTCCAGGGCGTCGCGGCGCACCAAACGCAGGAAGGCGTCCGCCGGGCACACTCCTCCGCTCTGTAGCAACTCCGCTATCTGTTTTGCAGACCAACCCTCGGGGATGACGACCCGGATCCCGCCGCCACCCGATGCCAGGATTGCGGCCAGGCGCCAGGGCAGCATGCGCGCGCGCAGACGGTAGGAGCCGGGCTTCAGGCGCCGCTCCACGCCGCCTAGCCGCATCCAGACGCGGAACATGAGGGCGCTGCGCACCACGCCCGCATCCCGGAGCGCAACGGCGGTCTGGCGCGCGGCCTGGCCGGGGGGGATATTGATCTCGACCGCGGGCCCCGGCCAGAACAGCCAAGCCGCCAACGCCGCGGCCCCGACCGCGGTCAGCGCCAGGGTCCGAAAGACCCGCATCCGCCTAGGAACGGGGCGCGGAGCGCCGAAGCGCCGCGCGCACCCGGGCCAGGAGTTCCTCGGGCCGGAACGGCTTGATGATGAAGTCATCCACGCCGAAGTGCAGTGCCTCGAGCTCCTCGTCCGTCGTGTCCTTAACCGTCAGCATCAACACCGGCGCGGCCTTGAAGCGCGCATCCTCGCGCAGCTTGCGGCAAAAAACCTCGCCGTCCATCTTCGGCATCATCCAATCCACCAGGACGACGTCGGGCTGGAAATCCTTCAGGGCGACAAGGCCGTCCTCGCCGTCCACCGCCAGGCGTACCTCGTAGCCGCCCGCGCGCAGCATGTCCCGCGTGATGATGCGGTAATCTTCCTCGTCGTCGACGACCAGAACCTTCTCAGCCATTGCGATCCCCCTCTTCCGCGGGCGCCGCCGGCGCGCCCGGAAATGCGATAGGCAACGAAAATGCGATGCGCGTCCCCTGGCCCGGGGCCGACTGCGCCTCGATGCTCCCGCCGTGCTGGGCGACGATGGACTGGCAGATATAAAGCCCCAAGCCCGTGCCTTTCACCGCGCCCTGGACGCCCCCAGCCACGTTGCGGCCCTGGGAGAACGGCTGGAACAGCCGGGACCGGTCCACCTCGTCCATGCCCCGGCCCGTGTCGCGCACGGAGACCTCCAGCCAGCGCCGGCCTCCGTCGCGGAACTGCTCCGCGGCCAGCTCGATGCGGCCGCCCGCCGGGGTGAACTTGAGCGCGTTGGAGATGAGATTGATCAGGACCTGGCGGATGCGCGCCTTGTCGGCCACGACCTCGGGCAAACGCCCGACCCCATTGACCAGCTCGACGCCATGGTCGCGGGCCTTGGCCTCGAAGAACCGGCACGCCTCGGCCGCGCTATCACTCAGCTGGGCGGGCTTCAGAACGCACGAAAGTTTCCCCTTCTCGATGGCGGCCGCGTCGAGCAGGTCGTTGACGAGTAAGGAGAGCCGGGTCACGTTGCCCTGGATGCGCGCCAAGTAGTCCCGCTGCGTCTGGCCATCCGGATGCCCCGCGTCCTGGCTCTGCATGAGAGTGATGAAGCTCTCCATGGCCCCCAAGGGCGAACGCAGCTCGTGGGTGACTGAGGAGATGAAGACGCGCTTGGCATCATCGAGATCGGCCAGCCGGTCCGACATATGGTTGAAGACCTTGACCAAGTCGCCCAGCTCGTCGCGCGAGCTCCATTCCAGCTTCCGGCCGACGCGGCCGGAGCTGATATCCGCGGCTATGCGGCTCAACGCGGCGATGGGGCGGGTAATATTGCCCGCCAACCAGTAGGCCACCGCGAACCACCCTAATGAGCCGGCGAGGAAGATGGCGACGATGATCTTGCGCAGACGTCTCTGGCCGTCGCGGACCGAGGCCTCGATGACGTTGCTATTGATGGCCAGACGGACGACGACGTGGCGGCCGGGGTCCATGGGGTCCACCGCTTCCACGGTCTGCTCCGAAATCCGGCCGCCCGCAGGGGTTTCCTCTCCCAGGTGTACGTCCTCACCTTTCTGCCCGCTGGTCAGCCACCGGATGTGAATCGTGGAAAGGGCCGGGTACTGGGTCTTGAGGAAATTAACATGGCTGAGCAGCTGGAGGTCGTCCTTCTCCACCAAGGCGTCCATGGCCGCCCGCCGCACCGAGTTCACTATGACCTGGACCGAGCGCTCCATGTCCTGGCGTTCCCGCGCGCCTTGCACAAAAAGGATACCGAGGCCCAGGGACAGCATCGACGCGGCCAGCAGGGCCGTGAAGGACAACAGCAGCTTGGTCCTGATGCGCACCGCTATTTCACCCCCGCGCCCGCCATCTCGGCCTGGACGCGCTGCAAGGCTTTCTGTGCGGCGACATTATTGGAATCGGCCGCCAGGACCCGGCGGAAGGCCTCAGCCGATTCAGCGAGCCGGCCCTGGGCATAGAACTCGACCCCCGAATCATAGAGCCTCTCGATTTCCTCCGGCGCCATGGCCTCGGCCTTGCGTTGGATGGAAGGCCGCTGGGCGGCGCGGTCACTGGCGACCTTGGCCTCCAAGGCGCTGATGTCCTGGCGCAGGGTCTTGCGTGCCTGGTCGTCGGGCTCGCGCTTGAGGGCCGCGCGCAGGGCGGCGAGAGCCTGGGGGTCGCGCTTGAGTGCGTGATACGAGGCGGCCATGCGCTTGTATGCCAGCACGTTGGTGTCGTCTAATTCCAACACTTGTCTGGCTAATTGTATCACTTTTTCATATTCGGACTGCCGGTAATCGGCCTCCATGATGGCCATGTAGCCAGCGACGAGCTTCTGGCTCTGCGCCGTGGCGGCGGTCATCACACGCACGGTCATGACGCCGGCCGCGGCCTCCACGCGGTAGTCCGCCGCGCGGTCCAAGTCCAGCACCAGCCGCGTGATCAAGCGAGGCTCGCGTGCGAACTGGGCCACGCGCACATGCTTGAGCAGACGGCCGCGGCCGGCCCACTCCTTGACGGAAAGCTGGTTCTCCGTGTCATAGAAATCCACCACCAGGCGCGGCGGCCCATCGAAGAGCCGGGTCTCGTAGCGCTCGGCCGCGCTCAACTTGATGGTCACGGCATCCTCGCCCACGGACAGGCTTTCTAGTGCGGCCGGAGCCGTAGAGACGGCCACCGGCGCGGCGACGGTCTGCGCTTGAGGCATCGGCACCTGCGCAGGCGCAGGGTGAGCGGCCGGGGTCGGGATGATGCCCCAGGCCAAGGCCGGAGACGACGCCGCGACCGTGCCGCGGCTGAGGCCGGACTTGGCCTCGACCGCCTTGATGAGTGCCTCGATGCGGCTGTCGGCGGGATTCAGGCTTTGGGCGTAGAGGAGGTTGGCCAATGCCTCGCGGTCGTCGTTGCCCAGGAACTTGATAGCTCCGTCATAGACGGCCGCCGGGCCGGGCCTGGTGTAAAAATTCTTGAGCTCCGGATAGGAGGCGGTGACCGCCTGGAGCCGGGACTTGCACTCCGTGATCTTGGCGTCGTTGGGCTGCAAGGAGGATGCCTCGTTGACCTTGGAGAGCGCGTCCGCGAAATCGCCGGAAGCCACCTGCTTCTTGGCCTGCTGTAGGTACTCCTCGACGGCGGAGCGCTGGAACTTGACCAGCTTCTCCATCTGCTGGCAAAACTCAGGCGTGCCCACCTGGGAGAGGTCCTGGATATTTTCCAGGACAGCCTGGGCCATGGTGGCCTGCGGGGCCTGGGCGCGTCCGAAGCGGTAGGTCAGGCCCAGTCGGTGGCTGCCCGAAGTGGACAGGCCGCCGAGAGGGATATCGAATCCGTAGTCGAACTGCATGCGGAATATCCGGTACGAGAGGCCCACGCCCAATTCCCGGTGGTCGCGCGTTCCCACGGACAGGCCGGCGCGCAGGCCCACGGTGCCGTAAAGCAAGGTGGGCAGCCACTTCTCAGCGGCCAGAGCCGCGATCTTGTCCAACGAGCCGTCCGGCGCCTTGGGCAGGTCCACGTCCAAAGACACCAGCGAGAAGGGCGTGCGGTAGGAGCCGCCGAACTTCAAGGTGCGGCCCAGCCGGTCCGTTGTGGAGAAGGCGATATTGGGCTCGAAAGCGTGCTGCATCACGAAGCCCAGGTTCCAGCGCGACTCGACACGGTAGAGCAGTCCAAAATCCGCGTCGAAAGCGGACTTGGAGGCGTGCGCCAGGACCGAGTCGAGCATGCCGTCCATCACGTAGCCCGTGTCCGAGATGGGCTGGCTGGCGGCCAGGCCAGGGGTCAGCGCGCGGTAGAGGAACTTGGCGCTGACGCCGGCGTAGAGCTTGTCCGACAAGTAGTCCGGGAACAAAGCGCGGCTGTAGGAGCCGAAGAGGCTGGTCTCCTGATAGAGTCCCGTCAGGGAGAAGTAGTTGAGGCCGAGACCGAGCGCGCCTTGGCGGCCGCCGGCGAGCGGGTGGGCGTAGCCGACGAAGGAGTTCTGCACCTCCGAATTGTCCGAGAGGCCCGCCAGGAGGCGGGCGTAGCTGGCAGCGAGCTCCGGCCGGTCCAAGGCGGCTAGGCCGGCCGGGTTGTAATAGATGGCGTAGACGTCGTCGGCGACCGCGGTGAAGGCATTGGCGAGGCCCACGGCGCGGGGGCTGATGCCGAGGTCGTCGAATGCGGCGCGCGCCGGCGTGGCGGCCCAGACCAGGAGCGTGAGCGCCGCCAGGAATACAGGCTTTTGGAACTTCATTATGGCCTTCTTCCCTTGCGCATTCATAGTCATTAATAGTCTAATGGGGATTCGCGGAGCGTGCGTCGAAGAACTTGCATGGCCGCTGCGAATAGAACTTCGCCATCCGTTCGAAAACAATGCATATTCCTAATGACAAGCTCTTGTTCTTCATGGCTATCTCGCGACCAGGACGGTGCCGGTGTAGGAGCGCCCTTCGGCCCAGACCTGATAGACGTAGATGCCGCTGCTGACGCCTTTGCCGTCGACCATGCCGTCCCAGGTCAGGAACTGGGAAGCGCTGCCCGGCGCGCTCGCCGGGCAGTTGGTTCCGGTGCCGGCGGAGTTCTGCTTTGGCCCCAGATCGGCCACGTGGGACCCCGCCAAGGAGTAGATGGCGCCCGAGGCGTAGGAATCGGCCGGGTTGTTGAAGCAAAAAATAGCGCGGCGGTTGCTCTGCGCGTTGGGGGTGATGACGCGGCGCAGGGGACCATAAAAATGGAAGCCCTCGTCGGCCAGGGCCGCAATGCCAAAAAACAAGGTCGCGGTTGCGGCCAGGACCTCGCAGTGCCTTCTTGCCATGGTTTTCATGGTCGTTTCCCCTATCTTGCCACCACAACGGTACCCGTAAAGTTCTTGCCGCCGCCCTTGATTTCATAGGCGTACACGCCGCCTACCACAGCCCGGCCATTCATCTTGCCGTCCCAGGTCAAAGTGTCGGCCTCCAAGCCCGCGAGCATGTCCGCTACGTACCCGCCCTTGAGGTCATAGATTTTTCCAGAAACCACGGCCGTGTCCGGGCCCGGGACGTAGGAGATGATGAGCAGGTCGTTGCGGCCGTCGCCGTTAGGCGTGATGATCCGGCCAGAGACGGCGAAGGCGCCGCCGGCGCTTGCCTGCGGGCGGACCTCAAAGAGGCCAAGGTTCGGCGTCAGAGCGGTAACGGTCTGCGCCGCCGTGTCCACCTTCGCGTAGATCTGCCGATACTCGCGACCGTTGTACCAGTACATGGCCACGCTGCCGGAGGCAACCATGGCCTTGTCCGGCGCGGCGGCCGCGGCGCCACCGGGATAGTGCAGGACGACCTGGGCGGGCTTGTCGAAATGGAAGTACTTGATCGGCGCCCCGCCTCTCGGCACGGCATTGAACTCCGCCGCTGCGGCCACGCCCGCCCCGCAGTCCTCGGGCCGCGCGCGCCGCTCGATGGAGATGGGGATACCCAGGCCGTTGGTGGCCGGGTTCAGGGCCGCAGACTGCGCGTCGCTGATGACCACGCGGGAGCGGCAATCCTCGAGGAAGAAACTCTGCTCGCCCGTGCCGGACACCACCGCGGTTGCGGACGAGGCGCCGGCCGAATTATAGGATTGAATCTGGTAATAGTAGATGTCGCCGCGCGTGAAGTCCGTATAGGCCGATCCGCTGGCTGGGACCGTGGCGATGAGCACATAGTTGGGGGCGCAGATCGTGGTGGAACGGAGGATCCGGTAGCCTTCCAGCTCGTCGGCGGTCGGCGCGGACAGACTGGCGAAAGGCGTTCCGTCCATGAAGTTGCTCACGGGCAGCCAGGTGAACTTCGCGCGCGAGCCTTCATCCGAGAGCTCGGTACGGATGCCCCCGGGCGCCATGGGCGCGATGCTATAAGGCGCGACGGCCACCGCCGTGGAGGGCGCGCTCTCCAGGCCGCCCTGGTCCCGGGCCGAGAGCTCATAGTAGTAGGTCGTGAAAGGCTTCAGGGACAGGTCGGAGATGGACAGGGCGGTGGTGGTAGCCACGGACACAAAGCCCCAAGCCGCCTGCGTGGAGCGCAAAACCCGGTAGTAGGCGAAGTCGAGCCCCTTCTGCGCTGGCAGTAGTGCCATCCAGGAGACGTTGGCACGCTCCATGCCCGCAGCCGCGGCCACGCCATGCGGAGTTGCTGGCGGGAGGTTGCGCGGCAGGGAGTGGGCTTGGTTGCTCCAGGCGCGCAGGTCGACGGGAGAGATGTCTCCCTCCTGGGAAATGGACTTGATTGCGAAATACCAAGTGGTGTCCGGGAACAGCCCATGGATCAGGTAGCTCTGCGGGCTGCCCACGGCCACAACCGTGGCGATGATCACCCGGTACGGGGCCGTCGCGAACCACGACTCGGCGCCCTTGTCCAGGACCGCGACCGGCGATGTCCCGTAGCGCAGGTCGAAGCTCTGGAGTCCGTCGCGCGCGGTGGTAGTCGGGACGGTCCAAGTGGCGAGGATGTCGCCTTCGGCAGCGCCCAGAGCCGCGGACAGGTCCATGACCGCGCTCACTACGGGTGCAGGCACGTACGGAGCCGCAGCGTTATTGACGTTGACTCCCAGGCCCAAATCCTGGGTCCACGAGCCCACGATAGGGGGACTGCTGGAATCGTATTCCCGGATGGCGAAATAGCTGGTCACGCCCGGCTGGAGGCCGGACACGGCCAGCTGCACCCGCGCGCCGCCCTGGCCCGGCTGCGGGAGAGGGACGTTGACGAAGGAGGAGAGGCGCGCGGCCGAAGCGAAGTCAAAATCGCTGGCGATCTCCCCGGCGGTCGAAACGCGGATGTCATAGGAGCGCTGGCCGCTAGTCCCCTTGAATCCGGGCTCGGTCCAAGCCAGGTTGATGATCCCGGCGTTGGCCCCGGCGGTCGAGGCCGCAAGGTCGAGGATCGGATCCATGTGGTCAACAGACGCCTTGGGAGACGCGAAGTTGGAGACGTTCCAGCCCTGGTTCGAGTTGCTACGCCACGCGCTGGCCAGCTTCGCGGGCACGCTGGAATCGTATTCCCGCACCCCGAAATAGTAGGTCACGCCCGGCTGGAGGCCGGACACCGCCAGCAGGGCCTGGTTGCCGCCCGGACCGGGCTGTGGGATGGCGACGCTGGTGAAGTACGACAGGCGCGGCCGGGTGTTGAAATCAGGATTGTCGTACATCTGCCCCGTAGTAGAGATGCGGATGTCGTAGACCCGGGAACCCTTGGCCCCCACGAAATGGGGCTCGGTCCAGGCCAGGTTCACAGTCCCGGGCAAGGCCCCCTTCGTGGAGGCGACGAGATCGACGATGGGGTCGATGGAGCTCGGCGTGGGCGGGATCGCGAAATTGTTCACGTTCCAGCCGCGGGACAAGTCGCGCGACCAGTCGGTCTTCTGGGGCGGCCCGCTGGAGTCGTATTCCCGGATGGCGAAATAGTAGATCGTGCTCGGCTGGAGGCCGGGCACGGCCAGCAGAGCCTGCCGGCCGCCGTCGCCCGGGCGCGGGATGGGCACGCTGGAGAACGCCGAGAGGGGGAGAGCGATGCTGAAATCGTTATCGTTGGAAATCTGCCCAGCGCTGGAAACCCGGATATCGTAGGCGAGCGGCTGCTTGGCGTTCTGCAATATGGGCTCGATCCAGGCCAGATTGATGGTCCCGCCCAAGGCGCCCACGGTGGACGCCACGAGGCCGGTGATGGGGCTGTTCCCGGTCCCGGTCCCGGAACTATTGGCGATTGGGATGAGGATGTTGAGGACGGCTTGACTGCCTGCCGCGGCCGGCGCGGCGCAGAGGGAAGCGGCCATGAGGCAAAAAGATCCCCTCCAGGCCATCCTTTTCGCGGTTCTCCTCGTCCGCTGGAGGATCGTCTGTAGAAGTGTCATGTGTTTATCAAGCCTACGCTTACATGCCTGCCTCCTGGTCGAGACAAGAAGTCATCGCTCCGAGAGCCATGGCTACTTGCCTCCCGCCCTTTGCGTCGTAACCAACAGACGGAAAGTCTTGACATCGCCCTGCGCCCCGCCGAGCGGAGCCGCCTTCACGACGAAGGCCCACTTGCGTCCTTGATACCTGAGCTGGTTCGGTATTTCGAGGTAGAAATCAGCCTCCGCGACGCTGTTCGCCGCGACCTTGACTGAAGAGGCGGCCGCTCTGAGGAAATTGGGGTTCGGCGCGCACTTAAAATCATTATCGGAGCCGCTGGCGTTGTCGCAGGCGGAAAGCACAGAGAACTCCGCCTCCTGGGAATTCGGGTTGCCCAACTTGAGCGCTAGGCCGAGTTCCCGCAGGTCCACCTTGCGTCCCAGGGCCACATTGTCTGCCCGGCCGGATGGGGGAGAAAGCGTAAAAGGAGTAGAGTTCGGGGCCTGGCTGGCCGCCAACCCCGCGCTCCGGACACTCTGGATGATCGTGGTGGAGGCATTCAACTGCACCGTGACGAAGACCTGGGATCGCGGCAAAAGCTGTGCGCCGGTGCTGGGGACAGTCGCGACCGCTGACCACGCCAGTTGGAACTGGGCGCCCTGCAAGGACGGGTCATTGGGAATGGACACAAGGATGGCGCTGACGCCCTCTTCGCCCGGCTCCAGGCTGAACCGCGGAGGAGCCAGAGTGATCCAGGACATGTTCGGCAGCGGGTCATATCCGTCCCTGAGCTCGTCCGGCCGGGTAGGTTCCAGCTGCATGACCACCCCGATGGGGTCCTGGCCGGTGTTGGCGACGCGCAGGCGATCGCGAGCCTGGGCGGCGCTGGGGGTCCGTCCCACGAAGATGTCGTTGAGGAACATCATCGGGAACGGGCCCCGCAGCGCCAGGGCTTGCGCCTGGCTCGAGGATTGAAGCAGGAGGACGGCCAGAAGCAGGATCCGCATGTCCCGCCTTCTCAAGCTCAAGCGAAGCATATCATCCTCTCAGATAGGACTCTCCTTATATCAGGTGCCCTGTACCGCCGTGACGATGATCTGAACGTTCTGCGTGTCCGGGGTGATGGCGGACGTTGGACCCATGAAGCGCCAGCACAGCCCGCGCCGGCCGTTGCCGGTGGTGCTGTTGTAGGCCCACACCGTGCTGTTGCCCACGGTCTCGGGAGCGGATATCCCGCCC
>CAIRTQ010000091.1 GCA_903881545.1 uncultured Elusimicrobia bacterium
CCGTCGGCATCCGTCACCCGCATCACCGGCAGGCCGTGGTCCACGGGACCATCGGGCACCGCGCCAAAGGCGGTCCATTTGCCATCCTTGAGCACACGCCGGTTGGCGGCGAAATTGACTGATCCGGTTGCCCAGGCCAACCGGCCCGGCCGGCGGGCGGCCAGCGCCTGGGTGACCACCTGCTCCAGGCGGCCGATCAAGAACGCGGCGTACTGCACCATGTGTTCCCGCTGTTCCCCGGCCAAGCCGTCCATTCCCTCGAGATCGGGACCGGAGTGAATGTGGGCATTGCAGAGCATCAGTTGCTCGGGTTTCAGCGCCATCTTCACATTGAGCCGCCGCAACACTTCGGCGCGGATATGCGGCGGGACGGAGCCATTATCGACCGACAGGAGGACGACCGGTCCCTGGCCGGCGTCGGCGCCGATCGCCAACGCCGAGGCGGACAGTCGCCCGGCCACGCCCTCCGACTCGGTCTTTCGCGAGGCGTAGCCGTACATGCGTACCGGCGTTTCCGGCGTGATGTCGATCCGGGCGACGCCGATCGGCGCTGTCGGTGTGGGTGGGGCATCGGCAGCCGTAGCGTGAGTGCAGACCAAGGTTGTCAGAAGGATCACAACAAACCATACTGCGGAAACGTGAATGCGCATTGTCATCTCCTCGCGTGATTCCGGCCGGAATACCATCCGGCCGACAGTCCAACAGGATAGACCGCGTTCTCGGCAAGGCAAGCACATGATCCTCGACGAGAACGGCGGCCCCTGGGCCGTTGAGGTCGCTTGGATGCGCTTCTTAAGCCCCGAAGCGGGCGACACATGTTAGCCCATGGCGCAAGCCATGGGGTAAGCGCCATCAGTTGATGCCAGCCCCGTAGGGGCGAAAGAAGCGTCGCCCCTACGGGGCTCAGAAGGGTGCATGACAGAATCGGCGGGCATGTTTTGAAGGAGGAATGGCCGATAGAGGAATTCATCAACATCAAGGAGGCAAGGATGCCGGCACGGACGACGCGAGCCGAGGCTCGCAAGCGGGTGATTCAAGCGTTTATGACGTCCTTGGAGCGGATCATCCCGGAAGATGAATCCAAGCCGCTCAAGGGTTCAAAATTTCTGGACTGGGAACTGCAGGCCCAGGCCCTCAAGCAAGCGGTGGTTCCGACACTGCTGGAAGAACGGGCGGCCTTGGAAGACAACGCCCGGGTCGAGGCCAAAGACGCCGGCCCTTGTCCCCGCTGCGGATACTCCCCTGTTTATCTGGAGAAAGAGACCACTCGAACCGAGTTGATCTCGCCGGACGGATCGGCGGAAATCGAGAAGCAGCACTGCCGCTGCCGCCAGTGCGGCGGCTCTTTTTCCCCCTCAGCATCGTGACTGGTCGCTGCCGGCCGAGGTTCCCTTGACCCCGCTGGCGGCCAAGCGGCTGGCCCGGGAGTCGGCGGTGCAGCCCTTCGCCGGGGCGGCCAAGGCCCTGAAGGAAGACTGGAGCCTGGAAACGCTGGATGGCAAACAGGTGCAGCGCTGGTCGGAGGCCCTGGGTGAGACTCTGGTGGCCCAGCGCGACGCCGAGGTACAGGCCTATCGGGAAGGCCGGCGGCCGGAGGGTCCGGCCAATGGGCCGCAACTGCTGGTGGTCGGGATGGATGGCGGACGCTGGCAGGGCCTGGAGAAAGACGAGCAAACGCAGAGCCGCTGGCGTGAGGAGAAAGTGTTTACGGCCACGACCTTCCTTCCCGGCAACGGCAAGGAAGGCGAGGAGGAAGAGAAGCCCAAGCCCCTGGTGACCACGGTTCTGGCGACGGCTTGCGCGGCGGTGGAGTTCGGGAAGATGGCCCGCGTGGAAGCCGAGCGGCGGGGACTGCGTCAGGCCCTGATCGTGCTCGGGATGGGCGATGGCGGCACTTGGATTGATCCGCTGTTTGACCGGGAGTTTCGGCTGGAGGCGCGGATCATTGACTGGTGTCACGCCAACGAACATCTGTGGGATTGCGCCAAGGCCATCCATGGCCCGCAGACGCCACAGACCTCGTCGCTGGCCGAGTATCTGGAAGCTTTGCTGTGGGACGGGCGGGTAGCGGAAGTGATTGCCAAGCTGGCGGAGTTGTCCAACCAACTGGGGGCGCCCCTGAAGGAGGATGGACCGCAGCATCCGCGGCGGGTTCTGTCGCAGAACGTCGGCTACTTCACGCGGCACAAGGAACACATGCGCTATCCGGAGTTCCGGGCCAAGGGCTGGCCGATCGGCTCGGGAATAACCGAGGCCGGGGTGAAGCAGTTCAACAAGCGGGTGAAGGGAACGGAGCAATTCTGGGGTGAGCCGGGCGTCGAGGCCATTCTCGCCCTACGCGGGCACTGGGTGAGTCAGGATGATCGCTGGGATCGTTACTGGGATAATCGCCCAGCCTATGTCAAATGAACCCCGCCGATTGTGTCATGCACCCCATCCATTCCAGCGCCATCGCCACCTGACGCCAAACTGCCTCGCTACGTCCTGCCATCTTCATCTCGTCAGCCGAACGCGTGGCGGATTGAGATACGCCACTTCCAATGCGAACTGCAGACGTCGTTTGACTGTTAACAATCATCCCGAGACGGGTATGATCGCCATTCATGGACTACATCCCACAATACACGAAGCACCAGGTTGAGAGACGAGCCCGCGCGGATAGGGTCTGGGGAAACACTTTGATGTTGTTCAAGAATACCGAATTTCTTCGCGCTACTTACCAAATCTGCGTGCTTCTTGCGCGGGCCATTCGAGATCAAATGGTCTTGATCATCTCAATTCCAACAGACTGTCGGCTGAGTGAC
>CAIRTQ010000092.1 GCA_903881545.1 uncultured Elusimicrobia bacterium
GCGCGGCGGATGCGAGGGAGAGCCAGAGCGGATGGATAGGCGGGGTCTTGCCGCCGTTGCCGGGCAGGGCTTTCATGCTCCGCTCCGATTCTTCATCCGATCGAGGTAGAACCGGGCCTCTCCGTAGTCCGGCCGCAGTTGTAGGGCGCGCTCGAGCCAGCCGGCTGCATCGTCTTTGGCGCCGAAGTCGAGCAGGAAGAGCGCCTTCTGCACGCAGAGCTCGGCGTCTCGGGGCGCCAAGTCGCGGGCCGTGTCGTTGAGCCGCAGGGCGCGCTCATGCAGGCCCGCATTCCAGAAGGCGTCGGCCATGCCGGATAGTGCGACCGCCTGCGTGGCGGGATCGCCGATTGCTTCCCGGGCGGCGTCCTCCCCAGAGGCGATGAGGTCCGGCAGGCGAGCCTGCGCCAGACTGGATATCCCTGCCCGCACGCTGTCATAGCGCTTCAGCGCCGGCAGTTGGGCCAGGGCGTTGCGGAAGATGGTCCTGAAGGTCCTGTCATCGGCGGGGACTTGGTCTCTAAAAGTTTGGCCAGTCCCTGCGATCCGTCCGAGGCATTCAGAAGCCTCGCGGACGGAAAATGGGTAGATGACATGCTGAGCAGACCAGAAGCTTGCCCAGCCCGGGATGCCATGGGGATCGGCCCGTGATACGAGGCGCTTGAAATCGAGCAAAACCAAGCCCTTCTCCCGCGCCACCCTCCGGATCAGGCCGTTGACAGCGCTCGAGGCCCGGAGCCGAAGGGGATCGTCGTCCCGGGCCGCGACCAGCCAGTGCCGGGCTTCCCCGTAGCGCCCGGCTCGGTAGAGCCATCCTCCCAACTGGAACTCCCACCAGGCGTCAGGCCGGCGCGCCAGGGCCCGCGCGCATCCGCGCATGGCGGCCTCCTTGCGGCCCGACCAGTACAGATAGTTGGCCTCCAGGAACGCGGGGTCCCATTGGTCTTTCTTCTTGGCCTGAGGAGGAAACTGTAGATTGCCCGGCACGGTGCACAGGGCCAGCCTGATGCCGCGCCGGTGTGCCTCGTCCGCCATCTTGGAAAGGGCCTCCCGGAACGCGAGCCAGCGGCCGGGGGTGCGGAACTCGACGCCCGGCATCCGGGATCGTTGACGCTCCGAGAAAAGGGAGAGCAGCCGGTTGTGTGACAAGAGGAACATCCGGAGGGCATTACCCCCGGGCCAGGCTGACAGCTTGACCAGGGGATGGCGATAGAAGAGATTGTGTCCGAAGAGCAAGACGATGTCGTCCGGGGCGCATTCCAGGGCCTCGTGGAATCGTCGCATGGTATGTTCCAGCTCCGAGCCTCCCACCCCCATGTTGATTATCTCGATTTGACGGGAGAGCGCAAGTTTTTTCACCATATGTTGCAGGCTCTCCCCCAGAATTCCCGCGCTGGATTCCCCGATGACCACGATTCGCTGTACGCCCGGAGGCTTGGCCAAGGCGAAGTTCTTCTGCTTCGGGAACGCACGGTGATGGGGAATCTGGACAAGTTCGCGCCGCCCCTCCGTCTCCTCCAGCCGGAAGAACGGGCCGGAGGATTCGTAAAGGTACTGGGCGTTCGTGGCATCGTCTTGCGGGTAGAGGCGGCGCGCGGCGAGTTCCGCGGCGCCCACCAGGCAGGCGACCAGCGCGGTGGATGCGAGGGAGAGCCAAAGGGGATGACGCACGCGGTTCCTGGGGAAGGCGCGTCATTGTACCTAAATTGGCGCGGAGCCGGCGGGCTGCCATGCCCGAAAAGATTGTTTTGAGCCAAGAATGGGCAGGTCCAAAAAACCTATAATGAGCCTTGGATTCTAGGGAGATTATTTGATGCTCGATAAGACCTATACCCCCGGCCCCGTTGAGGCCAAGTGGAGCGCGAGCTGGCGGGCCGCCGACCTTTTTCACGCGGAGCCGGAAGCCGGCGGCAAGCCTTTCGTCATGGTCATCCCGCCGCCCAACGTCACCGGCGCCCTCCACGTCGGCCA
>CAIRTQ010000093.1 GCA_903881545.1 uncultured Elusimicrobia bacterium
ACACTGCCTGTAGGGCGAACTGCTGCCCGGTCACGTCCGCGATGTTGGTCGAAACCACCAAGGACCAAGTCTGGGAGTTACCCGCGATGTTGATGCTGGTCGCATCCGTGGCCAGCCACCATTGCTCGCTCAAGCCGCCCGAGACATTGGTCACGGTCGCGGTCGACGCGCTGGCCAGGACGCGGTTGGTCTGGCTCCAGCCCGCCGCGGTATAGGTGCTCGACGCCGCGTTGTCCACCTGCACGGCCACCGAGGCGCTGATGGTCACGTCGATATTCAACGCGGCCAACGGGGTCCCCGGTGTCGCCTGGGCTCGGCCCGCGCATAAACAGACGACGGCCAGCGCCGTCCCCTTCCATCCATTCCATTTGTTCATTGCATTCCTCCTGCCGTTTTATTTCCCCTTAGACGACTGCCGAGATCCTGCCATGGCTTACTTCCCCTTCCCTTCCGCGGCCTTGTCCGCCGGCCGCGTCTTCACCGCCAATTTGTAGAAGACCCGGGTCGAAGCCTCCTGCTCCAACGCCTCGACCGATATACTGAAGAAATAGCCCAAGCCCTGGTAGCGTTCCAGGTCCGGGATGTTCACGATGAGGCTGGTCTCTTTGATGCTGTTGCCAGGCACGGTCACCGTGTCCGTGGACGGCCTGACCCAGTTATAGTCGGGAGGCTCCACGAACCCCGCGGGCGGGGTCAGCAGGCTCTCCCAGAGGGGCATGGAGCGGATCTTGAACCGGATTTCGGCGTCGTTGGGATTGACCAGCTTGATGGCCAGCCTGCGTTCCTTCTTGAGGTCGAAATCCACCCCCAGAGGCACACCCTCGGCCGCGCCTTCGGTGGGATAGAGGGTAAAATCGAGGTTGGCGATCTGGCGGTCAACGAATTTCTTCTTCAGCTCCTCTTCGCTGGGAGCGATGCTGGAGATCTCCAGGAGCAGCCGGCTCATGACGCCCACGGCGAACGACCCTAGTTTTGACTTGGTGCGACTCCAGATGTGCGCCTCGAAGCGCCGTCCCAGCAGCTTGGGGTCGTCCGGGATGCTGACCACCACGTCGGTCAGCGCTTCATGGCCGGGCTCGACAGTGAAATCGTTCCGGTCCAGCTTGACCCAAGAAAAGTCCGGGACGGGCTCATAGCCCTCCGTGGCCGTGCCCGAAGACACCGGGATGACGTCCACGCGCAGGTCCACGGTCTCGTCTCCGGTGTTGACGATGCGGAGAGGGAGCTTGAGCAGCCTATCTAAGGAATAGGTCTGGCCGATCTTGATGCCCTTCACCCGGACCTGTCCGAATTTCGTGCGCAGGCCGGCCCCCTGCGCCGGCAAGGCCGACAGCGAGAGGCATGATGCCAATGCGAGTGCGGCTAAAGCAGCATGTTTCATATCCTAAATACTCTAACAGGTCTTCGTCGCGGCCGACGTGAAGCTCCAGCGCAACGGAAGCGAAGAATAGTTCACGATTAGTTCGAAATTAATTAATGAATAAATAACACCAAACGACGCCAAATGATATTAATAGCGCTTATGCGGGCTTGCGGATTGATGGGGGGTATTTCCGGTTCTGCCGCGGTGCAGGCATCGCATGCTCCAAGTCCTAACCGGCGCCGAGGATGAATCCTCAGCGCCGGAGCTTGCCCCTCTTGCTAAGACTCAAGCAGCAGGACGACGGGAGACCACGGACCTACGGAATGCTTCATTGCGACGCACGTCCCATGCGGCTCTCCCAAATCAGGAACCCTGCACCGCCGTTACGATGATCTGGACGTTCTGAATGTCCGGCGTGATGGCCGACGTCGGGCCCATGAAACGCCAGCACAGGACGAGCAAGGCCAGCGCCGGAGACGCCTGCGTGCTTCGCGCGCCGCACGCGTCTCCGGCTACTGAACGGAACATGTCATCCTCTCAAGCGCATCTCACCCAGGTCAGGAGCCCTGCACCGCAGTGACGATAATCTGGACGTTCTGCGTGTCCGGCGTGATGGCGGACGTCGGACCCATGAAGCGCCAGCACAGCCCGCGCCGGCCGTTGCCGGTCGCGCTGTTG
>CAIRTQ010000094.1 GCA_903881545.1 uncultured Elusimicrobia bacterium
GGCCTTCGGACTCATCCCCATGCCCCCAAAACTGCCCCAAACCCGCTGGGGCCGTTCGGTAACATCTTAGATGAGTTGACGGCTTGGATTTCGGTAACATCTTACGTGAGTTGAAGCGTTTTCTTGACAAACAGCGGATTGGCTGTTATCCTAATGGTACTTGACGGGTGGACTGCGTTAGACGACCCAGCGGGGCTCCGGAGTACCGGGGCCCCGCTCCCTTCTGGTTCGGCCTACATTTAGAGCAGGCCGCACGACCCTGGAACTTTTCCCCCTCCAGCTCGTATACTGGTGCAGGCCTCTTCTTGGGCCCTTGGACCCTTCCGGCCTGGGGAGCAAATCTCTTATGATGGGAGACCTTTATGAGCCAGATATCACGCCGCAACGAGCCTGCCACCATGGGCCACATTGAAGTCCTGAGCAAGGACCTTGCTGGGGCCGGCATTGAATTCCGCCGCTTGGACGCCACCTTGAATCAGATCGAAAGTCAGCTCTCGGACATCACGCGCATCCTGGCGGAATTTAAGGATTCCTTTGAGATGGAACTCCGCAGGACCAAGCGCGATATTACGGCTCAACTCAAGGACCACGAGCGCCGGATAGGGCGCTTGGAAACCGTCAAGCCCGCGGCTTAAGTCCCGAACCCTGCATCAGCAGCTTCCGCGTCGCCGCCACCGGTAGGCCCACTATATTGTCGTAATCGCCCACGATCCGCGAAATGAACGGATCATCCCGGTCCTGCACCGCGTAAGCCCCCGCCTTATCCAGGTGCTTCCCCGACAGCCTCAGCAAATCCTTCTCCGGCAGCTTCCGCGCCAATACCCCGCTGCGAACCGCCTTCACCAAAGACTTCCGCCCCCCCTCCCACACCAAGGCCACGCCCGTATAAACCTGCTGCCACCGCCCGTTCAAAAGCCTCAAGATCCGCAGAGAGTCGGCATGATCCCTCGGCTTGCCAAGAATCTCCCCCCGGCAAACCACGATCGTATCCGCGCCCAATACCAACGCCCTTGGATACCGCCGTGCCACCTCGCGCGCCTTGCGCAAAGCTAAAGCCACGACCAAGCTCCGAGGGTCTTTAAGACGGCTTCTCTCGCCCACATGGCTCGCCACCACCTTGAATGGCAAACCCAACCGGCGCAGCAAAACGCGGCGGCGAGGCGAAGCTGAAGCCAGGATGAGCGGGCGACTGTCGGAAGCCGAGGCCAAGGTCTAAAGCGGCGGCTGAGCGCCTTCCACCCCGGTGAATTTCGTGCTCGCACCCAGCCACTCCAGGTAAGCCGCACTGCCCTCGGTGATAGGCAAAGCGATGATCTCCGGCACCTTGGCCGGATGCCGCTCTCTAATGAACTGGGCCAGCTCATCCAGCAGTCCCGCGCGGGTCTTGATGACCAGCACAACCTCCGCGTCCTCCTGCACCTTCCCCTCCCACCGGTAGATCGAGGTTGCCCCGGGCACTATGTTGACGCAAGCCGCGAGCTTGCGCTCCACCAGCCCCCGGGCGATATCTCCCGCCACCTTCACATCGGGCGCTGTCACGAGGACGACGCGGAAATGCGTGCCTGGGATCATAACTTCATCCCACCACTTTCTTAAGATTGCGCCCCTGGGCCGGCCGCACGATGCCCCGGTCCGTCACGATGGCCGTCACCAGGTCGTGCGGCGTAACATCAAAAGCGAAATGCCGGGCCCGCGCGCCCACCGGAGCGATAGGATGCCCGAAGATGCGCAGGACCTCGTCGGAACTCCTCTCCTCGATAGGGATGCGCGACCCGTCCGGCGTGGTCATGTCCACGGTCGTAGCCGGCGCCACCACGAAGAACGGAATGCCGTGATGCCGCGCCAAGATTGCCAGGCCGTAAGTCCCGATCTTGTTGCACACATCCGCGTTGGCCGCTATGCGGTCCGCGCCCACGATCACCGCGTCTATGCCGCAGGTCTTCATCACATGGGCCGCCATGTTGTCCGTGATCAAAGTGGCGGGCACTCCCCCTTGCATCAGCTCCCACATGGTCAGGCGGCTGCCTTGCAGGTAAGGCCGGGTCTCGCAGGAGAATACCTCGCTTACCTTGCCCACATGATGCGCGTAGCGGATGACGCCCACCGCGGTGCCCAGACCACCCGTGGCCAAAGCGCCGGCGTTGCAATGGGTCATGACGCGGGAGCCCCGGCGCAGAAGAGAGGCCCCGAGCACGGCCATGCGCTGGTTGCCGGCGATGTCCTCCCGGTGGAAGGCTTCGGCGGCGCGCGTCACCCTGCGGACCAGGTCTTGCTCTGAGGCCAGCGCCGCGGCGGCCAGCATCGCGTCTACGCCGTGCATCAGGTTGACCGCGGTGGGGCGGGCGCGGCGCAGGATGCGGCCGGCGCGGGCCAGCTCCCGGCGGCCGCATCTAGCGGCCAAGGCCATGCCGTAGGCCGCGGCCACGCCGATGAGCGGCGCGCCCCGCAAGGCCATGCAGCGGATGGCGCGGGCGACCGCGCCTGCGTTGCGGCAGGTGAGATAGTGGATGCGCCGCGGCAGGAGCCGCTGGTCGAGCATGAGCAAGCGGTCCCCCTTCCAGGTGATGTGCGCGATCGGGTCCTTCAGGGGGAATGGCTTCATATGCGAGTATTTATATCAAAAATGCGGACGCCCGCGCGGGATTCGGCGTCTTCCCGCGCGGGCGTCCGGCCGTGCCCGTCGTCTGTGGCAGGCTTTTTACGGAATCGACTCCATGACCCGCTTGAGCTGCTCCTCGGTCCGGCCCACGATTTCCACGGTCTTCTCGCGGCCGTTGGCGCCGCGCAGGATGTTGACCCGCCGCGCCGGAACATCGAAGAATTCGGCTAGGTAGTTCTTCAGCATGACGTTGGCCTTCTCGTCTATCGCGGGGGCCGTGACCTTGACCCTAAGAACGCTTCCAATGCGGCTGACCACCTCGTTGTCTTCTGCGTTTGGGATGACACGGACTTTCACCATCATTTGGCCGACCTCCCTATTCGTAATCTATTGCGAAAAAACGGCCGACCCGACCCGGACCAGCGTGGCGCCTTCCTCTACCGCAATCTCGAAGTCGCCGCTCATGCCCATGGAAAGCTGGGTGTCTTCGCGGTCCGCGAAAAATCTGTCGAAGAGCTGTCGCATCCTGCGGAAGTGCGGCCGAGCGCTCTCCGGATTGTCCCCCTGCGGGGCGATGGCCATCAGTCCACGCAGTTCCAAGTGCGGATAAGCGGGCAAGGTTTCCAGAAGAGCCGGAAGTTCTTCCGGGCGCACGCCCGATTGCGTCTCGCTTTCGCTGAGTTTGACCTGGACCAGGACTGGAATGCGCCGGTCGAGCGCCGCCAGGGCCTTTTCCAGCGCCTGTGCCGTGCGCAAGGCGTCCAGCGAGTCCACGGTGTCGAAGATCTCCGCCGCCTTGGCGGCCTTGTTGGTCTGCAGGTGGCCGATGAGCCTCCAGCGGACTTGCGCTGACGACTCGGCCAGGGCCAGCTTCTGGGCCTGGGCCGCCTGGATCCGGCTTTCGCCGACCTCCGAAACCAATCCTGTCGCGATCGCCTCTCGGACTTGCTGGGGCGACGCATACTTCGTCACCACCACCAAGCTGACGCGTTTGGGATCCCGGCCGGAGTGTTCTGCCGCGGCGCTGATCCGATAGCGTATTTTTTTTAAGTTGTCAAGGATCAAGCAGGACACTATTATACCACAGAAATCCCCTCTAGAAACAACCGCCCCCGGTCCCTGACGGGACCGGGGGCGTGAGCTGCCGCAACGCCTTGCGATGTCGCAAGGCGCTGGCGCGTCTCGCTTAGTACATGTCTCCGCCGTGGCCGTGCGGGCCGCCCGGCATCATGGGTTCTTTCTTCTCCGGGATATCCGCCACCAGCACTTCGGTGGTGAGGATGACGCCCACCAAGGAGACAGCGTTCTCCAGGGCGGTGCGGGTGACCTTGAGCGGGTCGACGATGCCGGCCTTGAACAGGTCGACATACTCGCCGTTCGACGCGTCGAGACCCACATTCTTCTCGGAGGTCTGGATCTTCTGGACGACCACGGAGGCCTCGAGGCCCGAGTTCTCCGCGATCTGCCGGATGGGGGCCTGCAGGGCCCGGCGCACGATCTGGCCGCCGGTGGTCTCGTCTTCGTCCGCGCCCTCGAACTTGTCCGGGCCGATGCCGCGCGCAGCAGCGCCACGCCGCCGCCCGCGATCATGCCTTCTTCCACGCCCGCGCGGGTCGCGTTGGAGGCGTCTTCGACCTTGGCCTTCTTGGCCTTCATCTCGGTCTCGGTGGCCGCCCCGACGTTGATGACCGCCACGCCGCCGGACAGCTTGGCCAGCCGTTCCTGGAGCTTCTCCTTGTCGTAATCGGAGGTGGTCTCCTCGATCTGCTTGCGGATGGATTCGGCGCGGTTCTTGATCGCGGTCTTGTCGCCGTTGCCGTTGACGATGGTGGTGTTCTCCTTGTCGATGACTACGCGCTTGGCGGAGCCCAGCATGTCCACGGTGACTTTCTCGAGCTTATGCCCGAGCTCATCGCTGATGACCTGGCCGCCGGTCAAAACGGCGATGTCTTGCAGCATTTCCTTGCGCCGGTCGCCGAAGCCCGGGGCCTTGACGGCCGCGGCCTTGAGCGTGCCGCGCAGCTTGTTGACCACCAAGGTGGCCAGGGCTTCGCCGTCCACGTCCTCAGCCAGCAGGATGAAGGACTTGCCCGACTGCACGACCTTCTCCAGGATGGGCAGCAGGTCCTGCATGGAGGAAACCTTCTTGTCGGTGATGAGGATGGCGGGGTTTTCCAGGACCGTCTCCATGCGCTCGGAGTCGGTGATGAAGTAGGGCGAGATGTAGCCCCGGTCGAACTGCATGCCTTCCACCACTTCCAGCGTGGTCTCGGCCGACTTGCCTTCCTCGACGGTGATCACGCCCTCGTGGCCGACCTTCTCCATGGCCTGGGCGATGAGGTCGCCGATGACGCGGTCGTTGGAGGAGATGGTGGCCACTTGGGCCTTCTCTTCCTTGGTCTTGACCGGCTTGGTGTTCTTCTTGAGTTCCTTAATGACGACTTCCAGGGCCTTGTGCATGCCCCGCTCGATGGCCTTGGGGTTGGCGCCGGCCGTGATGTTCTTGATGCCCTCGGCCAGCAGCGACTGGGTCAGGCAGATGGCCGTGGTGGTGCCGTCGCCGGCGATGTCGTTGGTCTTGGAGGCCACTTCCCGGGCCAGCTGGGCGCCCATGTTCTCATAGGGGTTCTCCAGCTCGATGTCCTTGGCGATGGTCACGCCGTCGTCGAGGACGACCGGGGACCCGAACTTCTTCTCCAGGACCACGGATCGGCCGCGGGGTCCGAGGGTGATCTTGGTGGCGTTGGCGAGCTTGTCAACGCCGCTCTTGAGGTACTTGCGCGCCTCTTCGGAATACGCAATCTGTTTTGCCATTGTCTTTGATTACCTCTCTTCTAAATAAAGGAATCTACTTAAGGATGCCGAGGATGTCGTCCTGATGCATGATCAGGTGCTCGACATCGTCCATCTTGATCTCGTTGCCCGAGTACTTGCCGTAAAGGATGCGGTCCCCAGGCTTGACTTCCATGGCCAGGACCTTGCCGTCTTCGGTCACTTTGCCTTTACCCACGGCGACGACTTCGCCCTCTTGGGGCTTTTCCTTGGCCGTGTCGGGGATGATGATCCCTCCCCGCTTGGTTTCCTTCTGTTCCACTGGCTTGACCAGAACGCGGTCGCCCAGCGGCTGAATTTTTACTTTGCTCAGCGTTGCTTCTGCCATTTTTCTTTACCTCCGGATGTTCGACTTAGTTCTGCGAGCCTCATCCTGGCACTCGACTGGATACACTGCTATCATAGCAATAGGATATTAAAGTTGTCAATCGATTTGTTCGATTGCTAATTATGAATGATGGCCCTGATTCTAATCCTTGCCAGGGTTGGACATTTGATATATAATCCAGAAGGATGCTGAACAGAAAGGCGCTGCTCACTCTGGCGGGCTTGGCGTTGGGGCTGGTTTCCCGATGCTTCGCCATCCAGCCGGAAACGGACAAACGCATCATCGCTGGCCTTGACGCGGCCTACAGCATGGACTTTGACCGGGCCGCCGAGCTGTTTTCGGAGGCGGACAGCCTGGAGCCCGAGCATCCGGCCGGCCCGTTCTTCCTCGCCTCGCTACAGTGGTTCAAATATTCGCAGAACGTGGATGTCCCCAAGATGGCGGGCGAGTTCGAGCCGAGGTTCAACCAGCTCATCAATCAGGCCTTGGACCGAGCGCATAAGATGTACGCGAAAAACCACGACGACCCCGAGGCGAACTTCTACCTGGGCGCGGTCTACGGCATGAAGGGGCGCTGGCTGATGCTGCAGCGCAGGTGGATACGCGCGGCGCACTACGGCTACAAGGGTTACAAGTACTTCAAGAAGACGATTGACCTCGACCCCGAGTATTACGACGCCTATCTGGGATTGGGGATGTACGATTATTATTCGGACACCTTGCCCACGGTGTTGAAATTCACCGCTCGTCTCATCGCCCGCGGGGACAAGAAACGAGGGCTGCGCTATATAGAGACCACCCTGCAGAAAGGGCACTACAGCGTCACGGAAGCCAAATTATTCATGATCAGCATTCTGGTCGGCTACGAAAAGAAGCCCGAACAGGCTTTGTCCCTTATCTTTGATCTGCGCCGGGAAAGGCCGGCGAACCTCTTCTTCATCCTGATGGAAATGCCAGCGCGCATGGTCGCGCGGGATTGGGACGGGGCCGCCGCTTTCGGGGAGTACCTGGCCACCCGCGTGCGCGAGACCGCTTCCGCCAAGCCCCATGTCAGCCTCTTCGACCTTTATTTGGGCGAGGCTTATCTGGGGGCCAAGGATAATGCGCGGGCGCTGGTCATTTTCAACCGCTGCATCGATCAGGCGCCCGAGCCCCAGAAGGCGTCAGTCACGTTCTGCCATCTGCGCCGCGCCCAGCTCTTCGACCTGTTGGGCCGGCGGGACGATGCGCTCGAGGACTATTCTTTCGTCAAGAAACGGCCGGACTTCTTCGATTCCCAGGATAAGGCCGCGCGCGGCCTCAAGGAACAGGCCACATACGAGGAAGTCGTCAAGCAGATGCAGGAGTGACGGCCCGACTCAGGCCTTGTCGCTGAACTGTCGGCTGGACGCGCTCAGGGCTTGCGCTCGTGCACCTTGTGCTCCTTCCAGAAATTCTGGATGAAAGCCCAGCCTTCCTCGGCTTTCTCCACCATTTTGAACAGGCGCGTATCCTCCCAGCTGATCATCCCGGTCTCGGCCAGAAAGTCGAAGTCGATGGCGCGCTCCCAGAATTCCCGGCCGAAAAGCACGATGGGGATGGGCCGCTTCTTGCCGGTCTGCACCAAGGTCAAGGTCTCGAAGAGCTCGTCTAAGGTGCCGTAGCCGCCCGGAAACGCCACCAGCGCCTTGGACCGCATCATGAAGTGCATCTTGCGCAAGGCGAAGTAGTGGAATTGGAAGGAGAGCTCGGGCGTGATGTAAGGGTTGGGGTACTGCTCATGGGGCAATGTGATGTTGAGTCCGATGGAGCGGCAGCCGGTCTCGAACGCCCCTCGGTTGGCCGCCTCCATGATGCCCGGCCCCCCCCCGGTCACGATGACGAACTCCAGGCGCTTGTCCGATCGCTGGGCGCGGGAGATGATGGCGGCGAAGCGGCGCGCCTCCTCGTAGTAGGCGGAGAACCCTACCTTCATCCGGGCGGCCTTTACCGCCTGGGCCAGGTCGTAGTCGCCGGGAGCGGCCTTGGCCTTGCCCTGAGCCTCGGCCAGTTCCTTGCGGGCCTGGTCGGGCGGGACCACCCGCGCCGAGCCGAAGACCACGATCGTGGACTTGACCTTGTTCTGGGTCAGGACCATCTCGGGTTTGAGCAGCTCCAGCTGTAGGCGGATCGGGCGAAGTTCATGGCGCTGCATGAACTTAGGGTCCTCATAGGCCTTGAGATAGGCCGGAGAGGACTGGATGCGGTCCAGCAGCCTCTTTTTTTCCGCCGGATCCAAATTGCTGTTTCGTGATATCGGTTTCATAGTATCCTCAGTAGGTCGGGTAGCCAAAGGCTCAGGCGCGGCAGGTAAGTGACCAGGGCCAATGCGACGACGAGTATGGCCCAGAACGGCATTGTGGCGCGGTAAAGCGACGGCAAGGATTTGTTGAAGCGTCGGCTGGACAGGAAGAGGTTGAGGCCCAAGGGCGGAGTCATGTAGCCTATTTCCAGATTGAGCAGGAACAGAGTTCCCAGGTGTATGGGATCGATGCCGTACTGCGCCGCCACCGGCACGATGATGGGCACCACGATGATGATGGCCGAGAATATCTCCACCATGTTGACCACCAGAAGGAAAACATTGAGCGCCGCCAGGAAGGCCCACTGGCCGTGCAAGTGGGCGCTCAGGAAGCGGAAGAGGAGCGCCGGGACTTCCGCGTCGACGAGATAGTTGGTCAGTCCCAGGGCGGTGCCCAGGACGATGAGGATGGCGCCCACCAGCATCATGCTGCGGCGCACGATGCGGGGCAGTTCCCGCCAGTCCAGGTCGCGGTAGACCAGGACTTCCACGGCGACCACGTAGAAAGCCATCACGGCGGCGGCTTCAGACGCAGTGAACTTGCCGCTGTAGATGCCGCCGATGATGACGAAGGGCAGAGGGATCTCATAGGCCGCCTCGCGCGCGGCCTTCCAGACCGCGGCAGCGCAAAACGGCGCGCGGGTCGCGCCTTGCCGCGAGGCCACCAGCATGGCATAGGCCGCCAGCACCGCCAGCAGGACCAGCCCGGGCACCGCTGCCGCAGCGAAGAGCCGGTCGATGGAGACCTTGCCTACCAAGGAGTAGAGGATGATGGGCAGGCTCGGCGGGAACAACAGCCCCAGGCTGCCGGTGGTGGTCACCAGTCCCAAGGAGAAATCCTCGGGATAATTCTGCCGCCGCAGGAGTGGGTAGATGAGTCCGCCCAGCGCGATGATGGTGACGCCGGAAGCGCCCGTGAAGGCGGTGAAGAGCGCGCAGGACAAGAGCGCCGCGATGGCGACCCCCCCTGGGAGCCAGCCGGTCAGCGCTTCGGCCAGGGCCACGAGCCGCCGCGGCGCCCCGCTCTCGGCCAGGGCGAAGCCGGCGAAGGTGAAGAGCGGTATGGCGATCAACGACGGCAAGGTGGCGAGGCGGTAGAGCTCGATGATGACCGCGGTGGATGATATCTGAGCGCCGTGGAAGAGCCACAGGGCCAGCCCGCCCATGAGCGTAAAGATGGGCGCGCCGAGCAGCGCCAAGGCCAGGAACAAGGAGGCCGCGAGCCAGGTCATGAGGCCGGATCCTCGGAGGCGACCCGCGCCAGGCCGAGGCGCAATCCGGCGTGGATGGCCACAAGGGCGAACCCGACCGGCAGGATGGAAGCGAACGGCCAGCCCGGCACGGCGCTGTTGCCGATGCTGAATAAGGAACCGCCCGCAGCTCTCTCTTCGACCATGAAGGACCAGGAGGCCTTGGCGAGGACGAGCGACACCGCCACGGCGCTTAGACGCGCCAGCAGAGCCGCGGCGCCTCTGAGCCTGCCGGGCAGGCGGTCGGCCATGGCCTCGAAGGAAAAGTGCTTCTCCTCGGCCGCGGCGCGCGCCGCGCCCAGGAAGCCGACCCAAAGGACGAGGTGGCGCAGCAAGGTGTCGCACCAGAGGATGCCGCCGCCGAAGAACTGGCGCAGGATGACCTGAAGGAAGGACATGGCCAACAGGAAGAATACGATGGCCACCAAGGCCGCGCTCTCAAGGCCGAGTAGGACGGACTCGGCCTTCTTCAATCTTTCCACAGCCGTTGGCCCTACCGGCGTCCCGTCCGGCGCTGGGCCAGAGCCGCTTCCACCCGTTCGAGGAGCTGGGCCGGGTAGAGCTTTCCCGCCAGTTCCCTTCGGGCTTGGCGGCCCAATTCGTCATAGCGCTTGAGGGTTTCGGGCGTGGGTTTTTGGGAAAGGAGGAGCCCCTGGTGCTGCAGGGCGACGAGCGCCTCGGTATTCTCTCGGCGGGAGAGGAGGTTCAGGCGCTTGAGGTGCTTGGCGCTGGTCTCGATGAGGGCCTTGCGGTCGGCCGGAGCCAGGCCGTCGCAGGCCTTGCGGGAGATGAGCACCGCGCCCGCGGAGTCCGCCATGGGGACGTCATAGATATACTTGGTGCGGCGGAACCACTGCAGGGCGGTCACTCCCATGGGCGGGCCGTAGACGCCGTCCACCATCCCGGTTTCCAAGGAAGACATGACGTCCACCACGGACAGCGGCCGGGGAGTGACGTCGAGGACCTTGTAGGCGGCCTGGGCGATGGGGTCGCCCTCCCAGACCCACATCTTGGAACTCTTCATGTCCTCGGGGGTGTTGATGGGCTTCTTGCTGAAGACGTAGACCCAGCCCAGGTCGATCCAGCCGAGCAGGACGAACCCGCCTTTTTCGATAGCCCCGTCCAAGTCCTTGGCGAAGGATTGGCGGATAAAGTCCGCCTCGGCGTTGTCCCGGAACAGCCAGGGCGCGTCAAGGATGCGCACCTCGGGAGCGATCTGGCCCAGGCCTACGCCCGTGAAGCCCGCCGCCTGAAGCTGGTTGATGCGTATCTTCTTGACCACGTCCATCTCGTCGCCCTGGACTCCGCCCGCGTAGATCTTGAATCTGACCCGGCCTTCCGTCTTGGCCTGGAGTTCCGCGTTGAGATCGTTTATGACTTTCAGCCAGGTAGAGCCTTCCGGCGCCAAGGTCGCGAATTTGATGACCTGGGTATCGGCCGCGCGCGCGGAGCCAGGCAGCCAGAGGCAGAAGATCAGAGCGAGGCTAGAAAAGGTCATTGGCTTTCTCCAGGAGAGCGGCGGCCTTGAGCTTGGCCACCTCGTCGGCCAAGCGGGCCTGGGGCAGGCTGCCAGCGGGAGTCTCCCGCACTTTGGCGAGGAGGCTTTCGAACAGCGCCCTGTCCTGTAGGGCCACGGCCAGCGTCTTGGCCTTCAGGACGTAGGTCATGAGGTATTTGCCATCGGTGATTCTTTCGGCGGCGGCGAAACGGGCCTTGGCCTGTTCCGGGTCCCCCCCCAGAAGCCTGGGCCGGGAAGCGAAGTAGACGCCGAAAAAAAGGTCCGGCCCCGCGAAATAGTACGCCGGGTCCAGCTCATGGACCCGTTGCATCATGGCCACGGCTTGGGGCAGTTGCGCCAAGGCTTCGGGAGAATCCTTGGACAGGTTGATGAAGCTGGACCAGCAGAAGGCGGCCCAGAACAGGGCGGGCACGTCGGCCTTGGCGGCGGACTTGAGGGCTTGGTCCAACTCATCAGCGGTGGACGCGGCGATCTTGGAGAAGCCGGGCCTGCGGCTCAGACTGCGCAGGGCGTAATCACGGCCCCGCAGGTAGAAGCCTTTGGCCCGTTCCGGTTGGGAATCCTCCACGAACAGGAATGCATAGCCGCCGAAGCCTTCCGCCGCGAGGCGGTTGAGGCGCTCGTCTTGCGGCGCGTTCTGGAGCAGGACCTCGATGAGTTTGAGCTGCGAGGCCATGGACTCGCGGGCGAATTGGGGGTCGGGCTCGTCGTAGACCGCCGAGGCGCCGCGGTCCAGCAATTGGCTGGTCGAACGCAAGGCCAGGGAATTGAAGCTGCACCCTGCCAGAGCAAAAAATGGAAGCAGGAGCGCGATTTTCTTCAAGCGGGCCATTCTAGCAAATTGGCTGCGTAATCAGCGATGGCGGGGCTGGCGGTCAGGCCCGGGGATTCGATGCCGATGAGGTTGACCCAGCCGGGCCAGCCGCGGGCCGATTCTTCCGCGATGACGAAGTCCCTAAACGAGCCGTCGGATGAGAGCTTTGGCCTGATTCCGGCCGTTCCGGGGGTGAGGTCTTCCAGCTTGAGTTCCGGCAGGTAGCGGGACGCCGCCTCATGAAAGCTCCGGCGGAGTCCGAGGTCTATGTCATAATCGAGGGAGCTGACGGCGAAGGCATTCGGGCCGAGGCGGTGGCGCCCCTGGCGGTCGATGGTGAGGTGGATGCCCAGGCTATGGGTCGCCGGGACAGGATAGACCAACGGTTGGATCGGCAGAGTGCGGCGCAGGTTGAAGTACTCGCCTTTGAACCAATGGAGCCGATAGCCGGCGGCGGCGGTGTCCATGCCGGCCAGGGCGGCGACGCGGTCGCTCGTTAGGCCGGCTGCGTTGATCACGCAGCGCGCGAGGATGGGGTCGGCCATGCCGTTGATTTTGAGAAGATAGTGTCCCGCTTTACGCTCCACCGCGACGAGTTCGGAGTTCCAGAGAAAGATGGCGCCGGAGTCCTGGGCCTGGGCCAGGAAGTGACGCATGAGCTCCTCGGAATCCACGATGCCCGTCTCGGGCGACCAGAGGCCCGCGACCGCCCGGACTCCGGGGGCCAGTCCGGGAATGTCGGAAGGACCCACCATCTCCAGGCCCGCGACGCCGTTGGCCTGCCCTTGGGCGAGCAGGCTTTCGAGCTTGGCGACCTCCTCGGCGGCGCAGGCGACCAGGAGCTTACCGGTGCGGCGGCAGAAGACGCCGTGCCGGCGGCCGATTTCGTATATCCGCCCGCGACCCGCGACGCAGAGCCTGGCCTTCAGGCTGCCCGGCGGATAGTAGAGGCCCGCATGGAGGACTTCGCTGTTGCGCGAGGAGGTCTCCAGCCCGTGGCGCGGGTGGCGTTCGAGGACGACGACGTTGTTGTCGGGCCGGGCGAGCCGGGCGGCGACGGCCAGGCCTACGACTCCGGCCCCGATTACGACCGCGTCAATGGTTTCCATGGTCCATCGGCCGTTGCCGGTTTAAGCGTTCTGCCGGTCTTTCCTGAGCGTGCCTAGTATCTCGACGGCGGAGCGGGAGCGGTTGAGTGTGTAAAAATGGATCCCCGGCGCCCCTCCCTCTAGGAGCTCCCGGCATTGCTGCGTCGCCCACTCGATGCCGTAGCGCACCACCGCTTCGCCGTCGTTCTGTATTCGTTCCAGGTCCGCGGCCATCCGCGCGGGGATCGTCGTCCCGCAGAGCGTGGTGAAGCGCTTGAGCTGCGCGAAGCCCGTCACCGGCATGATCCCCGGCACGATCGGCACGGTCACCCCCGCGCCGCGCGCCGAGGCTACGAAGTCGAAGTAATGCCGGTTGTCGAAGAAGAGCTGGGTCACCACCATCTCTCCCCCGGCCTGTACCTTGGCCACCAGGTGCTCCAGGTCCTCCTGGCGGCTGCGCGCCTCCGGATGCCCTTCCGGATAGCCCGCCACCGCCATGTGGAATCCGCCGGCTTGCCGGATGAAGCGGACTAGGTCGGCCGCGTGCGGGAAATCCCCGGGCAGGGCCCCTGGCCAGTCCTGCGGCTGGTCGCCGCGCAAGACCATGATGTTGCGTATTCCCGCCGCCTCGATGCGCTCGAGGTTGCGGAACATCTCGGCGCGGGTATGCGTGATGCCGGTCAGGTGGCAGACGGTTTCGATGCCCACTTCCCGCTGCATGCGCTCGACCATGTCTATGGTCCGGTCCCGTGCCGAGCCGCCCGCGCCGTAGGTCAGGGACACGAACGACGGCGCCAGATCTTTGAGCCGCCGCACAGAGTCCAGGAAGGAGTCCGTCCCCACGGGCGTCTTGGGCAGGAAGAATTCAAAGGAGAATACGGGTTCCGAGCGCGTGAACAAGGCCGGAATATCCACGCGGCTATAGTAGCAAATGAGTCCGCGAAGGGCTCAGGTCTTGCCGGGGCCGGTCTGGGATTCGGCGGCCTTGATGAGCTTCTGGTATTCATCCGCGGCGTTCGGGTCGGTGTTGACCCGGCTGGCGCTCTTGAATTCGGTCGCGGCGTCCAGGAATTGGTGCATGGCCGTGTAGGTCGCGGCGCGGTTGCGGTAATAGCGGTCAACGGATGGGCCCAGCTCGATGGCGCGGCTGAAATTTTCCAACGCCTCGGGATACTTGCGCAGGGCCAAATTCGCCATGCCTACCCCGTTATAGGCCGCGGCCAAGCTGGGGTCGTATTTGGCCGCGACTAGATAATTCTCCAGGGCTCTTTGGTAGGCGCCCTGGAAGTAGTACGCGTGGCCGGCGCGCAGGTAGGCCTCGGGGCCTTTCAGGTCGAGCTTGATGGCGGCCATGATCTCCGCCAGGGCGCTTTTGTAGTTGCGCCGGGTGGTTAGCACCGTGGCCAGGCGCAGATGCGCTTGAGTGCTCTTGGGATCGAGCTCGATGGCCCGGAGGAAATCCTGCTGGGCCGCGTCAAAGGCTTCCTGCGCGAGAAGGCAGCTGCCGCGGCCGAGATACGCCTCGACTACGGTTCCGTCGATCTCCATGGCATGGGTGTACTCGTTGACGGCCTTGTCGTAGCGCCCGACGCTGTGCAGAGCGTCGGCGCGCAGGATGAAGGCGTACGGGTCGGTGACATCCTTCGCCATGAGGGGCGCGATGTCGGCCACGGCCGTGAAGTAATCATCGGCCTCTCCGCGAGGAGCGCCGAATCCGGCTTGGAAGGTCCGGGCGCTGGGGTCTAATGCCATGGCTGCCCAATAGGCCCGGTCCGCCTCCTTGTATTGCTTGGCCAGGGCGTGGCCGTAAGACTGGCCCAACAGTCCCTCGGCGCGATGGATGCCGAACTGATAGGCGCTGTTGATGTCGGCTATGGCGCGGTCGGCCTGGCGCAAGCGCAGGTAAGCTAATCCCCTTTGCAGGTAGGCGGGACCATGGCTGGCGTCGATCGTCAAGACACGCGTACAGTCCTTCACGGCTATCTCGTATTTCTGCCCCAGGCGGCGGGCCGTACACAGGCCGGTCCAGGCCTCCCGGGATGCGCTGTTGAGCCGCGCGGCCCGGCTGAAATCCTTGAGGGCTTCCTGCCACGAGCCCAGGCCGCCTTCGGCCTGCCCGCGGTGGATGAGCGCGGGCACGAAGTCCTCGTCATAGCGCAAGGCTTGGTTGAAGGCGCCTACGGCGGCTTCATAATCGTGCCCGGCCATGCGGATGCCGCCGAGCGTGTCGTATACGGCTGGGTTCCGCGCGTCTTTTTCAATGGCCACCTGGATGTCGTGCAGGGCGCCGGCATGCTCCCCGATCTTGGCGCGGGCCTGGGCCCGCGCCTGCAGGATGCGCGAGGGAGGGCCTTTGAGGCTGAGCGCCGTGGTGAAGGCCTCGATGGCTTTATGGTAGAGGCGCGCCCGCATCCGGAGCATCCCCAGATTGAACTGGAAGTCGAAATTCCCGGGCTCCAGCGTCACGGCGGCGATGATGTCGCTGAGGGCTTTGTCCGGATCGTTCAAGGCATTGGCGTAGAGCGCGCCGCGGTTGTTGTAGGCATCGGCCAGCTTCGGGTCGCTGGCGAGCGCGGCGTTGAAATCGTCCAAGGCCAGCGCCGATTTCCCCGTGCGCGCGTAGAACCTGCCCCGCGCCACCCGGACTCCGGGCGCCTTCGGGTCCAATTTAACGGCGTGCGAGAGGTCCGTGAGGGCCTGTTCCTGTAGATCGAGTTCCAGTTCCAATAGCCCGCGTGCGCTCCAGGCCGCGGTGGAGGCGGGCTCCGCTTTCACCGCCGTATCGAGATCCCTCATCGCGGCCTTGGTGTTTTTGAGCGCCTCCCAGGCCCTGGCGCGGCTTACCAGAGGCGCGGCGCCGCGGCCCAAGGCCGCGGCCAGGGTGTAGGCCTCGATGGCCTCGCTCCAAAGGAGTTGGCCGGCAAAACGGTCACCCACGGCCAGGGCGAATCGGGCGTCATCCGGCTTGGAGGAAAGGACCTTGCGATAGTCGGCCAACGCTTCGTCGCGCCGGCCCAGGCGCCAATAGGCTTCGGCCCGATTGAACCAAGCCGAATAATCGCGCGGGCCCACCCGGACGGCCTCTCCAAAATCTTTGAACGCGGCGTCGTTGTCCCCGTGCGCCAGGCGGAGGGCGGCCCGGCCCAGGTAGGCGTAGGTGTATTCTGGGTTAAGAGCCAACGCCTTGTCATAGGCTTTGGTGGCGCGTGCCGCGTCGCCCTTGTGCGCCAAGACGGTCCCCAACAGGGCGAAGGAGATGGAGGCGCCCTTGTTGAGCCTAAGCGCAGAGAAGAGGTCCGCGACGGCTTTGTCGTCGTGCCCCAGGTCGAAATAGGCGTGGGCCCGGTTGTGATAATAAAGGGCCTGGGGGTTGCCCTGGATGGCGAGGTCGAGATCCGCGGCCGCCGCCGCGAAATCCCCCTTGGCGCGCCAGGCCCGGGCGCGGGCGGCAAAGGCCTCGGGGGATCTTTCCGCCTGCAAGGCAGCGGTCAAGTCGCTCATGGCCTCGTCTGCGGCGCCCTTGAGCAGAAGCGCCGACCCCCGAGCGATGAGTTCCTCCGCGCTGCGGGGCCGGCGTCTGGCCAACACTTGGGCGCAGTCCTCTTCCATCCGGATCGGGTCCGCGAGAGCCGAGGCAATCCTGGCCCGCAGGGCAAGGGCCGGCGTGAAGCGGGAATCGTGCACGATGGCCGCGTCAGCCGCGGTCAGGGCGATCTGGAAATCCTCATGCAGATAGGCGGCCAAGGCCCGATTATAGGAACGCCGAGCTAATTCCGTATCACGGGCCAAGCCGGGCTGGGCCAGGGCTAAGGAGAAAACGATGAGTGTCAGGAGCGTGAGGGGCCTCATCATCGGAGAAGATTAGTGGATGCGTGTTACAATTTCAAGTCACGCGGTCGGCGCGGGTTCCAGAAAGGCTAGAATCATCTGCTCCTAATATATGTCCATAGGTTCTGCGGAGGATCTTTTTGCGCCAGAAGGGCCGCTGGCCCGTGAAGCGCCTGATTTTGAGCTTCGGCCGCAGCAGGTTCGTATGGCTATTGCGGTCGCGGAGGCGCTGCAGCGCAACGGCCGCCTCGTGGTGGAAGCCGGCACGGGCGTAGGCAAATCCTTGGCTTACCTCCTGCCCGGGGCGTTGTGGGCGTCGGAGCAGGGGCGCCGTTTGACGGTTTCCACTCACACCCGTGCTCTTCAGGAACAGATAATGGGCCGGGAACTTCCCGTCGTCTCCCGAGTGCTCGGCCGCCTGGGGCGCACCCTGCGCACCGCCCTGCTCATGGGCGGGGAGAACTATCTCTGCGTACGGCGGCTGGAGCGTCTGGCCCGGTCTCCGGCTTTCTCTCTTGAGCCGGCCGCTCTTGTTTTGGAAGAACTCCGCTTTTGGACCCGGACCGCGGACACCGCGCTGCGATCGTGCATTCCGTTTTCCGTGCCGCAGGATATTTGGCGGCGCGTTTGCCGGGATGCGGAGTTTTGCGGGCGCCGGGGGCGGATTTGCGGCCGCTGCCTCTATCGTCTCGACCGTAGGCGCGCGGAGAACTCCCAGGTCCTGGTGGTCAACCACGCCCTGCTCCTCTCCGGCGCGCGTCTGCCGCCCGCCGGGGCATTGGTCATCGACGAAGCCCACAGCCTGCTCGATGCCGCCGCCGGGCATTTAGGGGCATGCGTGACCGTGGGTCGATTCCTGTCGCTGGGCGAGACGGCGGCGGACCTGGCGCGCCGCATCGCGTCCGCGGGCGGCGACGCGGAGGGCGCCTTGGCGGCGGCGGAGCGCCGGGCCCGTCTTCTGGTCGAAGCTGCCCCTGGCTTCCTGGGGCGGGTAGCCGCCGACCATGGGTTCCGGGAGCGCTCCGCGGATGCCGGCGCGGCGCCTCTGGAAGGGATCCCGGAGGAGGTGGAACCCGCGGCGCTGCCCGAGTTGGAGGGCTGCCTGGTCGAGGTCCTGCGCCGCTGTCCGGATGCCGAGTCAGATTCCGAGGTCCGCTCCCTTCAGGCGAATGTCGCGGCCTTGCGCCGGGACTTGCGGGAGATTCTGTCCCGTGAGTCCCTTGATGTGGCGCGCTGGGTGGAATGGCGGCCGGTTGCCGCGCGCGCTGACGGTGAAGACGCGGTCTCTGGCGCTGACCGGGCGCCGCGCCGATTCGCCTTCTCTCTGCGCGCCGAGCCTTTGGAAGTCTCCGGCGCTCTCGCTGAAAGGCTCTGGGCCCAGGACATTCCATTGGTGCTGACTTCAGCCACGCTTTCCGCCGGCCGCGGTTTGGGTGAATTCAAGGCGGCCGTGGGACTGCCCGAGGCGCGTGCTTTGGCGCTGGATTCCCCCTTCGATTTTCGTAGCCAGGCCGGACTGCTCATTCTGGACGGACTCCCTGAACCCGCGGATGAGGCGGGGTATGCCGCGGCCGTGGCGCAGCGCTGCCGCGAGCTGATCCCCCACGTCTCCGGCGGAGTCTTTATCCTCTTCTCCAGCTGGAGGATGCTACGCCAGGTTCATGGCTTGCTGCGCCTCAGTTTCAAGGACCGTCTGCTGGCGGTGCAGGGAGACTCTGGAAGCGAGGCTCTCCTCAACGAGTTCAAAGCTGCCGGCAACGCCGTGCTTCTGGGCGTGGATACATTCTGGCAAGGGGTGGATGTCCCGGGAGCGGCGCTTTCCTGCGTGATGCTGGCCAAGCTGCCGTTCCCGAACTACGCCTCTCCCTTGGAAGCGGCGCGCCGGCGCTGGTATGAATCCTGCGGCCGGTCCTATTTCGAGGACTGGAGCTTGCCCCGAGCCGTCATGAAGCTGCGCCAGGGCTTCGGCCGGCTCATCCGTGGCGCGTCGGACCGCGGCGCCGTGGTCATCCTGGATTCGCGCATTCTGCACAAGGGCTATGGCGATGTTTTCTTGGACGCCTTGCCTTCCTGCCGGAGGCTCTCCGGCGTGGAGGATTTCGCCGCGTTCTTCTCCAAACCCGACCGCGAGACTCCGGGCGGCAAGCGTAGCAAGCGGGCAAAATAACAGGCCGGCGTAAATCAGAACAAGGTGTTTACCTGTGGGGTTCTATATTATAGAATCGCAGGGTCGCGCAGTTGAAGGAGGCTTATGAAGAAATTCCTGGCTGGCTTCGTTCTGTTGTTTACGCCCATCTCTCTGAGCGCCGCATATTTTGAGGGCGGCGTGGATCAGACCTCCGGGTCGAACGGATATTCTGGCACTGCCGGCTATGTGCAGTTCGCGTCTAACAAAGGGCTCTACTTCAAGCCTCGGTTCAACATCCTGCAGACGAACCAATCCAGCACGAAATACGGCTCGTATTTCGGGCGCGTAGGCTACGACCAGTTCGGCTTCATCGGTAACGAGCAGCTTCTGCATCTGGGTCTCGAGGGCGGCGGCACGCCGATGGCCAACGGCTACGGCAACGCTTCGGCCAGCGCGGACATGACCGTGAGCCTGATCGGCGGTAAAGCCGGCGCTGTCCTCGCCGGTCCCGGTTCCAGGGGCGAGAAGGGACGTTTGGGCGTGGGCTTGACCCGGGTCGACGTGGGCCTCATGGGAACGCTCACCGAGCATCGCGATGACGCGCCGGCCGCTACGCCGACCCATGTCGGGCAGGCCGATTGGGGTGCGTTTGCCGGGGTGAATCTATTGTCCCTCCAAGGCAGCGTCCAGGTCACGAAGAGTTCGTATCAAAGGGCCATCCCGACCAACGCCGCGTTCCAGCCGAACCTGGAGCTGGTGGGCGTGAGCAACATGGTCTCCGGGTTCCCGGACCTCAGCTACAATGTAAAGGTCCAGACGAACGAGCTGATTCTTTTCTCTCCTTTCGTTTCGTACACCTATACCACGTTCAATCAATACCAGGCGGCGGGCAACAACCTGTCGGCCTCCCATGCCATGCAGTTCGGCGTGAGCGCGAACCTGGCCATGCTGGAGCTGCGCGGTTCTTACCAATATTACGATCCGGGCAAGGGCCACGCGACGCGCAATTACATCTCTTTGGGCGCGTCCTTGAATTTCGGGGCCGCGGGCAGCTAAGCTTCGCGCCTCGGAGGATCATTCCGCGCAGTCGGGTTCCCGGATATGTGCTATCATTCTTATTGGTTACCGATGGCCGAATCGGGCCTAAACGATCTTGGAGAGGTGGCCGAGCGGCTGAAGGCGACGGTTTGCTAAACCGTTATATCCTGTAAAGGGGTATCGAGGGTTCGAATCCCTCCCTCTCCGTATCTTTTTCTTCTGCGATGAAATATTTCTGTAAAGGCCAGACTCAACCCTAATCGCGTCATGCGCCGCAATCCGAATTGGAGTCGCAGTGCTCGGGTCTTCGCGGGCGCGGCCTTCCTGGTCGCGGCCGTTGCCGGCGCGCCGGAGGCTTGGGCCATAAGGGTGCCCGCCGGGGCCGCCGTGGACGCCCGGCGCTTCGGCCTGGACCAGTTCCGCCAGCCGGCGCGCCACGCGTCTTCCCGGAGGGCCCGCGCCGCTTTCGCCGCTTTCAACAAAAGCCATGGCGGCAGATGGAATATCCGTTTCGACCCCGTCACCGGCGCCGCGTCGGCCCTGGTCGGGGGGCAGGGTTCCCCCCGCCCGGGCAAGCGCGAGGACGCGGCCCGCTCGTTCCTTGCCGAACAAGGCGAGCTCTTGGATATCGATTCTGCCGCTTTGTCCGTGGAGAAGGTCATCCCCGGAAAGGGTCACGGCCATGTCCTGTTCCGGCAGACTTATCGGGGAATTCCGGTGGAGTTCTCCCGCGTCAAGGTCCATTTTGACGGCCGCGGGGCCGTGACCGGACTGCATTCGAACTTCAAGCCTGGCTTGAGCTTGGATGTGACTCCCAGCATCACCTCGGCGCAGGCCGCGGCCGCGGTGCGCCGCGACGCGGGGGTGCCGCCTTCAAGCCGAGGCGCCCTGGTGATCTTTATGGACCCGCGCACCGCGCAGGCGCGCTTGGCCTGGAAGTTCACCGCGCGGTCAAAGCAGGCGCTGTGGCGGTATTACATCGACGCCCTCACCGGCGGCGTCATCTTCCGTTATAACGATCTGCGTTTCGCCTGCCTCTCGCAAGGCACGATATCAGGCCAAGTCTATGACGTCGATCCGACCAGCACGCCCGGCCCAGTTGTGCGGCCGTTCAACCATGAGCGGGTCTATGTGGTGGATGCCAGCACTTTCGCCGAGACCTATAACGATTCCACCAACGGGCAGGGCTTCTTCTGTAGCAGCCAATCGGGCGCGATGTTTACCCAATTGCAGGGACCGTTCGTCAACGTTTCCAATTTCCGGGGGCCGAGCGCGCACTTCGATAACAACGGAGGGCTATGGCGGACGGTGGCAACGCCTGTTTCCTCACCGCATCCCTATCCCCTCAACGCGCGTCTGACCTCGGCAGTCAATGTGTCTGATTCCAATGGCGAGACAGTGGTCAAGGTTTTGCCGATCTTCACGAAGTTTATGGTGGGCGCGGTAGGCAGCGGCAATGGGCAGGAAGCTAACGACATCACCATCGATGATTCGGTCAGCATACTCGATTCCTTCAGCAACCCCGTGGGCGCATTCATCGGGAGCCTGGGCGCGTTCAACGGGACCGCCGTGGCCGGCGCCTCCTACAGCCTGCGCTTGAAGTCGGGCGGCAGCGGGACCGGCCAGCAGTACGGCTACGATGTGAGCTCCTCCAGTTACCTTGTTCTGCCCAGCCCCAGCACCGTCGGCAACAACCTCCTGACTTGGACCACCGACTACACTTTCCCCTTTCCCCGCGTGGGGACACGGATGCACAGCGAGATGTCCCTCTTCTATCATTTGAACCTCATGCATGATTTCTTCACCGACGGCGTCGTCTATGACCCGCTCGCACCTCCGGCTTCTCCAGACGGGCTTGCCCCCCTCTATTCGCCAGGAGTGTACGCCTCGGGCGCGGCCGACATCAACAGCGCGCCGGTTAATGCCTTGGTCCTGGTGGGTCCGAACATGGCTGGCCCGTTCTACAACCCGGACGACGACAACTTCATCTTCGGCGACGGGCAGGATGCGTCGCCCAACGACATGCAGACGGACGACGCGACCGCGAGCCACCATGAGTACACCCATTACGTGGTGCAGAAGATCTGGAACATCCAGAATTTCGGCCAGGCCGGCGCGATTTCCGAAGGCAACGCCGACTATTTCGCGGCCACATCCTTGAACAACAGCGCCATCGGGTCCTACCTCAACGGTGGGACGCCCCTGCGGGACATCGATTGCCAGAAGCCGGGCGTCACCTGCGCGGTGCTCTGCCCCACGACAAGCGTGACTTCCAACTGCAACGCCAATTGGAGCGGAGAGATACACACGGACGCGATATTCCTCAGCCAAGCGCGCTGGGACATCCGTCGCGACCAGATAGCGCGCCTGGGTGCCGCAGACGGGCAGGCCTGCGCGGATGGCCTCATGTTCCAGGCCTTGACTTACTTCCCCGAGAGCTTTCAGGAATACATGGACGCCATGCTGGATATTGACGCCTTGGGCGCGGTCACGGCGTGCGGCGGCGTCGGCGTGGCTAACAGTTCCATCGTCAATAATTTTAGCCTGCACGGCCTGCCTTTCGGCGCCGGCAATAGCGGCTTTGAGAGCGCTTTGGACGTCAGCACCATGAGTTCTACCTCCGGCGCGATCTACCCCGCGGGCGCCGAGAACTTCTACACTTTCGCCGCGGGCCCGGGGCCCATCCGGATCGCCATGACCTTGCCTCCCCATAGGCAGCCTTCCGACGGCTACTACATGGGCTATTACCTGACCTTGTTTTCCCGGAACCATGAGGTGGTGGCGACCGCCCAACCGCAGCTCGGTTCTTGCGACGCCGTTGACTGCGAGTCGCTACAGCAGGATGTCGTGCTCACCTACGTCAACTCCTCGGGCGGGGGCGGGCAATTCTACTTGATGGTCTCGGCTGAATATACGGCCGACGGCTCCAACAGCGGCGCCAACTCCCTATGGCCTTACACCCTCGATTTTAGCTATGTCAAGGCCGGCGCCTTTACGGGCGGGGTGGCCGTCCATTCCTTCGACAACGACATCATAAGCTTCTCGGTCAACGTGACCACTTTAGGGGTGGCGCAAACCCCGAACTTTACCTTCGCCTACGCCCAGCTGCGCGACCACAACCAGAGCCCCCTAGCGGAAACGCGGACCGATGTCCCCGGGGGGTACCTGACCTTAGTCTTCAGCTCCGCCGCGGGCGCCGCGATCTCGGGCCAATTGCAATTGCAGCAGGCGCTGGGGCCGGGCAGCAACTTGCAGGGATTCTCCACGCGCTACCCGGCCGTCGGCACGGTCTATCTGGAGGTCTTCGGCTATAATCGGTACAGCCTCAGTTCCAATCCGGTCGTGGCGGGCAGCACGGTGTCCTTGGGCCTCTCCAGTCCCATCAACCTGACCGCCAATGCGAGCGCCCTGACCGCGTACAACAATATCTTTAATCCGGCGCTGGGCCAGAAGGCGACGATCCGCTACGAGCTGCAGACCGCGGGCCATGTCACGCTCAAGCTCTACACGCTCAACGGGAACCTGGTCGCCACCCTCCTGGATGCGGACGAACCCGTGGGTAAAGGCAATTCCGTGGATTGGGACGGCAGCAACCGCGCCGGAGTGCGGGTCGCCAGCGGGATCTATCTGCTGCACATGCGCGGCCCGGGCATCTCCAAGACGCAGAAGATCGTCGTCGTGAAATAGCTCCGGGCGCCGGAGCCCGCCTAGGCGGCGGGGCGCAGGGCCGCGGCCACGGGTTGGCCGCAGATCTCCAGTTCTTTGCGCGTGGCCGTGCCGTCCAGATCCGCGTCCAGCAGGCGGACCGCAAGGAGCTCCTCGGCGATGTGCTCGCGGTGCGCGGCGACGGCCTGGCGCAGTTTCGCGCTGGAGGTCGCCAGGCCCAGTTCCACGCGCTGGGTGACTTCCAGGCCCGCGTCCTTGCGCAGGACTTGCAGGTGGCGCACCAGGTCGCGCGCCAGGCCCTCCAGCTCCAACGGCTCGTCGATGGCCGTGTCGAGGGCCAAGGTGACTTCCCCCTCCGTCGCCACCTGTAGGCCGGGAGTCATCGCCTTCTCCCGCGTGAAGACGGCCGGCGGCAGGTAGGCTTCGTGGCCCGCGATGCGGCACGGCTGACCGGCGTCAAACTTTGCCACCATTCCCGCCATGTCGGCGGCGGAGATTCCCTCCAGGAGCCCCTTGACCTTGCCCATGTCGCCCCGCAGGATCGGCCCCGCCGTGCGGAGATTGAGCGCGAGCTTGGGCATATAGAGAGACGCGGTATCGGAAAGGAACCGGACTTCCTTGACGTTGAGCTCGGAGAGCACGACCGGGAGCTGCTCCTGCAAGGCCCGGACCGCTTCCTCCGGCCCGTGCACCAATAGCGCCCGCAGGGGCTGGCGCACCCTTATATCGGCGTCCTCGCGCAGGTGCAGGGCCCGGCTGATGGCCCGGCGCGCCAAGGCCGTGCGTTCGAGGAGGCCCGGGTCGGCCCAGGATTGGGACGCGGCCGGCCAATCCGCGTGATGGACGGATTCCGGCGCGTCCGCGACGAGCGGCCGGACCGCGTTCTGCCATATCTCCTCGGTGATGAAGGGCGTGATGGGCGCCAAGACCTTGACCACGGCCTGCAAAGCCTGGTGCAGGGCCTGATACGCCGCGGTCTTGTCCTGGGTGGCCCCGGACCGCCAGAAGCGGCGGCGGTTGATCCGGACATACCAGTTGGAGACGTCCTCCAGGTACTCGTCCACGGCGCGGACCACGGCGTTGACGGCGTAGCCGTCGTAGCCCTGCGCGGCCGCGGCCAGCAGTTCGTGGGTGCGCGCCAGCAGCCAGCGGTCCGCCACGGTGCAAGACGAAGGCCGCACCGCGGCCTGCAAGTCCGGCTTGTCCACCAGCGCGTAGGTGACGAAGAAGACATAGATGTTCCAAAGGGCGCAGAGCTTGCGGCCGGCCAGCTCGCCGAGGTTGAAGCCGAAGCGCATCTCCAGGGCCACGGGCTGGGCGCAGTAGAGATAGCGCATGGCATCGGCGCCGAGCTTCTCCACGGCCTCGTCGAGATGGATCATGTGCCCGGTCTTCGAGAACTTGGTCCCTTCCTCCGAGATCATGCGCTCGTAGGCGAGCACTTTCTCATAAGGAGCCCGGTCGCTGATGGTCACCCCCATGAACAGCATGGAGTAGAACCACAGCCGGACCTGCTCGCGCATCTCGCAGACCCATTCGATGGGGAATTGCTTCTCCCAGTTCGGCCGGTCGCTGAAATAGCCCAAGGTCGTGTAGGGCACGATGCCGGCGTCGAGCCAGCAGTCCCCCACCTCGACCTCCCGGCGCACCGGCTGGCCGCATTTCGGGCAGCGGATGGCGACCGAGTCGATCCAGGGCTTGTGCAGTTCCGGCAGGGCGTCCACCTGCGCCGGATCGACGGCCAGGGCGCGCAGTTCCTCGCGGGAGCCGGCCACGGTGAGTTCGCCGCAGGCGCAGGCGAAGAAGGGCAGGGGCATGCCCCAATAGCGTTTGCGGGAGATGCACCAATCCCCCATGTTTTCGAGCCAGTCCTCCATGCGCTTGCCCAGGTGTTCCGGCAGCCATTGCACGGCGGCGGCCGCTTTTTTGAGCCGGGGTTTGATGTCCGCAGTCTTGATGAACCATTCGTCCACCAGCCGGAAGATGACCTCGCTCTTGCAGCGCCAGCAGACCGGGTAGGAGTGGGTGTAGAGTTCGGCCTGGAGCAGCTTGCCGGCTTTCTCCAGCGCCTTGGCCACATCGTCGGCCACCTCGCCCGCGGCGCGCCCGGTCAGCCAGCCGAAGCCCTTGAGGAAGACCCCGTTGTCGTCGACGGGTCCGATGGCGCTCAGGCCCTGTTCCAGCCCCAGCTCGTGGTCCTCGCGGCCGCAGCCCGGGGCGATGTGCACGATGCCGGAGCCCTCCGCCGCGTCCACCGCGGCCCAGGGCACGACCTTGTGGTCCACGCCCTTCTGCGCCTCGAATTCAGGGAAGAACGTCTCGTAGCGCAGGCCCAACAGCTCCCGGCCCGGGAACATCCGCTCCACCTTGGGCGCGAAGGGCTTGAGCTTGCCCAGGGCGTCCTTGCACAAGATGAGGCGGTGCGGCCATTTCGGCGAGGAGACCTCGCAGTACTGGAGGTCGGGGTTGACGGCCGCGGCCGTGTTGGATGAGAGGGTCCAGGGCGTGGTGGTCCACAGGAGCAGCCGCCGCTGGGGGTCGTCCTTGAGCGGCAGGTGGACGAAGACCGAGAGATGCTGGAGGTCCTTGTGTGCTCCCGACATCTCATGCTCGGAGAGGCTGGTGCCGCAGCGCGGGCACCAGGGCATGGGCAGGGCCTTGCGGGCGAGCCAGCCGTTCTCCTTGCAGAGCTTGAGAAAATGCCAGATGCCTAGGATGTTCCCGTCGTCGTGGGTATAATAGGAATGCTCCCAGTCCATCCATTGCCCCAGGCGCACGGATTGCTCGGTCTGGATGCGGGAGAACTTCTCCACGCGCTCCCGGCACTTGCGGGAGAAATTGGCGATGCCGAAGCGCTCGATGTCGGGCTTGCCTTTGAAGCCGAGTTCCTTCTCCACCTCGACCTCCAGCCAGAGGCCCTGGCAGTCGAAGCCGTTCTGATAGCGGCAGGAATGGCCGCGCATGGCCTGGTAGCGGAGGAAGGCGTCCTTGAGCGTGCGGCCCCAGGCGTGATGCACGCCCATGGGGTTGTTGGCCGTGATGGGTCCGTCGACGAAGCGGAACGGCGTCCCTTCCCGCCGCAGTTCGCGCAGCTTCTCGAAGGCGCGCCGCTGCTTCCAGAAGTCCAGGATGCGGCATTCTATGTCGACCAGCGCCGGCACGGCCGGCGCGGGGCGCATGGTCGGTTGGTCTTCGTTCATGGGGCTGGGGATAAAGTGGTGGGCGGACCGGGATTCGAACCCGGTACCTCCGTGTTATCAGCACGGCGCTCTACCAACTGAGCTATCCGCCCGTACGCATCTTCCGAAAAACGAGAAGCCATTGTACAAAATTTCTGAACCGCGGTTTTTTACTATAATGAAATCATGACGGATGGAGAAGCGGGGCCGCGCCAGAAGAGCATCCTCGTCGTTGACGACGATGCCGACGTGCGCCGGGGCCTCGCGATGCTGCTGGGAGGCGAGTACGAGGTCCGGGAAGCCGCGGATGGAGAGTCCTGCCTGCGCGCCGTGGCGCAGGCTTGCCCCGACCTGGTCCTTCTCGACGTGGCGATGCCCGGGATGACGGGCATCGAGGTGCTGCGCCAGATGCGTTCCAGATGCCCGAATACTCCCGTCCTCATGCTGACCGCGCAGACGGATATCGGCCTGGCCAAGCAGGCTCTGGATCTGGGCGCCACGGCGTATATCACCAAACCCTTCGATTTCGGCGAACTGCGCGTGGAAGTGCGGCGCATCTTTGCAGGACCCTCCCCGGAAAACGGCAGCCAAGGTTACCGTCCTTGGCGCGTGACCGGTTCCTGACAATCCCCCGTCCCCTTCTTCCTTGATTCCTGCGAACTAAAGGGTCTTCAGCGTGACGTGGATCTTAAGGAAGGGGTCCTTGAATCCCCGGGGCAGAGGCGGATAGGGCGCCCCGTCCTGGACCGCGCTCAACGCGGTCAGGTCGAAAGCGGAGTCCCCCGCGCTTTCCTCGGTGCGCAGGTCCACGATGCCGCCGTTGCGCAGCAAGGTGAAGACCACCACGCATTCGCCCGTATCCTTGGGCATGCGCGCCGACCATTGGTTCCAAAGGATCTGGCGGATCTGGCTGATGTACCAGGGATATGGGAAATTGGGCAGGTCCGTGGCGACGCCCGCCTGGCCGGGCGTCCCCGCCGGCGCTCCGTTGCCGGGAGCGGATCGCGCGGCGGAGGCCGGGGCCGCCGCGCGATCCGGCGCGGCAGGAGCGCGCTTTTCATGCCAGCCGCGCAGGAGGCTGGGCCTGGGCAACGGGGCGCTGCGGTGCCGGCGAGTCGCGAATTCCGCAGCCTCGGACCGGGGCGCCGGCGCGGCGGCCGGCTTTCCCGGCTGGGCCAGGCCGGCGCTGTCGATGATGAGCGCGGACGGCCCCACGAAATCGATCATGTAGACCGCGGCGGTCTTGGCCGTCACGCCGCGATAGAGCATCAGCGCCAGGGCCGCCCCGCTCAGGTGCAGGCCCAGGGAATAGGTCAGGTAGGGCCGCAGGCCGGCCGGGGCCGGGCGAACGCTCACGGCTTGGGCTCGTTCTGGCCGGTGACTCCGATGCCGAGCTTGCCCACGCCCAGGCGCTTGGCCGTGTCCAGGACGATGACCACCTTCTCCACCGCGACGTTGCGGTCCGCTTGGACCAGCAAGGTCTTCTGCGCGGATCTCGGGCAGAGCAGGGCCAGTTCCCGCTCCAGGTCGTCCCATCTGACCGGCCGGCCTTCCACGAGCACGGCCCCGGAGCGGCTGACCTGAACGTTGACCGTCGTGTCCGCTGCCGCCGGGGTCCCGGATTGGGCCCGAGGCAGCTTCACGGTGAGCTGGGATTGCACGAGTATGGGGGTGAGCACCATGAAGATAATGACCAGGATGAGCGAGATGTCGATGAGCGGGATGAGGTTCATCTCGGCGAAGGTCCGGCGGCCGGGAGCGGCTTTCATTTCTGCGCTCCGACCGTGAGGCGGTCGAGGATGTCGTCGCTGGCCCAGCCCATCTCGTCGCCGAACCGGGCGGCTTGGTGGTTGAGGTAGTTATAGGCCGCGACGGCCGGGATGGCCACGAAGATGCCGGCCGCGGTGCACACCAAGGCCTCGGAGATGCCGATGGCGACGATGCCGGGCCCGGCGCCCGCGGCTCCGGCCAGGTCGCGGAAGGCGCGCATGACGCCGATGACCGTGCCGAAGAGCCCGATGAACGGCGAGACGGTGGCGATGGTGCCCAGCGCGGTCGTGCCGCGCTGGAGCTGGGCGACGGCCTGGACGACGCAGCGGTCGACGGCGCGCCGGCGCTCGTCCCGGCTGGTCGAGCCGGCCAGGCTGGCGGCGAGGATGGGCGCGGCGAGGCCTGGATGCTTTTGGCAGAGTTGGACTGCCTGGGCGAGTTCGCCGGCCGCCAGGGCCTGGCGCAGCTGTTCCAGGAGCGGGTCCAGCCCATGGGTGGCGCGCCGCAGGGCGCGCCAGCGCTGCCATATGAGCGCGATGGAGTAGATGGAGAGCGCGATGAGCAGCCACAAAGTGACGCCGCCCGAGACGAGGATGTCCTTGACGCTGACATGGAAGGTCATGGCCAGATTATGTCAAATCGCCGCCGGTGATTCAATTTTGGTAGACTTGCCCGATGAGCCCGGCGGCGGCCCTCATAGCGCTGTCCGTGACGGCCGCTCCGGCGTTGGCGATGGATGCGGCCGTGTCCTTCAGTATCGAGCCCCCTCCGGGATGGTCCCAACAGTCGTCCTCCGGCGACGGGGGCCAGATCCTGGCGCTCAAGGGGCCCGAGCAGAGTTCCTTCGTCCTGACGCGCATCGCGCCGGTGAGCTGGGAGAATCGCGCCGCCGTGCGCGGACTGCTGACCGAAGCCGTCAACGGCGTCAACGCCCGTGAGCGTCTGGGCTACCGGGCGGCCGCGAATCTGGAGACCGCCACCTACGGCAACGGCTTGACTGCCCGATTCCTCCGTGCCGATATCGACGGCAGGCCACGCCTGGCTCTGGCGGTCATGGAGCTCGACGGCGTCTACCTGCTCGGCACCTTGCGCAGCGCGGTGCCCGACACCTTGCTGCCCGCGATCCTGGGCGCGTTGAAAGGATCCGGCGTGCCGGCCGCCGCAGTTTCGGGCGCGGCGCTGAGCCGCGATGGGGAGCTGAGCTTCCGTCTTCCCGCCGGGGTGCGGCCCCGGCCGCCTTCGGAGCAGGAATTGAAGGCGGGGTGCGTGGCGGTCTTGTCCGGCCCGGGCGCCCAGCTGCTGGTCATGAAACTGACTGACGACGACACGCCGGCCCAGCGACGGGCCGCGGTCGTCAAGAGCACGGTCCGGGCCGGCCCGGGCGTGGATCCCAAGAGCGCCGGTCCCGTCGAGTACCTGCTGAGCTCGGCCGGTCCGGACTTCATCTACGCCGTGGCGCGCTGCGCGGACGCCGCGGGGCCGAGCCTGTATCTGGCCGGCTATATGCCCTGGGGCTACTGGGGTTATTCTTTCCTCGCCAAGGGGCCGCAGGCGCCGGAGATGACCAGGGAGCTGTTGAGCTCCCTGTCTCTCGGGCCGTCGGCCGTTCCCAAGCTGGTCGCGGCGTCGCCCCGGCTGTCGGTGCGGCGGGACTTGAGCTGGGTCGCCTCTTGGTCGAGCAATCTTATTCTGGCGCTGCTGGCGGTCGTGGTGGTCTGGTTCTGGTGGCGCAACCGGGGGGATTGAGAGCATGGGTCATATCGCTACAGAGGGCGACGTGCAGGCCGCCGAGCGGCTGGGGCAGGCCAAGGCGGATATGCTGCGCGGCATCCGTTCGGTCATCATCGGTCAGGAGCAGGTGATCGAGGAGATCCTGATCGCGCTCTTCGCGCGCGGGCATTGCCTGCTCGAAGGCGTGCCCGGTCTGGCCAAGACCTTGATGATATCGAGCCTGGCGCGGCTCCTGGATCTGAAGTTCTCACGCATCCAGTTCACGCCGGACCTGATGCCTTCGGACTTGACGGGAACCGAGATCCTGCACGAAGACCCTCAGACCCGGCAGCGCACCTTCCGCTTCCTGCCGGGGCCGATCTTCGCCAACATGATCCTCGCCGATGAGATCAACCGCACCCCGCCCAAGACCCAGTCCGCGGTGCTCGAGGCGATGCAGGAGAACCAGGTGACGTCGGCCGGCGCGACCCGGCCCTTGCCGCGGCCCTTCTTCGTGATGGCGACGCGCAATCCCATCGAGCAGGAGGGCACCTACCCTCTGCCCGAGGCCCAGCTCGACCGTTTCTTCCTGCAGATCGCGGTGGACTACCCGTCGGCCGACGAGGAGCGCCGCATCGTGACGGAAACGACGGGGGACAAGGAGGTGCGGCTGACGCCGGTGCTGGGCGCCGCCGAGGTCGTGGCTCTGCAGGACCTGGTGCGCCGGGTCCCGGCGCCGGATTCGGCCGTGGACTATGCGGTGCGTCTGGCGCGGCGGACCCGGCCGGAGGCGGCGGGCGCCCCCGACGAGGTGAAGAAGTGGGTGGCTTGGGGCGCGGGGCCGCGGGCCAGCCAGGCTTTGGTGGTGGGGGCCAAGGCACGGGCCTTGCTGAACGGGCGCTTCGCTGCTTGTCTTGACGACGTGAAGGCCGTGGCCAAGCCGGTCCTGCGGCATCGCTTGGTGCTCAATTTTCAGGCCGAAGCGGAAGGGGTCAAGGCGGACTCCCTGGTCGAGCGGCTCCTGAGGGACTGAGCCGGATGAGGATCTTCAGTTTGGACGGCCATAGGACGAACGTCCGCACCGAGCTGGCGGCCGGCCTGACCACTTTCCTGACCATGGCCTACATCATCTTCGTCCAGCCGCAGGTTCTGGGCGCGGCGGGGATGAACGAAGGGGCGGTCTTCACGGCGACCTGCCTGGCCAGTGCCCTGGGTTGCTTCCTCATGGGCTTGCTGGCGAATTATCCCATCGCCCAGGCTCCGCTCATGGGCGAGAATTTTTTCTTCACCTACACGGTCGTCCTAGGGATGGGCGTCACATGGCAGCGGGCCTTGGCCCTGATCCTCATCTCGGGCCTCGTGTTCTTGGTCTTGACCCTGACCAAGATGCGCGAGGCCTTGGTGAACTGCGTGCCGGCGTCTTTGAAATTGGCCATCGCCGCCGGCATCGGCCTGTTCGTGGCGCTCATCGGCTTGCAAGGGGCGGGCCTGGTGATCGCGAATCCTTCCACCTTGGTCAAATTGGGGCCGATCACGGCCAAGCCGGTGCTCTTGGCCCTCTTCGGCTTCGGCGTGACCGCCGCCCTGTCCGTGAGGAAGGTGCGCGGCGCGATCCTGGCCGGGATATTGTCCACGGCAGTCCTGGGATCCTGTCTGGGCCTGGTGAAGTTCAACGGTGTCTTCAGCGCGCCGCCGTCCTTGGCTCCGACCTTCTTCAAGTTCGACCTGACGGGACTGCTCTCGTGGAATTCGGCCTCGATCGTGATCATCTTCCTCTTCATGACTCTTTTCGACACGCTGGGAACCTTGGTGGGCGTGGCCGTGCAAGCCGGGCTGTTGGTGGATGGGAAACTGCCCCGGGCGTCGCGGGCCCTTTTGTGCGACGCGGTCTCCACGACGGCGGGCGCGTGTCTGGGCACGTCCACGGTCTCCAGCTACATCGAGAGCGCGACGGGCGTGGCGCAGGGCGGCCGGACGGGTCTGACCGCGGTGACGGTGGGGGTTCTGTTCCTGGCAAGCCTGTTCTTCTCTCCGCTCGTGCGGTCGGTGAGCGCGGGTATGGCTTTGGACGCTCGCACCTTCATCCATCCGGTGACGGCGCCGGCCTTGATCCTGGTGGGCGCGCTCATGATGGGCGTGGTCAAGAGGATCGCTTGGGACGATCTGACCGAGGGCCTGCCCGCGTTCTTGACCATCGCCACGATCCCTTTCACCTTCAACATCGCCGACGGGATCGCCGCAGGCTTTGTGAGCTATCCCATGCTCAAGGCCTGCGCAGGCAAAGGGCGCGAGGTCCCGGCGCTGATGTGGGTGCTGGCGGCGGTCTTCTTGCTGCGCTACGCTTTCTTGGCGTAGAGCAGCCTCGGCGCCGCTCAGCCGAGGCAGAGCGATACTAAGGTGTAGATGCCCAGCCCCGTGAAGATGAGGCCGCCGATTCCGCGGATGACCTTGAGCGGCAGGAATCTCTGGAGCATCCTTCCCCCGTAGGCGCCCAGCACGGTGACGCACACGAGCGCGGCGCTCGATGCGGCGAAGACTTGGTAGGGCTGGTGGGTCTTGGCGGCTAAGTTGGCAGCCTGGATCTGGGTGAGGTCGCCGAATTCGCCGATGAAGATGATCCCAAAGGCGGTGGCGATTTCTCTCCAGCGCCCGGCGGCATGCTCGGGCTCGGCCTCGCGCGCGCCTTCGGCTTCCTCCCTTTCTTCGGGCACGAAGAAGAGATAGGCCGCACCTCCCAGGAACAACAGTCCGACGATGGTGTCCTTGATGTGGCCGGGCAGCAGGGTGAGCAGGCCGCCTGCGGTAACGGCGATGGCCATATGCACGATGAAAGCGCTCGATGCGCCGAGGATCACCGAGGATGGCCGGGCGCGCGTGCTCATGACGATGGTGGCGATCATCGTCTTGTCGGGAAGTTCGAGCAGGAACATCAGGGCGAAGATACCCAGCATGGCCCCGATGTTCATCCTGTCCCCCTAAGACCGCCTACGGCTATCGGTTGACGTGCACGACCTTCGCCGGCGGGAATCCGTTGAAGTGCGTGGACGAGGCGTGGCTGTAGGCCCCGATGTCCGGGCTGTAGAGCAACTCTCCGAGCTCTAAGTCCTCGGGCAGGTTCTCCGCCATGGAGATCACATCCAGCGCGTCGCAGGTTGGCCCGAACACCGAGCAGATTTGTTCCCGCCCCTTGCGGAACGCCTTCATGTGGTAGTGGCAATGGTCGAAGATGATGCCGGAGTAGGTGTGGTACACCCCGTCGTTGACGTAGTAGCAGAGCTTGCCGTCGCGCACCGCCTTGCCGATGATCTTCACCACCGAGGTCCCCGCGGTCGCGATCATGAACCGGCCGGGCTCGGCCAGGATCTCGATGTCCGGCGGGAACAGCCGGTCCAGCTCCTTGTTGATGGTCCGGGCCAAGTCGCGGAACGGCTTGACGGTGTTGTCGTACGGGGCCGGGAATCCCCCCCCGATGTCGAGCAGGTTCATCTTGTTGTAGCCGCGCTCGCGCGTCTCCTTGAAAATGTTGGCCGCCAGGTTGATGGCCTGGACGTAGTTCTCGAAGTTCGTGGTCTGGCTGCCCACGTGGAAGCTCAGGCCCTCCACGACCAGCCCGGCCTTCACCGCCGCGAGGATGAGGTCCACGGCCTCGCCCGGCGCGGCGCCGAACTTGGAGGACAGCTCCACCATGGCGCCCGTGTTGGCCACCTTCAGGCGCAGGGCGAGTCCCGCGTGCGGCGCGTGCTTCTTGATCTTGCGGACCTCTTCGATGTTGTCGAAGGTCACCAGGGGGCGGTACTGGTCGAGCTGCTCCAGGGTCTCGGTGGCCTTGATCGGGTTGGCGTAGATGATCTTGTCCCAGATGTAGTCCTGGCGCCGGCGCGCGGACAGGTTCTTGATGTTCTCATGGACGATGAGGAACTCCGGGAAGGAGGCCACATCGAAGCTCGCCCCCGCCTTGTACAGCGTCTCCACGATCTCGGGCAGGGGTTCGGCCTTGACCGCGTAGTAGGCCTGCACCCGCGGCAGGTGCTTCTTGAACTCCGCGTAGTTGCGGCGGATCTGGTCGTGGTCCACCACGAAGAGCGGCGTGCCGTGCCGCGCGGCGAGCTTCTGCAGGCGGTTGAGCGGTAGCAAGGTTTTCCTCCGGGCGCGGTGGATTAGTCTCCGTCCGTGATCAGGAAGTTCGTGAACTGCCAGGGATCCTTCCTGTCGACGGCCGGGTTGTTGAAGCCGTGGAACGCGTTGGTGTAATGCTCCAGCGGCGTCCAGGACGAGGGCGTCGAGATGAACTTGCCCAGGTACGGCTTGGCGGTCTTCAGGATGGGCTCGTGGGGCAGGTCGTCGGGCACCAGCACGCCCCGGCTCGGGTTCTCGATCATCCAGAGGGAGGCGGCGACCACCGAGATGGCGACCTGCATGGTGGTGGCGTTCTGGTGCGGGACCAGGCGGCGGGACTCCGCGATGCTGAGGTCGCTGCCCACCCACCAGGAGTTGTAGGGATGGCCCATGATCAGCGCGCCGAGGACGTCGGATCCGGTCGTGATCTCGTCGGTCATGATGCGCAGCTTGGGCTGCAGGCGGTAGTCGTCGCCGCGCAGCTCGTTGAGCGAGACGATGGCCGCGTCGCTGGGGCAGTAAGCATAGTGCACCGTAGGGCGGTACACGGCCTTGCCGCCCTTCCACACCGTCAGCTTGTCGGAGATGGTGAAGGCCTCGCCGTGGCGCACCACCATGCCGTGGATGCAGTAGTTCGGCACCCAGGAGCAGACCCAGGTGTTGATGCCCATGCGCGCCAGGCAGATCTGGTTGCGCGGGCCTTGCTTGTGCTCGAAGGCATAGGGCGGGAGCTTCTTCTCGTGCGTGCCCCAGCCCAGCTCCGCCGTGGTGGTGCCTTCCTCGCGGAAGCCCTCGATGCTCCAGGTGTTGACGAACTCGTTGACGCGCTTGGGCTGGTCGGAGATCTGCGTGTCGCGCTCGCTGCAGTGGATGACCTTGACGCCCAACTGCATGGCGAGCCGGTTGAAGGTCCGGTCCTTGATGAGCTGGCGCAGCTCATCGGCGGCCCGGCCCTTGACCTTCTTCTCCGCGAGGAGGCGCTCGCCGATGGCGATGAGCCCGTACTTGGTGAAGTGCGAGATCAGGCCGGGGTTGGCGCCGTGCTCGAGCACGGCAGTCGGTCCGGGGCGGTCCCACTTGGCGATGAGGCGCCGGACTTTCATGTGCCGCCAGTAGAGGGTACGCTCGGTGGGATGCTTGTTCAAGGCGCCGGCGTAGGGGTCCCAGACCTCGGTGGAGGTGTTGATGTAGAGCACGCCGCGGTCGTGGCACCACTGCAGGAGCTCCTCGCAGTCGATGTTCCAGGCCAGGTCGATGAGCAGGTCGCCGGCGGCGAGATGCTTCTTCAGCACGGAGCCGAGGTTGGCGCGCGTGATGCGCTGGCGCACGAAGCGCACGCCCTTGGCGGTGAAGGGCTTAAGGGCCTGCCGGCGGTCCTCGAAGTCCATGACGGTGATGTTGCGCGCCGGGACCTTCAGGAGCTTGAGCAGGATGGGCAGGGCGCATTGGGCCACGGCGCCGTAGCCCAGGAACAGAACCTTGTTGTCGAATTCGATCATTTCAATCCTCTTGCCGGCCTCGTGGGAATTTGGGCTCATGAATAATAGCATGATTGAGGCGCGAGGGAAAACCGCGCATCAAATCATATGAAACATTAAGAGTGTCCCTAAGTCGTACGTGGCGTGGTTTTTGTACGCCCGCTCGCCGATGTTGGCGAGCGGAACCGGAGGCCGAAGGCCGACGGAGCTGTGGCCGTCATTTGGATACGCTCCCGGCTTCGTTTCCGGGATATATCAAGTTATCTCCGACCTTATCTCCGACCTTATCTCCGACCTTATCTCCGACCTTATCTCCGACCTTCTCCCGCGCCTTTAACGAACGCTCTGGCGAGCGATGAAACACGGCTCGGAAAAATCCGTTCGCTTCGAACTCAGGCGCCTTGAGCCCCGCCTCGGCCATGGCGTCCTTCATCCGCTTCATGCGCTGCGCCACTTTATGAAAGAGTTGCTGACACCTTGCTGCGACATAGGCACAAGAGCGCAGCTGGGGCTTGCGGGGAGCAGCCGCTTAGGTGCATTCCGCTAACAGTACAAGCTGCATCTTTCGTCGAGAGAGTTGGTTTCAGGGCCGACTTGTTGGCGCAAACTACTCCTTCTCAAACCCATGATTTTCGAACTTGAGGGTACGGCAATTCTCGGTGACGGTACGGACTACATGGTCTGGAACACCGAATGGGATATTCGCCTCGACCTCCAGGGTGACCTTGACCTCGGAGCCCACGATCCCGGCGAGGTGCGCGATAACCTCGTCGGCAATGCGGCCGGCGTCGCGGCCGACCCGCGTTGTTTCAAGCGTTACGCTCCCATGGAAACGCTTCGGTGGCGCCGCCACTACAGCAACCTTGGCGCTGGGAGTGCTGCTTCCCGACACCGCGATTGATGGGCCGCCGGACCCATTGGAAGGTTTCGCCGCCTCGTCCGGCGCTTGAGGGGCTTCGACTGCCAGTTGACGTTGGGCAGCATCTGGACGTACTATCAGGCCCAATGGACTGTCCTCGGCAATCCAGATGTGTTGACCGAAACGGAGACCACGATAACGGCCTGCGGTTTCGTCAAAACTCTCGGCATAAGCGAAAGAGTCTTGCATCCAGGTCAACAGAGCAAGGCCGCTCAAGATCGCATCGATGAGAACGGCTGAATCCTTTAGCCGCGGTAGATAGAGATACCGAGCGAAGTCCTCAGCTAATTGCTGGATCGCCACATGATCCCCGCCGGCCTGTGCCGTATCCCGCGATGCGGCTGGCGCGCGCCACAGAGGGACCTGATCCAATTCCAATCGCAACCGGCTGGCCGCTAGCCCCGTAATCAAGAGTTCATCTTTACACAGCTTCTTGCTTGCACGAACCGCCAACGCATCCTGGCCTGTAAGACGGAAGGACTGCCATTCGACTGGTCCTTGTGGGGTTGCCTGTGTAGGCACAATCAACCACTGGTAGGTTTCTGGCAATCGGGCCGCAACCGCGCTGCTGGCGTTTTCCTTCTGTGCTACAGCCTGCTTGCTCTGGTGTGGGTCAAGATTGAGCGTTTCCGCTTCGTCGACGATGGAGGACCACGCCAGAAATCGGCGGATGGCCTCGTCCAGGTCTTGAAGCCGGTTTTTATCGGGCGCGAGAAAAACCAGGGCGTTACGGTAGATGCGCGGAGCGGTCCCGCGATTCTGCACCATCTCTTTCGCGGCCGCGATGGCCGGGCTCTCCGTGTCCTTAGTGTGCGGATACTCAATGCCGAATACGACCAGCCGAGCGTCCTTATCATCAGGCACGTCACCCGATGTCTTCGGCAATGGATGGATGCGGCTGAAGTCTCCGGCCTTGCGCAAATCATTGCGGAGCCACTTGCCGACTTCTTCCGCCACGGCATCCGGGTCCGACTTGAGTTGCTCGGCTCGGTCATCGGCCAGTTTCGTCACCGTCGGCTGTGTCGAATACCAATAGCGAGCAGAATCCTGGTAAAGAAAGGTTGCGGCACCGGCGAGCCGGCGCAAAGCATCGCCGAAGATGGCCGGCGACTCACCCGGCATCACGCAGCCCAACTTAATCCACCTGTCCTCCAGGCCCTTGTGGGCCGCCTTGGCTGTTGGGGCCGAACCAAGATAGACTGTTCGCGCCACACGGCGGCAGGCGGAGTACTTGCCGAGGTTCGGCGTTTCCGCGTCAATGCGCAGCGGAACCGAGTTGGGGCCATCCACATCCTTTTCGATCACCGGCACCCAGTTGTCGGAGAGATAGCGGGTCAATTCGAACTGCACGCGAGGGTCGTCAATCGGGATATTTGAAGGCAGGATCAACGGACTGCGGTCGCCTTTCTCCCAGAGGCTGTGGATCACGGTGGCCATCAGACGCAGGACGCCCCGGGTGCGCTGGAACTTCACCAGCGTGGACCAGTCGTTGTACAGCCGATCAAAGACCTCTGGATGAATAGGATAGGCGGCCTTCAGCCGCCTCTCGTAGTCGCTATCGTGGCACTCCGGTGGAAACTCCGCCTGCTGGGTGCGATAGAGGTCGAAGAACGCCTTTGCCACGGTGTCGCGGGCGACAAACTGGTCCTGCTCGATCAAGGGCTCGAACAGCCGCCGGCGCACGATCTCGAACCCCTCTTCGGCGCTGGCCGGCCGCCAAGATGCTTCCACGCGGCCAATCGAATTGCGCAGGCGGTCAAGCGCGGCCCGGCCGCGCTCACCGCCCACCTCTATGTCATCGGCCTGCGCGTGTGGCGACCCGGTCGTATCGGACGCCGGCAGACTAACCACCAGCAAGCACTGCTTCGCAAGCTTGGCGGATTCCGTGAGCGCCTGGGCGAAGGTGAAGTGCGTCTCGAAGTTGCCGCCTGGCAGGTCGCCCTGATCGTGGAGTTGGCGGGCGTAGGCTACCCATTCGTCAATGAGGATCAGGCACGGACCGTAGTCGTTGAACAGGGCACGCAGTGCATCCCCGGGATTCGTGGCTCTCTCATCGTCCGCCTGAATGCGCTTAAAAGCCTTCTTAGCTTCTTTCTCACCGCCAGCCGAGTAGCCGAGCTGCCAAGCGATTTCCCCCCACAAGGTGCGGATCACGGTTCCGCCTGGCTTGGTCACCGGGTTGCCGGGGGAAATCTTGTTGCCCACCAAAACAACTCGATTGACCTTCGGCAGCTTGGTCACTTCGGCGTGCTGGAGGACCGAGTCCACACCAAGAAGCTCTCCGGGCGCGATGCCGGAGAAGAGGTGATAGAGGGCCAGCATGGAATGGGTTTTGCCCCCCCCGAAGTTCGTCTGGAGCTGAACGACCGGATCGCCACCCATGCCGCTAAGCCTCTGGGCGGCACTGGCCAGCAAGCCCCGCAAACTTTCCGTGAGGTAGGTGCGGCGGAAGAATTCCTTCGGTTTGCGGTACTCGTCCGAACCTTCGCCTAAATGAACCTGCCATAGGTCGGCGGCGAACTCCGCCTGCTGATACTTCCCGCTGGCCACGTCCTTGTGGGGACTCGCAACCTCCTTCCAAGGTTTAAGCCCGGCTTGCGCCTGTGTCTCGATGGTTGTGCTGGCGCTCTTGCGCTTTTCCGTGCGCACTTGCTCGTCGAAGCGTACGCGGAGCAATTCCATCTTCATCTTTTCGACTTCGTCCGCCTCCGGTGCGGATACGGAAGCCAGAAGCCGGGCGGCGCTGTCCAGGGCGCGGTAGGCGTCGTCGGTGCTGAAGGGCCGCTGATGCGCCCAGCGATTGCGGGTTTCCCGCAACTCGCTGACTAGCGTGCGTTCGGCCTGCCCCAAGGTTTTGCGGAAAACATCGTTCCACTGGTTCCACATCGTAACGAGGATGGCGGATGCATCCCACTGCGGCGCCTCCGGGGTTCCTAGGAGTTGAAGCTGGGAATCGGCGAGGGTGCGCTTTGTGTCAGCGAACCAGTTCGGCGGATTGGTGTTTTTTAGCTCGCGCTCGACGAAGGGTTTTAGGCCTGACGACAGCAACTCCAACATCTTGCCGACGCGTTCGTGATTGGTAATGGCCATGGATTACTCCGTTTGGGACAGCTTTGGCGTGTCCAACACCACAATGTCCTTAAAGTGTTCCGCCAGCCGATCTAACTTCTCGGCCACTTCAGGAGGCAAGTCGCTGGATGCGACGTCCTCGATCATTTGGCAATATTCGCCCTTTCGCAGAAGGACTGGCTGCTTTTGCCGCCGCGCGAACTCCTCGAACACGCCTTCGGCGAATTCGCTCATCTTGAGGTTACTGAGTAATGTCTTCTGCAAGCTGGCACTGGCCGTCTTATACTCGTCAAGCTGCTGGCGATCTCCAGCAAACACCTTCTTCAGAAGATGCTCATCCAGCACCTCCTGCATCGTTTTGACGTTCGACTCGGTGAACAAACCGCCTTCCTGATCGAAGACGCCGACAACAAATTTCAGAATGAGATCAGGAGTAATATAGTAATTCTCAATCTCATAGCGTTGCCAATAAAGGATATCCAGGCCCTCCCCGCTTTCATCAGACAAGTCCCGCGCATCCTTGTCCAGAATGGCCAATCCCTTAAACTCCGGCACCAGTCCCTTCATGGCATGAAAATGGCGCTTAATGTTTTCCTGGAATGCCCCGCCCAGCCGATCTAGTTGATTGTCGAGCGTGTCGGCGGGCCCGACATTACGCGTGTAGTAGTAGTTGATGCGCCCCGCGAGCACCCCTGACGCAGGATGTTTAAGCTTCGCCGCGAGCGCCTTGAGCGTGTCAAAATCCGTGGATCCTTCGATATAGAGGATTCGGGGACACACTCGCGCTTTGTAGTAATGCTCGACCCCGAATGTCCGCAACGAGTTTCGCACGTTCTGCATCGTTGCAAGGTCGGCGGCCGTCCCATTAATAAGCAACGTCAGGTTGGTCTCGATCGCGTCGTCCAGAATGACTTCCGAATGTGTGGCCACCACAACTTGACTATTGTTCTCCGCCGCCACGTCCTTAAGCATCTCATAAACTTGTTTCTGCCGTAAAACTTCGAGATGAGCATCCGGTTCGTCAATCAGAAGCACGCTGCCCTTATTTGTGTAGAGATAGGAAAGGATCAACAGCATTTGCTGGAACCCACGCCCTGCCAGCGCGATGTCCATGTCGGCGTCAGTATCTGGCTGGCTATAGCGCACGACCAATTCGCCGCGCTTCTCGTCTAGGCGTGGTCTGCCGAGCGCAACACCGAACAGTTTCTGGATCAGACGACCGATGCGGTCCCAATCTTCTGTTCTCTTTTCCTTGTCGTTCTCAACGACCTTGAAGCAGAGGTTGCGGAGCACCTGCGCCGTCTGGCCTTGCCCCAGCAGGACGTTAACGCGGCCCTCGGGCACGAGGGTTTCGACCGGCTCAATTCCTGACATCGGGTAGAGCAAATGAAATGGGATGCTGCTCGCATGCGCAATTAGAGCATCGTCCTTCAGCGTCTCCTCACACGGCCGGCAGTAAAGGACCTCGCTGTCACGCACGGTAAACTCCATGCGACAGTCCTTGACCAGTCCGCCGTGCTCGACGCCCACATTGACCGTCAAGCGAATGGAGGCATTGTCCTTCCGCACCCGCATTCGGTTCCACAAAAAGCGATTCTCGGAGACCGGCACCTCAAGGATGCTCAGCCGGTTGATGCCTGCTGCGACCCGCTCTCTCTTTTCCTTCTGCCGAGGCCGGCCCTTGCGCTCGTACCATGCCTGCACGCCGCGGCTCCATAGGGCGAGGGCCTGGATCACGCTGGTTTTCCCGGCATTGTTTGGTCCGATCAGTACGGCAGGATGTCCCAGGTCCACATGAATTTTCCCACCAAATATCTTAAAGTTCTCGATTTCGACATAACGAATGCCTCGCATAGCTTTACCCCTTTAGAACAGCTCTGCCTGCGGTGTCTGAGATTCCCCGTCCTTGCGTGATAGGCGGGCCAATTCCGGCCAGCCCATCACCAGCGCATTATAGCTTTGAGCGCCCTTACTCCACTGCTTCTTCTCGCAGACGGTGAACAGTTTATAGGCCAGGTCGCGGGCCACATCCGCTTTACCGCCCAACTTGCGCAAGAGCGCCGCTGTGGCCGCGTCGCCTCGCTTCTCGGATACATACACGCGCAGCAGGTGATGGGTCATCTCCCATACTGTCAGGCGCTTGTCCGTAGTGGGATCCCAGTCAGCCGGCAACTCCTCCGGACGAAGAAGACGGACCTGGTTGCCCTTGACCTCCACGATGCCAGCGGCGACGAGGCCATTCATGGCAGTGGCCTGCGCATTGGCCAGCAGGTTGGCCTGTCCGGCCTCGCCCCATTCAAATCCCGTGCCGGCGAACCAGGTCACCGCCCACCGCGTGTCCTTGTCGAGTTCCTCAACGGCCTCACCAAGCAATTCATCCTTCATGCCGTTGATGAGGGCCAGCGCGGTGCGAACGGCCATCGGCTTGCCATTGCTCTCCAACACGGCGGAGTAGCGGGAAAAGACCGCCATGCCGGGACCGATGGCCGCTTGCGCAAAGTCCACCGGGGCCACGTTGCCCTGTTGTAGATGGTGTAGCGCTGGCGGTAGCTCGCGTTTTAACTCTGCCACGAACGCATTCCGGCCGACTCGTAGCGCATCCGCCGGGCGCGGCCTACAGGCGAGCACGATGTAGGAGGCTAGAGCGTTGGAACCCATCGCGCGCATTCGCCATGCTTGCGATGCGCGTACCGGCCACGTCCCAGTAATCTGGAAGTTGCTTGAGATCAGTGCGTCAAGGAGCGTCTCCCAGCCTGTTGTGAGATCAATTCCCGCGGCCTCCGTCGATGCTTCATCCGCACCGCTTCCCTCGTCGTCTTGCTTGAAAGCGTAGTAAACGGTAAGCGGGAAGTGCGGATCCATCTCGTCCCGCAGGGCCGTGAAAGCCTTCCGGAATCCCGTCTCAAAATGTTGCTTAGCCCTTTCCTTGTCGCCCTCGAACCGGTCGGGAGAGGCGATCAGTTCCGTCATCTTGGGGACGAGCACGGTACGGAAAATGTCCGGATAATGTTCTCCGATTGTGCGTCTCAGCCAGACATAGGAGAAGTCCGACAGCGCGCCGTAGCTAATATTGTCGTAGTAGGGCGGATCGGTGCTGACCAGCAAGTTGCGGAGGCCGTTTGCGCCGGGGCAGCGTCGGCTTGGTGGACTGTCGCTACGGCTTCCGGATTCGGCGTTATCGTCTGAATGGCATCTGCGCATATGTCGACCGCGGTGTGCCAGCACACGGCTTTTTCGCCCATTATGTTTGGCTCGACGAAGTCCCAGACCAACCGAATGACCTGTAGTCCGAAGAGATCCATTGACTGCTGACCACTCGCTTTCCACCGGCACAGAGCATTATTGAAGTCTGCGCAGCGATCAACCGCGAGGGCAAGAAACGTCGCCACCGACTGGGCATAGGCACCGGCCTCTGCATGGGTCCAACCCGCCGCAATAGCATCGCGCCGCACGTCCGCGTCGATCTCCTTTACTAGGTCACTCAAAGTCACCATTGCCGTGAGCTGCCGGGGAGTAAAAAGCTGCCAGTGCTTCCGAATGCCGTAGTTCTGAACCCGGAAGCCTAGTGCTTCATCGGGAAGATCTGTATCTGGGAAGCCCTGCGGTTTGGCTGAATTAGCGGCCTCGACCTGCTCCGGGCTTATCGGGATATAAGTACGACCGCGGGGGAGCTCAGCTACAACTGCGAGCATGACGCATCCCAGCCGACCACTTTGCCCTTCACTGCGAATGTACTCAAATGGGATGGGTGCGTCGGTGAGCAGGCACCGAAACCCCCCCCTGCCTCCCTTCGTTCCCTCATCAATTTGTGTCCGATTTACGGGCGCTCCCGTCCGCACCACAAACCGGTAAGTACACTTGGCCTTGTCCACCACCGGCTCCATCCAGTGATAAGGCGGCTTCTTGTCCTTCCTTGGGGAATTCAGCCAATACGTGCTGATGAGCGGCACATGGATGCCTCGTGCCGCAGGGTTCGGGCTAGCAACCGTGCGAGCCCAAATCCATGCGATGACGTTGGCCTCGCCGCTTCCATTTTCCTTAGGCAGGTGCACCTTAGGGTAAAGACTTCCAATCTTCGCATACGCTCTATGGCGAACCAGCCGCCCGTAGTAGCGTACGTCGGCTGCGAGTCCGTTCGCGCCGTGCCAAGACTGTGTACCTCCAATCCGCTTACGGTCCTCCGAATTTACGGGCGGTCTATTCACCCAGCGCGGCGCAAGCTCCAGATTGCACTTGTTGAGCATCACTGCGATAGGATTTAGGTCGCCTGCGTGGGCTTCAAATCCAAGTCGGTTAGCCTCAAGAGGGATGGATCCACCGCCGGCAAACGGGTCAAGCACGGGCGGGAGCTTTCCGTCGCAGTGCTTGAGCATCTCCTCCTGTGCCTCAGCATAGACCTCCGGATGTTCATGGAGTTTCTTGCCCATGAGTCGCCGGATGATCCCGAACAGTCGCTCCCGCTCAGCATCCTGCTTGGCCTCGCTCTTGCCCGCCCACGCCGGATTATCCGAAGGATCGGTCACGACCGAAGCGAACAGCACCGCCCGCGCGGTCGGCAGCGGCAACCGCGCCCACCAGTGGTGGATGCCCTTCGGATGCGGCCCGATTCCCGGCATCTTGTCGTAGGACGACGCATCGTTGATCTCTGGCAGCGGGAGCGCCACCTCGATAAGCTTCTTTTTATACGGAACCGTCATGGGCACGCTCTGAGCAGGCGCGGATGAGAGGTCAAAACATCGATCCCGCCAGAGGTGAAATCGCCATCGTTGGTGACCAGTTTCCAGCCATGATGACGGCAAGTCTCGGCGAGGAGGCCGTCGTTGAAGTCATTCACTCCAGTCTCAAAGTCAGCAAGTACTTGCGTGACGTTGGCGGCGGAAAATGGATGGTCGTGCCTAGTGCAGAGTTTAAGCATTTCTCGTGCGTACGTGGCGGCGCCTGCCCCCACAGACTTAAAAGCGGGGGATTTGCGGAACATTTTAAAGTCCGGCTGCGCCGCCTTGTGTAATGCAATCCACTCGATCCGGCAGTAGCGGTTGAGGTACTCGCTGAGGATCAGTGCATCCATAACCAGGCGTGATCCAGCGGTCAGTATGCCCTTCAGGGCGTTCGAATAGCTGGCAGCACGCCAATCGGGCTTATTGGACGGGGCCGGATAGAGGTAGAGCCAGACATTGGCATCCAGCAAAAAGGGCTCGTTCTTCTGGAAAGCATACTTGGAGAGGTCGTGAGCTTTATTCTTCATTATTGCCCACCTCTTCCTTCCACGCCGCATCAAATCGTTTCGGGGCTTTGAAATACGCCTTAGCGTTTTCGACCACGCGCTTGAGGACTATGCGGTCTTCCTCATCCATGTCGCGGACCGAAAGCAGTTCCCTAATTCGGTCTTCAGGGAACTTGCCGTAGAGCTGCCCAATCGCGGCGTTGAGGAAAGACGAGATCATCGTCTCCACCTGCTCAAAGGAGAGGGAAACTTTCTTCCCCTCGCTCAGCAGGAGAGCGATCTTGTCGTAAACGCGTTGGCCATCATCGGCAGATACGCCCAACGGACCACCGACGATATCGAATACACGAACCACAATTGGCTCACTCATCTTTCCACTCCATTCTGTTTAGAAAATGCTCTCTGGCGGTATCTCCGACGCCAGAACATAGGATTCTGTGTCGGCAGTGTTGATCTCGATGGTCACGGCCGTACCAGGGAAATCTGCAGCCATCTTCGCGAAGGACTCCTGGCCATCGCCGAACTCGTAAAATCCGAATCGGGAGGCGATCTGAATTCGGCCCTTGTTCAGCCGGACGAATTCCTGAAGAAACTTCAGGCCCAATCCCCCCGGTTGAGGCCCTCTCTTCGTGGTATGGCCCTCCTGCAATGCCCAGCGAATCGCATCAACAGAAGACATTTTGCCGCCGAGAAATCGGCGGACGCTTTCCCTAATGCCAATGCCCGCATCCACAATCGTCAGATCGAGTCTTTGCTTCTGCGGGAAGAACTGTCCGCAAACGAAGATCCCGAGTTCTGACTCGGAATGAATCACGGCATTCTGGAAGACCTCAAAAATCTTCTTCTTAAACACTTTGCCGAGCCCTTCGGACATGCGAGGAATGCCCTTGCCTCTCAGGTGCCGTTCCACGTAATCGGCAAAGAGCCCTTCGTCCGAACGCTGGAGGCGGCGAAACGGAATGGTGGTTCGGTTCACGTCGTCCAACGCCGGGTAACGGTATTGCGTCAAGAAACCGTTTTTCCGCAAGATGTGTTCCACCATTTCCGGAACGCTGACCACTTCAATGGCATTGAAGCGATCTGCTACTCGCGCCAGCACCGCCCCGAGAGGGGCAGCCATGTTGGCGGCGAAAAAACCGACTTGGGACAGATCGAGTTCCAAACGACTGGCCGAAAGCATAGCAGTTTCTCTGGCCAACTCCGCCAGCCGTTCGTATCCATCCCGGCCGCTTTGGACTGTTGGCAAGCGGGAGATCATGATGGCGCTCCAGCCCGCTCTAGCAAATCTGCAAAATTGTAATTTACGCTGGTCACGCCGAAGTCTGGCTCCCGCCGGAAAGGGTGGCGGACATAATGAACCCGCTGTTTCTCGCCGTCGAATTCAACGATGGCGAGAATGAAGTCATCGGGTTTGTTGAGCGAGTACAGGATTTCATTCTTGGTGACGGTGATCGTGGCGGCGCCCGTGACGCGTCCCTTCACCTCAATAAAGCGCAGCCGCCCGGTGCCAGGCACGCGGCTCTCGATGTCGTAGCCCAGCTTCTCGGTCTCGCGGTCGGCGGGGATGAAGCCCAGGCCGCGCTCGACCATCATCACGGCCTCGCGTGCTCGCGCTGCCGCGGCCAAGGTGTCGGCTGCGACGCGTGGGAGTTCGGCGGAATGACCTGTCATGGCGGCAAGCAGGCCCGCAGGTATCACCACAAGGCCGCCCAACACGACCGGGGGCAAAGGGGCGATCTGCCGTTCGAGTTTGAGTTCCTCCATCCGCTTCTGCAACCGTCCCTGAAGGGCATCCGCGCGTTTCCGCGCTTCATCCGAGTTAAGTCGCGCATTAGGCCTGCCCGCCTGTTCCTGGAGCTTAAGCTCTTCGGCGCGGTGGTCCCAATAGCTGATCTCCTTCGTCAATCGGTCCTGCACCGCCGCCTCGGTCTTAGCAATGAGATCGAGCTTGCGCGCGCGAACCTCATTAAGGTGTTCGGGCACGACATTCGCGACGGCGTACCCCTGCGCTTTTTGCTCCAGTTCTCGGGTTATCCAAGCGCATTCCGGTCGGGCCAATATCGCGTCCACCGCCGGTTCGCCGTCCGCCAACGGGCGATAATCCAGGTAGGGCGCATAATGCGGATTGCGCGCGTTGCCGTCCGCCTCCAGTTCCACATAAAGCATCCGCTTGGATATGACGCGACGCTCCCCCGCCGCCATGGCGGCGGCAGGCAGGCCCGTCCGTGCCAGGCTTGCGTCCTGAATGGCATGCTCCAGATAAAAGAGTACGCGAGGGCGTGTCCCGCAGTCGCGCTCGTCGACCAGCACCGTGCCGCGGCGCAGCAAATCGCGATGGCGTTCAAGGGTGAGGTCTATGGTGACGTCCAGTAACGGGTGCCCCGGGCACAGGAATGCGGCCAGTGGCTGGCCCTGCGGAGCGACCAGGGATTTCTCAAAGGCAACCCGCTCGTAGCGCGACAACAACGGCTCGGCGATTCCAATGAGCCGGTCGCGATTGCGCAGAGGAGATGGGACATGCGCGATCTCATAGCGGCGCGGTTCGCGCTGCTTAACCGAACCCCCCAAACGCTGGAAGGCATCGAGGAAGAAAGATTCAACGTAATGGGGTTGCAAACGACGCGCCTCGGCTCGCTCCATCTCCTCGCGAATGCGGTACACGCGAGTGGCGTCCATCGCGTCGTGCGCGAGAGCATGTTCTTCGAGCAAATCGCGCAACTTGGCAGGGTCCACGGAATTGGCGACCACTTGCGTAAGCTTGGCGCGAACATCGGGGCGTTCCCCGTAACGAATCGCCTCGATCAAGAGCTCACGCAGAGGTTTTCCCCCAAATTGGAGCTTCCCTAGCACATCAAAGACTTGGCCTCCCAGGGTTTCCCGGGCCTGTTCCAGCTTTTCCAGCAGAGTTCGGTATACGTCTCCCTCGCGGGTTTCTTCGGCGACGAGATTCCAAAGATGACAGACTTCGGTCTGTCCAATGCGATGAATACGGCCGAACCGTTGCTCGATACGGTTCGGATTCCATGGCAGATCATAATTCACCATCAGGTGCGCCCGCTGGAGGTTAATCCCTTCGCCAGCGGCATCCGTCGCCAAAAGGACCTGAACTGCGGGATCGTGTTTGAATGCTTCCTGCGCCTTCATCCGCTCCTCACGGCCCATGCCGCCATGAATCATCACTACTGCTTCCTTTCGCCCAAGAAGGGTCGTAATTCGATTCTCTAAGTAGTTGAGGGTGTCGCGGTGCTCGGTGAAGAGGACAAGTTTCTGGCGCGGGGACGAAGTCGGCGGCGGGATTGTCGCAGACCCGTGAGTGAGTGGGCGCTCAGCCACCTGGGTGGCATGGATGGCGGACGTGAAGATTTCGTTTAACAGTTGGGAGAGCTCACGCCACTTCTTATCCTCACCGCTCCGGCGGAGCGTGAGCGCCAGCGCTTCAAGGCGCTTTAGCGTCGTGATTTCCGCTTTCAGTTCCGAGATTGTTCGCGCCGCGGTCGACTGGTCGAGAATCTCCTCTTCCGCCGTCTCGACCTCATTATCAGGGGCGTCTTCGAGATCTTCAACATCCTCATCATCCAGCACCGGGATCCCGGCCGCCATGGCAGGCGCGGTTACGCTCCCCCGCTGGAGTAATTTCAACTCTTCCAGTTTGCTTTCCAACCGTTCGCGACGACGACGCAACGACTGATAGATGGCTTCAGGCGACGAGGCCAAACGGCGCTGCAAAATAGTGAGCGCAAAACCGACGGTGCCGGCGCGCTTATCGTTCTGAAGCGCATCAGCCCGGTTGAACTCCTCGCGAACGTAGTCGGTCACTTCCTTGTAGAGTTGCGCCTCCGCATCGGAGAGCTTGTATGGAACAGTGTAGGCTATCCGTTCCGGAAACAGCGGAGTCGCATCGAACTTGAGCAGCCCTTCCTTGACCATGCGCCGCATCAGATCAGAGGCGTCAGAGGCGTGAACGCCATCACGGAAGCGTCCCTCGAATCTATCCCCATCGAGGAGCGCCATGAAAAGCTGAAAATCCTCTTCCTTGCCATTGTGCGGCGTCGCGGTCATCAGCAAGAAATTCCGGGTCATAGTGGAGAGAAGCTGACCGAGCTTGTAGCGCTTCGTATACTTGACCTCGCCATTGAATATGCTGGCGGACATCTTATGCGCCTCGTCGCATACGATGAGATCCCATCGGCAGTCGGGAGCTCTCAGCTTGTCTTGAACATCCTCATTGCGCGAGAGCTTGTCGAGCCGGGCGATGACCAGGTTTGTCTCAAGGAACCAGTTGCCAGTGCGAGCGGATTCCAGCTTGTCATTGGTCAATATCTCAAAAGGCAGGTGAAATCGACGATAGAGCTCATCTTGCCATTGCTCGGCCAGACTGCCTGGACAGACCACCATACAACGATGCAGGTCTCCTCGGGCAATTAACTCCTTCATGAGGAGCCCTGCCATGATTGTCTTGCCCGCGCCAGGGTCGTCGGCCAACAAAAAGCGCAGGGGTTGACGCGGCAGCATCGTGTCGTAGACCGCCGTGATCTGGTGCGGGAGTGGCTCAACTACTGAGGTGTGGACGGCAAGGACCGGGTCAAACAAATGGGCCAATCGGATCCGATGAGCTTCGGAGACTAGGCGAAACAGCGCGCCATCCCCATCAAAACTCCATGGCCGTCCTTGAAGGGCCACCTCGACACGCGCTTCGTCCTGACGATATAAAAGCTCGTTAGACACTTTACCGGCTGGGTCTTTGTAGGTTAACTCAAGGGCGTCCGAGCCGAACCACTGAACATTGACGACAGAGACAAGGCATTCCGGTAAAATGCCTCTTACTGAAGCGTTCGGTTTTAGTTCCTCTAGCTTGCTCATTTGAGAAGACGCATCCCAGCATCCCATCGCCCGGTAGAAAATGATTCTATAAAACCAGCACTAGGCCGGGCTAAGCGCAAGGGCACCATTCAGTCGAGTAGGAGATTTTAGCATGATTGGGCCATCGGGATGCGGCAGACTGACAATAGTGCTGGCCGAACTCGACGGCGATAGGACGTAAACTGGTCTCCTCGGCGGCACCTGCGCTTCGCTTAGTGCCGCCGGTTGCGCCCGGCATACGGCCGCCGGGCGCTCGCTACGGCAAAGCCCGAACTTTATTGTCCCTTATCCGGCGGATGGCATTTGGTAAAATCCTTGCCACCGTGCGTTACCTCGACCCGGTCGCCCTGGCCAAGCTGCGCAGATTCGACCTCACCATGCGGCGCGTCCTGGCCGAAGGCCACCTCGTCGGCCGCCACCGCAGCGCCGCCAAAGGCCTCTCCCACGAGTTCGCCCAGCACCGCGCCTACGTCCCCGGCGACGAGATCAAGTCCCTCGACTGGAAGGTCTTCGCCCGGCAGGAGCGCTTCTATGTCCGGCAGTACCAGACCGAGAACATACTGGCCAGCGCGGTCCTCCTGGACGCCTCCGGCTCCATGGGGTTCTCCGCGGCCGGCCGCCCGAGCAAATGGGAGCTCGCCTGCCGCCTCGCCATGGCCGTCTCCTATCTCGTCCTCGCCGGCGGCGACGCGGTCGGCTTGACGACCTTCGATACCGAGCCGCGCGACTACTCCCCCTCCCGCGCCAGCTTCGGCCAGCTCGCGGTCCTCGACTCGCTGCTGGACCGCTCCCGGCCCCGGGGAGAGACCGATCTCGCTAGCGCCCTGGAGGCCGCGGCCGCGCGCATCCGCAGGCGCTCCTTGCTCATCCTCATATCCGATCTCCTCGGTGACGCCGGCGCCATCATCAAGGCCATCAAGAGCCTGCGCGCCCGGCGCCATGAGGTCATGGTCCTGCAGGTCCTCGACCCGGCCGAGAAGAATTTCAGCTTCGACGGCCCCACGTTGTTCCGCGGACTGGAGGACGGCCGCGAGATCTACTGCGACGCCGCGGCTCTGCAGGACGCCTACCGCGAGGCCTTCGGCCGCCAGCAGAGGCTCTACGAAGCAGGCTGCCATGCCGCGTCCATCCCCTTCTGGTCCTTCCTTAATGACCGGAGTTGGGAAGACGAGCTGGCCCGATTCCTGGGGCGCGGGCTGTCATGACCTTCGCCAATCCGGCCGTGCTCTGGGCTTTGCCTCTGGCCGCGGCGCCGTTGCTCCTGCACCTGCTCTCCCGGCGCCGGGCCAGGCGCGTGGAGTTCTCGGACCTGACACTGCTGCGGCAGGTGCAGGTCCAGGCCTTGCCGCGCACCCGGCTGCGCCAGTGGCTTCTGGCCGCGGCGCGCTGCGGCATCATTCTGTTCTTGCTCCTCGCCTATGCCGGCCCGGTCCGGCAAACCCGCGGCGGGGCCGCGGCGGCCGGGGCCGGCGAGGGCATCGACCTCGTCCTGTTACTGGACAGCTCTTATTCCATGGGCGTCATGGACCGGGGCGTCGCGCGCCGCGCCGCGGCCCGGTCCGCCGCCGAGGACCTTTTGCGCAGCCTGCGGCCTGCGGACAGGGTGGCCTGCGCCGCTTTTTCGGACCGGTTGGAGGGCGCTCCGGGAGGCCGGCTGGCCTGGAGCACGCCTCAAGCCTGCCGGGATTTCTTCGACCACAGCCCGGCGGGCTATCGCGGCACTGATTACGCTCCGGCGCTCCAGGCGGCCTACGCGCTGTTGGCGGGCTCCCGCAACAAGCGCTCCGTGGTGCTCCTGAGCGACGGCGCGGCCCACGGGCTGCGCGGCGCCTTGCCGCCTCCAGAGCCGGGGACGGCTCTTTACTGCCTTTCCTGGCCGGGCACTCCTTTCAACGCCACGGCGCTCTCGGCCGCACCAGCCCGGGAGAGCTCGGCGCTCCAGCCGTCCCTGCGCGTCGTGCTATGGGGTTCGGCCAAGGCGGAGACCGCAGTCGACCTTTGGCTCGGCCGAGCGCACCTGGCCACCGCCAAGTCAGCGCTGGGTCCGGATGGTCCGGCCGCTCTGTCATTGCCGCTGCCCCCGGCTCGGCCCGGGGCCAAGCCGGCCTGGTCAGGCCGGGTGGAACTTCGCCCCGACGCCCTGGTCGCGGACGACTCCTATTTCTATTCCTTCGAGCATCCCCGGCAGCCGCGCCTACTGGTGCTCTATGGGGCGCCCGGATTCCTTAAAGCTCCGCAAGCGGGCTATTTTCTCAAGGAACTTTTCGCGAGACGGCCGGGCGGCGCGGCGCAGGGAGGGCCCCTGGATTGGGATGCGGATTTTAGGGCGATGGATGGACTTGCCAGGGACGCGTTCTCGGACTATGACGCCGCAGCCTTGGCCGACTTCCAGGCGATTCCCGGCCCCCTGGCCGCGGAGGTCGAGCTCTTCGTGCGCCGGGGCGGCGGGCTTTGGCTCATTCCGGGAAGCCGCACCACGGCCGAATCCTGCGCCGCTTTGGCGGACTGGCTGCCCGCGCGCCTGGGTCCGGCTCCCGATGCCGGAGCGGCCCGCGGCTTACGGGCGGAGACGGCCGCGGGGCCGTTCGCGTCATGGAAGAACTTCGAACTGGAAAAGGCCGCGGTGACGCGCCGGTTGAGTCTGGAGCCCAAGCCGGGCTCGGCGGTGTGGCTGCGGACCGCCTTGGGCGATCCGCTCCTCGTCACGGGAGGCCACGGCAAGGGCCGCATCGCGCTTTGGGCCGCGCCGCTCGACGCCGCTTCGGGCAATCTGCCGGTCAAGCCCGTGTTCGCGGCATTGGTGTCGGCCGTCACCGGCCTCCTGCGCCAGAGCGCGGCCGGGACGCAGAGCTTCGCGGTGAAGGTCGGCGAGCCCATCGTCAGGGCCTGGACGGAAAAGGAGGCCGCGCCCGCCAGCGTGAGGCTGCGCTCTCCCGAGGGCCGGACCACCGGCCTTTGGATCAAGGACCGCCGGGTGGAATTCGCGGAGACCGGCAAGCCCGGCCTTTATGAGATGGAGGACGACTCGGGCGACCGGCGAGTCTACGCCGTCAACCTCGACCGCGGCGCGGGCGAGAGCGATATGTCCCCCCCGGCCCGCCCGCCCTGGCAGGGACTTGCTGCCGACAAACTGCGCGATGAGTTCTGGCTCAAGATGCGCGGCCAGGACGCGCGCGCCGCCGCGCTCTGCGCCGCGGCCGCATTAGTGCTATTGGAATTGGCCTTGGCGCTGCCCCGTTCCTTTTTCGTGCTTCTCCTCTTGGCCGGGCTGGCCGCGCCGGCCGCCTCCCAGCAGGGCGACCGCTTCGTCTGGACCCAGCTCCAGCTCGGGCCCACTTGGGATCCCTATCCGGACGCGCCGGCCGAGGCGCTGGAGCTCTTCGCCACGGTCACCAGCGTCCTGGTGGCCCCGCAGCGCCGCGTCATCACCTTGGGCGACCCCGCCCTCTTTCAATCGCCGCTGGTCCTGCTCGCCGGGCGCGAGGCGCCGGAAGATTTGAAGCCGGGCGAGCAGCAGCGCCTGCGCGCTTATCTGGCCGCGGGCGGGACGCTGTGGATCGAGGATACCTCCGGCCTGGCCTCCGGCTCTTTCGACCGCTGGGTGCGGCGCACGCTCAAGGAGGTCGCGCCCGAGGCCGAACTCCAGGCCCTGGGCACCGATGATGTCGTCTTCAAGACCTTCTTCTTGCTGCGCCAGGCCGCGGGCCGGGTCATGACGCGGGCGACCTTGGAGGGCGTGTCCTGGGGCGGGCGCGCGGCCGTCATCTATTCGCGCAATGACCTCCTGGGAATCTGGATCAAGGACGCCCTGGGCCGGCCGCTCCTGCCCTGCGTCCCCGGCGGCGAGGCCCAGCGCCACAACGCCCGCAAGCTGACCCTCAACCTGCTCATGTACTCGCTGACCGGCAGCTACAAGGCGGACGCGGTGCACCAGCCTTATCTCATGCAGCGGATGCGTTCAGGCGCGCCATGAGCATGGGCCTGGAATTCGAAGGCGGCGCCGCCGGCGCCGCGGCGGCGCTGGCGCTGGCGGCCGGCCTGGTCTGGCACTGCCGCCGCGCGCGGGCCGGCAAGGCCCTGCTGGCCCTGCGCGTCCTGGCCGTTTCGGCCGTGGCGTGCTCCCTGCTGCGGCCGGCCGTGACGGTGAGCGGTCAACGCCTGGCCAAGCCCCCCCTTCTGGTCCTCCTCGACGCCGGCCATGCCATGGCCGCCCGGAAGGATGCGGGTGGGCGTCTCGAGGCGGCCCGGGACTGGCTGCTGCGCCGGCGCCAGGCCATCGATGAGCGCTGCGCGCCCAGGTTCTTCGCCCTTTCCGACCGGGGCCGCGGGCTTTCCGGCTGGGAGGAGCTTTCGTCCTTGACGGCTTCGTCCGCCGGGCTGCATCCCTCCGCGTCCCTGCGCGACGTCGCAGACGACCTGGCGGCGCGGCGCGAGCGGCCGCAGCGCGCCTGGCTCTTGAGCGACGGCAACGCCGAGCCTGACCCGGATCTGGATGCGGCGCTGGCCGAGCTGCGCCTGCCCGTGGACGTGGTGGGGGTCGGTCCCTCGCGGCGCGAGCGCGGCGCGGCCATCGTGGACCTGAGGACGCCGGACTTCGCCTTCCTGCACGGCCGGGTGGCGGTGGCCGTCGATCTGGAAGCCTCTGCGCTGGCCGGCCAGGCCCTGGAGCTTACCCTGTCCAAGCGGGGGCCGCAAGCCGCGTCGGGCTGGGAGGTCGCGGACCGGCGCCGCATCGAGGTCCGCTCCGACCTGGAGACGGTGGCCGCGACCTTCACGGCTACGGCCCAATCCTTGGGCACGGAGCGCTACCGCGTCGAGGCGCGCGCGGCGGGCGTCCAGGTCGCGGCGCGCGAGTTCCGCGTCGAGGTCATCCGGCAGAAATACCGCATCATGTATCTTTCGGGCCGGCCCAGCGCGGAATATGCCAACTTGAGGGAGTTCCTCAAGTCCGACCCCAACCATGAGCTGGTCTCCTTCGTCATCCTGCGCAATCCCGAGAACCCGAGCCTGGTGCCGGAGGACGAGCTGTCCCTCATCCCGTTCCCGGCATCCGAGATCTTCGTCGATACCCTCCCCCAGTTCGACCTGTTCATCCTGGAGAATTTCTCCTACGCGCGCTTCCATCTGCCCACCGCCTACCTGGCTTCGCTCAAGAGCTTCGTGGCCGCGGGCGGAGCGTTGCTCGTCATCGGGGGAGAGAACGCCTTCGCCTTGGGCGGCTATCAGGGCACGCCGTTGGAGGACGTGCTCCCGGTCACGCTGTCGGACCGGAGCCCGGATTTCGTCCCCGGCCTGTTCCGGGCCAAGCCCGCCGCGCCCGAACACCCCTTGGTCCGCCTCTACGACACGGCGGAGCGTTCGCGCGCGGCCTGGGAGGCGCTGCCGGAACTCGACGGCTACGCCCGGTTCGCCTCGGTGCGTCCCGGAGCCAGCGTCCTGGCCGTCCACCCGGAGGCGCGCACTGGCGCGGGCCAGGCCATGCCCCTGTTCGCGGTGCGCGAGTACGGGCGGGGCAAGGTGATGCTGGTCAGCACGGATTCCACCTGGCGCTGGCGGCTGGGCGCAGCCCTGGATTGGAGGACCGCCGATTTTTACGGCCGGTTCTGGACCCGCGCCGTGGAGTACCTTACGGGCAGCCTGGAGCTCTCCAAGGTCAAGTTCGCGCCCTTGCCGGACCGCCTGCCCGCCCGCGAGCCGGCTGTGTTCTCCATCCGCGTCTTCGACGAGAACTTCCAGCCCGCGGCCGAGGATGCGACCGCGCTCAGCGTGCTGTGGACCGCGCCCGGCGGCCAGGCGCGCGAGGTCTCGCCCCGGCTCATCGGGCCGGGCAGCTACAGCGTGGAGCTGACGGGCTTGGCGCCGGGCTGGCATCGGCTCCGGGCCTTGGCGCGCCTGCGCGGCAAGCCCTGGGGCGAGGACGAGGTGCGCTTCGCCTGGGCTAAGGCGCCTCCGGCCGCGCCCATGGACCTGCGCTGGCTGCGTCACGCGGCCCAGGCCACGGGCGGCTCCTTCACGGAGCTCTCCGGGCTCGAGGCGCGGGCGCTCCTGGACAAGCTCCCCCCCGTCGCGCGGCAAAGCGAGGTCACGAGCCGGCGGCGGCCGACGGCCTCGCTCTGGTGGCTGGCGGCGGCCTTGGCGCTGCTCCTGTCCGAATGGGCCTGGCGCAGATGGCGGGGACAGCCGTGAAATTCCTAAGATGGATTTGAAGATCCCATGAGAATCGCGCTCATACAATGTCCGCTTTGGGGGACGTTCGACCCTCCCATAGGCTTGGCGCAGATGGCCTCGTTCATGAAGAGCCAGGGTCATGAGGTCGCCGCCTGGGACATCAACATCAAGGCGTTCTTGAGCCAGCCGGAGGAGCGCAAGAGCCTCTGGGCCTGGGAAAAGACCGAGCTGTGGACCTTCCCGGACCAGGTCCAGAGGATATTCTCGGAGAATCTGGGGGTCGTGGACCGCTGCATCGACCAGGTGCTCGGACGCGGGATCCGCTTGCTCGGCATCTCCGTCAATTCGGCTTCTTACCTGTTCAGCCTGGAATTCGCCCGGCGGCTCAAGTCCCGGGAAGGCCGCATCCGCATCGCGCTGGGCGGGCCGTTCTTCCTGAAGCCGGCCGCGACGGCCGACGCCCTGCGGGAGGACTGCGTCGATTTCGTCATCGCCGGAGAGGGCCTCGCGGCTTTCGCGGAGCTGGCCCGCAGGCTCGACTCCGGCGCGGATGCCTCCGGCTGTCCGGGAGTGGCAGGCAAGGGCGCCGGACTGGAGGTGAGCAATCCCCCGCCGCCGCCCGCGGACTTGGACGCCCTGCCGTTCCTGGACTTCAGCGATCTTCCTCTCGGCGATTACGACACCGGCAATCATCTCTCGCTGATGACGAGCCGCGGCTGTCCCAGGCAGTGCCACTTCTGCAGCTGCGCGCCCTGCTGGCCGGGCTACCGGGTCATGAGCGGGCGGCGCATCTTCGAGGAGGTCAGGCACCACAAGGAGCGGTTCGGGCACGGGCTGGGGCATGTGGATTTCGTGGACCTGGCCTTCAACGGGAACATGGAGTCGCTGTCGCAGTTCTGTGCCCTGATGGACCGCGCCGACCTCGACCTCAGCTGGACGGCCAACATGTACGTGCGCCCGGAGATGAAGGCTCCCGTCATCGCGGCGATGGCGCGCGCCCGCTGCCGGCACGTCATCCTGGGCATCGAGTCGGGGTCGGAGCGCGTGCTCAAGCTGATGAACAAGCATTATCGGATCGCGGACGCCGAGCGGATGCTGCGCGAGCTGTTCCAGGCCGGGATATGCGTCACCGCGAACTTCATGTTCGGATTCCCCGGTGAGACCGAGGCGGATTTCCAGCTCACGCTGGACTTCCTGCGGCGCAACGCCCGTTACATGGGAGTCTATCCCAGCCGGACTTACTGCGCCCTCGAGGAGAACAGCCTCCTGGCCGCGCACCCGGAGCGGTTCGCGATCAAGCCATCTTCCGCGAGCCACATCTTCTGGGAAAGCAGCGACGGCCGGAACACCTATCCCGTCCGCATGGACCGCTGCCAGCGCTTCTGCCGGCTGGCGGCCAAGCTGGGCGTCGGGACCAGCGCCGGGGTGCAGACCACGGTGCCGCTCGAGGAATGGCTCACGCTGGGGGCCTATTACGAGTTCAAGGGCGACATCCCCAAGGCCATCCAGAGCCTGGCCAAATACTTGAGGCGCGACCCGTGCAATCAGGAAGCGAGGCGGCGCCTCGAGGGCCTGCGCGGCCGCATCCCGTCCTTGGGCCTGGACCGCAAGAAGTCGGACGGCTTGCGCTCATTGGCGGAGCAAACCCTTTCGCGCCGGCCCACGGCCAAGGCGGTGCGCAGGGACAGGCCCCTTTCTCCCGTGTTCCTGTCCGTCCGGATGACTTGGCTGGCGGCGCGGCTGGGACGGCTCTCTAAGCGCCGGATCTCCTATCCGGAGACCATGGCAGTCAAGAAGATCATCACCGAGATCGTCCAGATCGCCAGGCTCCAGAAGCGGTTCCCCCCCAAGGTGTCCCGGGGCTTGCTGCGCCAGATGGAGCGGCTGCGGCGTCAGGCCCGCGCCCTGCCGATGGCAAGGGGTCTGAAACTAGAGGAAGGCCTGGCCGGCGACGACCCCTCTTATGTTCAGCTGGGCATCGCCTCCAGCGAACGGGGCGAATTCCCCCAGGCGTTGAGATTTCATGCCAAAGCCATCGCCATCAATCCCTATAATGACGACGCCTATTGTTATATGGGCAACATCCTGCGCAAACAGGGTCAGATGAAGGAATCCGACGCGGCTCTCCAGAAAGCCTTGGAGATTAATCCAAGCAACGACACGGCACGCAGCGGTTTGGGCTGCTTGTACTTCAGCCAGGGCAAGATTGCAGAGGCCTTGGAGGAGCTCACGAAGGCTATCGGGATAAACCCCAGGAATGACTGGGCTCATAACATCCGTGCGGACATCTATCTTAGTCAAGGCCGATTATCCGATGCGGAGGCTGATGCTGTAGCGTCCATAAGAATAGATCCCAGGAACGACGGGGCGCATTGCAAATCAGGTAAGATCCTCCGGCTCCAGGGCCGTCTGGCCGAGGCGGAAGCGGCATTTGAGAAGGCGTTGGAGGTGAACCCGCGCTGCGTTGAAGCCTGCACCGCATTGGGAGACATGCTTCAGTCCCAGCATAGGATCGCGGAGGCTGAAGCGGCGTTCCAACAGGCCGTCGCCATGGATCCGAATGATTATGGGGCGCACTTATTTTTGGGCCATATCCGTCGCGAGCAAGGAAGATTGGCGGAGGCCGAAGCGCTCTTCAAACGGGCCTTCGCGATAGACCCCCGTAGCGAGGGCATCTGCACGGATCTGGGACAGTTCTATCTTGCGCAAGGCCGGCTTTTGGAGGCGGAAGAAGAGATTCGGAAAGCCATAGAGATTAATCCCAAGAATATCTGGGATTATCTCATCAGGTCGGATATCCACTGCGGTCTGGGCCGGCTGCCCGAGGCCGAGGCGGACATCCGGAAAGCCACGGAGATCGATCCGCGGAACGACGGGGCGCATTGCAAATTAGGCAATATCCTCCGGCTCCAGGGCCGCCTGGCCGAGGCGGAAGCCACATTTGAGAAGGCGCTGGAGGTGAACCCGTGCTGTGTCGGAGCCTGCACCGCATTGGGAGAAATGCTCAAGTCCCAGCAGAGGATTGCAGAGGCTGAGGCGGCGTTCCAACAGGCCGTCGCCATGGATCCGAACGATTACGGGGCGCACCTGTTCTTGGGACAGATCCGTCGCGAGCAGGGACGATTGGCGGAAGCCGAGGCGCTCTTCAAACGGGCCTTCGCGATAGACCCCCGCAGTTATGGCGTCTGCACGGAGCTGGGGCAGTTCTATTTCGCTCAAGGCCGGCTCTTGGAAGCGGAAGAAGAGATACGGAAAGCCATAGAAATAAATCCCAGGAATATCTGGAGCTATCTCATCGGGTCGGACATCCATTGCGGCCTGGGCCGGCTCCCCGAGGCAGAGGCGGACATCCGGAAAGCCACGGAGATCGATCCGCGGAATGCCGGGGCGCAGTATTGTTTGGGAAGAATCCGGCGCAGGCAGGGTAGGCTGGAGGAATCCGAGGCGGCTTTCTTGACGGCCGCCGAGATAGATCCTTCCAGCGATGGGGTTCATACGGAATTAGGCGATCTTTATAGCATCCAGGAGCGGATGCCGGAAGCTGAACTTGAGTTCAAGAAGGCCGCGGAGATCAATCCGCGGAACAGTATGGCGTTCTTCTGTCTGGGGAAAATCCACCGGATCCAACGCCGGTTCGCGGAGGCCGAAGCGGCCTTCAGGATGGTCCTGGAAATCGATCCGCGCCGGGACGACGCGCTCACGGAATTGGGCTCCCTGTATCTGGGGCGGGGCGCGTTCCAGGAGGCGGAGGCCGCCGTCAGGAGCGCCATCGAGATCAATCCCAAGAATGACTGGGCTTATCTTATATGCGGGGAAGCCTGTTGCGGCCGGGGCAGTTTCGCGGAGGCGGAGGACAGCGTCAAGAAGGCCATCGTGATCAACCCGCGCAATGCCGGGGCGCTCCGCGATTTGGGCAAGGTTTATCGCAAGCAGGGCCGGCTGCCGCAAGCCGAAGCGGCGCTCCGGCAGGCGAAGGCCCTGGACCAGGCGAGCGACGGCGCCTGGGCCGACCTGGGGGACCTTTACCTCGGCCAGGAGAGATTCCCGGAGGCCGCGGTGGAACTCCAGCAAGCCGTAGCGATGAATCCGAAGAATAGCGCGGCTCATGCCAGCCTAGGATGCGTCTATCGCAAGCTGGGCCGCCTGCCGGAGGCAGAGGTTTCTTTCAAGATGGCCGTGGCGGCGGACCCGAACAGCGATTGGGCCCGCGCCGAATTGGGAGACATCTACCGCGTCCAGGACAGATTCCCGGAAGCCGAGGCGGCGTTCACTGAAGCCGTCAAGATGAACCCGAGGAATGAAGGAGCGCTCCGTGATTTGGGTCGGCTCTACCGCCAGCAGGGCCGGTTGCAGGAGGCCGAGGCGGCCTACTGCAAGGCCTTGGAGATGAACCCCGCCAGCGCTGGCGCCCACACCGAATTGGGCGAGCTCTACCGCGGCCAGAACAGGCTCGCGGAGGCCGCGGCGGAACTAGGCAAGGCGATAGCGCTCAACCCGAATCAGGGCGAGGCGCATTTCTTGCTAGGATTGGCCTATCGCGCGCAGGGCCTGTCGGCGGAGGCGGAAGCGTCCTTCCAGAAGGCGTTGGCCTCGGACGCGAGAAGCGATTGGGCCTGCGCCGAATTGGGCGATCTTTATCTGTCCCAGGACAGGCTGTTGGAAGCCGAGGCGGCGTTCCAGAAAGCCGTCGCTATCGATCGGAAGAATGACCGTGCCCATTTCCTCTTGGGAAGGACCTATGGCAGACAGGGCAAGGTGCAAGAGGCTGAAGCGGCTCTGAAGAAAGTTCTGGAGCTCAATCCCGGAGCCGATTGGGCCTGCGTTGAAATGGGAGAGCTCTTTCTCTTCCAGGGCCGGCTGGCCGAGGCTGAAGCGGTGGTCGAGACGGCTATGCGATTGAACCAGAGGAATGACTGGGCGCACTATGTTCGGGCGAAGATATGCTGTCGTCAGGGCCGCTGGCTCGAGGCTGAGGCAGACGCCAGGAAAGTCATAGAGATTGCCCCGAGGCACGAGCATGCTTATTGCGTTCTGGGGAAGAGCTGCAGCATGCAGGGACGCCAGCCGGAGGCTGCGGCGGCTTACCAGAAGGCCCTCGAACTGGCCCCGGACAATGCCGAGGCGCGTTCATTCTTGGGCAGCCATGGCGGCGTCGAACTGCGCCCGTAAGAAGGGCAGGTGCCGGTAGAAGACCTCCGCCGGATCCTTCGCGTCTATTTCAGCCGCCGGGCGCCGAAGTTCCTCGGCGGCCATGCGTTCTAGCCAGGGCCGCGTTTCCGGGAAATGCTCCTGATATGCTTCGCAAGTCTGGTCGAAGTCTTCCGGGTCGCACGCCTCGCCCCGGCCGAAATACAGGCGTAGTCCGAGCACGCGGGTATATAGGAAAAAGAGCCGGTAGGTATTGCATCCCGCCCACGAGCGCAGGCCGAAATGTCGTAGGGAAAGCGCCAACTCCGCCGCAGCTTGGCGGGCGCCGCGCTGCAATTGCGCCGGCGAGGGACGCCGCAGCCGGCCGGGGTCGAACCCGCAGCGCAATCGGTAGTGGCCGGCCCACAGGGGATGGCGGCTCAAGGCCCGAATCCACAGTCCGTCGCCACGGTCCGGCCCGCCCAAGGCCCATGCAAAGAAGGGCGTATCCAGATGCGGTGAGAGCAGCAGCCCCTGGAGGACATTCCTCGTGATCAGCCAGCCGGCGCTGCGGAACCGGGTTTCCTCCCTATGCCAAAAGTCCATCAATAAGGAGACCTTGCGCAAGGCGTGGAGCCCCGGGGCCTCGGGTAGGACCACGTACCAATGCAGCATGGTGTCCATGAAGAAACCCGCCCCTGGGCCAATCTTTGCAATCCGCTCCAGCCATTCATCGGGATAGGAATTTTTTGGCGCGGCGTGCGGCAGTTCCGAAGCGCATGCCTCCTCGGGCCCATCGCCGAGTCCGGAGCAGAATCCGTCCAGCCGGCCCAGCGCGAAGCCCAGCAGGGCCATGGCTTGCTCGCGGTCCATCCGCTCCGGAAGCAGCAGGCTGCGCCGGATCTCTGGGGAGCATCCGCTGGCGATGCCGGCATGGGCGTGGCCGCGTTCCGCGGCCGACGGCAACCCCTGCTGCGCTGCCTCGATGTGGCGTAGCACGTCCAGGAACCCTTTGATCATGCGGAAGCCGAAATCCGGAGCCGCGGGCGGTCGCGCGGACTCGGAATAGGTCTGGGTTAAAAAGAGGTAGGCGGCCAGCGCCTCGTGCAGGTGTTGGAGGCTGGCGTCGGAGCCCGGGCCTGCCGGCGCGGGGAGACCGGGTGCCCCGCAGGGGCTTCCAGGTGCGTGAGTCCATCCGGCGGATTCCGCCCCAGGCCAGGTAATCCGAAAATTCCGCCGGCGTGGCGATTTGCAGTTCGCCCAGCATGGGCGAGAGAAGTTTGGCCCAGCCGTAACGGCGCCAGAGGCCCCGCAAAAGAGCGGTTTCCCGGCCGGCCGGAATATCGAGGACCATGAGCAGATCCATGTCGCTGACGCCAGGCGTCAGCCCGCGCCGGCTGAGCCCGCGGCGCAGGTAGAGAGCGACCAAGGAGCGGCCCAACGGCCAGGCTAGCAGCAGCGCCGCCAGGCGGAGCCCCCCAGCATAGGCGGCGCGGTAGCAGGCCCCTAGGACAGGCCAGTCACGGGTCCTTATCACGAGGCGTCGCAGTGCGGTTGCTCCGGGCATCGACATGGAATCTTAAGTGATTCTATATAATTTGAGAAATTCTCTGGCTCGGAGCGATGACGGCAAGTATTACAAGCGTAGGTCATCCAAGTCAGCGCGCGAGCGGGTCTGTCTTTCGTTCGTATTTTTCCGTCGGGTGGTTGTGAAGTATCCCTCGCAGCTTGTGAAGGCAATTTCTCTGGCATTCCGGCACTTCTCCGTATATAATGGTTCTTGCCGTGCGCACTCAAGGCAACAAACACATGGCGGTGCCCATTTCTATGATTCGCAGTCGATTCCCCCGCGGCATTCTCTTGCGATGCCGGGCGGGGCTGCTGACGATCATTCTTGCGCTCCCCCCATCAGCGATGGCGGCATCCAAGAGTTGGGTCGGCGGTTCCAATTCCAATTGGCAGACGGCGGCCAACTGGAGCCCTTCCGGAGTCCCAGGTTCCGCCGACGCGGTCACCATAGACGCCAACATCAGCGTCGTAGCGAACTCCTCAGCCATCAGCTTCTCGAGTTTGATATTGGGAGATGCCAACGGCACCTTCGCCTCGAACCTTTTCCTTTCAACCGGCCTGGCGAGCGCGGGGAGCGTACTGATTTACAAGAAGTCAGGCCTGACCATCGATATCTCCCAGCAATTGTTCATCAACGGTAATTTTACGATGCAGCCGGGCTCGAGCATGACCACCACCGCAGTGACGGCCACGAATAATCCCGTCGACGCCCAGATTTATTTAACGCTCACCGGCACAGGCATTTTCAATCTCGTGAAGGGCTCGACCGTGAATCTTGCCGGTTTGGGCTTCGCTGGGGGCGCCAGCCGCGTCACTGGGAAAGGCCCTGGCGGCGGCGGCGGTTCCGGCGCTAACAATTACGGTGGCGGCGGCGGCGGGCATGGCGGCGCCGGCGGCGCGGGCTACGGAGGCACCGGAGGATTAGCTAATGATACGCCAACCGACCCTGCTTATCCGGGTTCGGGCGGCGGCGGAGGAAGGTCTTCCAGCGCCGGCTTGGCCGGCGGAGCGGGTGGCGGTGCGTTCATCCTGAATGCGACAAGCGCCACCATCGACGGCCTCATCACCGTGAATGGCGCCGCGGGAAAGCCCGGCGTCGGTCCTGGCGGAGGCGGAGCTGGAGGGACCGTGAATATGACGGCCGCCTACTTCACCGGCGTCGGGAGCATCAGCGCCAATGGCGGGGGCGGAGGCGCGCCCTCCAGCGGAAGAGGAGGAGGAGGAGGAGGAGGAGGAGACATTTCCATTGATATCATGGGCTCGGGTTCGATCTCCGGCCTGAGCCTGAGCGTGGCCGGAGGCACTAGCTCGGCCACCACGGGATCGCTCGGCGTCATCAGCACGACCGTGACCGTGGCCGCGCCGACCTTGACCTCCGTCGGGGCGGCTTCCAGCTCTATTGAATGGGATTGGAACGGCGTTGTGGGCGGAGTGAACTACCAGATCTTTTCCTCAACGGGCGGCCTCGGCCAGTCCCCCCTTCTGGGGGCAGGTGCCACCTATTATGTCGAGTCTGCCTTGACCCCCAACACCACCTATACCCGTTATGTCGTTGTTACTGCCGGTGGATATTCCGCCAATTCGACGGTTTTCAGCACAGCCACTCTGGCCGCGGCGCCCACTGCGGCAGCCAAGACATTCAACGCCGTGAACGCGGCGGACATGACTGTGGGCTGGTCCACCAACGGCAATCCTGTGGGCGTCACGACTTACACCGTGGTCTTAAGCACAGGATCGTCATATCCCAACAGCTACTCAGGGACAGTTTCCATCAGCACGGTCGCCCAAGGTGCTACTGCGGCCGCTACTTTGACCGGGCTCGCGGCTGATACAACCTACTACCTCTATGTCGCGGCCATGAATTACAACGGCATCCAGACCGCTTTCATGCCATTAGGTTCTACCTCGACCTTGGCCAGCGCTCCGTCCAACCCGGTTTTCGTGGCTGTCCTTGCCGGCAGCATCATCGTCCACTGGACCGCTCCCTCCGCGGGCACTGCGGCAGGCTACCTGCTCCAGGCCTCGACCGCTTCCAATTTCACTGGAACCATCTACTCCTCCGCCACGCCTAACGCCGTCTTGAGCACCTTGACCGTTTCCGGGCTCAGGGCCAACACCACCTACTATTTCCAGGTGGCCGGCTTGAACTGGAACTCCGTGCCCAGCTTCACGGTCTGGGGCGGTTCCACAGCGACGTTGGCCTCCCCCCCCTCGCGCCTAGCCAGCGACTACATCGCCGTCTACTATACCTCGGCCACCTTGCAATGGGCCGCCCTGCCCCAGTCGCCTTCCAGTCAGACCTGCGAAGGCTATCTGCTGATAGCCTCGACGGCTCCGGATTTCACTGGGACAATCTACTCCTCCGCCACGCCCAACACGGCCTTAAGCACCCTGACCATTTCCGGGTTGAACCTGGCCAATACCTATTATTTTCAGGTGGGCAGCCTTAACCCCGAATCGGTCTGGAATCCTGTATCTTTGACCCAGCTCAACATGCAGCTCAGCCAGTCCACGGCCGCCTTGAGCCTCGGCGCCATGGACCCGACGGTGTATTCCTCCACCATATCCATCAGCAGTTTCGTGGTGACCAACCAGGGCAGCCTGCCTGTCACGATCATGGTCTGGGCCTCGACCATGACCCAGCCGTCGAGCCCGTGGACCTTGGGACTGGCGCCGGACAATGAGACCGTCCTGCTCCAGGGCGTCTGGAATTCGGTTGCCCCCTCCTCCGGGAAATTCAACACGGCCATCACCAACAGCACGACGACCTCGACCGGCTCTAACTACGCGGGCAATCAGACCGGGGTGAGCGTACCGCCGGGGCAGTCGCGGACCATGTGGTTCCAGTTCTGGCGGCCGTCGTCGACAGTCAGCAACGCCAAGCAGTCCATCCAGATAAACGCCCAGGCGGTCTACCCTTGACCGCGCAAACTTTCTCTTAGCACGTCCCTCCCTCCCTCATCTTGTTGTGAAGTTAACCTCGATGGTTGTGAGGTTCTCTTCCCTGGATTGAGGTGCGCCTTCGGTCTATACTGGGTTCGGATGCGCCAATGGTCGGCGCGAAGAGGAATGCATAAGCCTATACCTAAGCCTTGCTCGCAATCTCCTCGCGGCATGCTCTTGCTACGCCTGATCAAATCAAGGCTCGGCCAGATTGCCGCGGGGGTACTGGTGGTTCTGGGCCCGTTGGCTGGGCTCGGGATTCCGTGCAACGGCTTTGTCTACGACGACCAGCCCACCATCGTCTACAATCAGGCCATCCGGGGCTTCACAGGAGTCTTTTCCAGCGGCATCACTTTCCATTGGAGTTCGGCCGGGTTGAATGCCAATACTACTGATACTGATTACTTCAACGAGGGTGGCGGCGCTTGGCAACAACGGCGCGATGAGCGCCTGCACTACGGCGCGGAGGACCGCGAGCTAGGCGAATGCGCCAGGGTGATCTATCAGGTCCTGGACCAGGTCCTGACTTCAAAGGGCCAGACTCTCTCCCAACAGTCCAGCGCGTTGTTGAGCACGTCCGATAACGCCCTCAATACCAGCACCAGCGCGCTCACCCAGCTATCGACCGGATTGAGAATCAATACC
>CAIRTQ010000095.1 GCA_903881545.1 uncultured Elusimicrobia bacterium
GCGCCGCTACAACGGCCCGTTGCGCCTAAACTACCCCGTCAAACAGGGGTGGCCGGTTTGCTCGGAACCCTGGCCTGGTTTGCGTCGGAATGTTGGCATGGTTTGCCTCGGAATGGTGGCCGGGTTGGCTCGGAAAACGCACTTCCGACGGCAGGGAGCGGTCAATTGCCGTTTTCAGGCTAATGGACTCGTGCGTGAGGGTTGCAGTCGACTTGAATTTTTGGGCACTCTTCAATGGCAACACCTCTGGCATCCATAAAGTATGTGCGGATGCAACGATCGCCCGCTTTGGCCCAAGCTCTATTGACTGTGCATTTTCCAATAGCATGCATCATGTCCCGACTCAATCAGCAAAATTTTACCGTGATATTTTGGTGTCCTTGAAATCCGGCGGCAAGTTTGTTGGTATCGAGTTACACGGCCTATTGGCTAAACTGGCATTGGAGACAGTTCTCTGCATACCAAGGTTTGCCAGCCTCATTCATTTAGAGCCATAGACGACGAAAGCATTCTCTTGCGGGAATGGCTGCGTATGCCTATTGCAAAGCGCCTGACTGAAGCCGGGATTCGCTCATTTGATTGCAACAAAACGCTATTCCACATGGTCTATTCGTTTTCCAAGGCTGCCGCGATGACGCCGCCGCACGCTCAGCGGACGGGGCGAAAACCGACTGTCGAGTCGTGCTGGCAGTAGTAGCATTTGTCGCGAATCGTCGGAGAAATCTGATAGGACTCTTGCGTCCAGCATCCGCCACGCATTACCCGATTCCAATTCTCATGGGGAGAGTCCGTCTCCCAGGCACTGCCATCGGCCGGCGCGCCCTCGTAGGTGTCGTGGTAACGGTCCTGCACCCATTCCCAAACATTGCCCGCCATGTCGCACAGGCCGTGCCGCGTGTTGCCCGCGGGCCTTGAGCACACCGGGGCGGTGGTCCCGCCGCATTCGTCGAACACGAGATTTTTGCAGGTCGCCCTCTCGTTGCCCCAGGGGAACCGCTGGTCGCGGCCGCCGCCGCGCGCCGCGTACTCCCATTCCGCCTCGGTCGGCAGACGCCCACCCACCGCGAGAACGTCCGCGCCTGCTCCCAATCCACCCCCACGACAGGATGGTCATCCCCCGCGAACCAGGGCCCGGAATCGTCGGCCGGGGTGCAGACGCCGGCTGACACGCACTCCCGGTACTGCCTGTTCGTAACGAGCGCCTGGGCCATCTCGAAGGAGCGGACGCGGACCTGATGTCGCGGCCGGGAGGCAGCATCGAGGTCGGAACCCATCATGAAAGAGCCGCCCGGGATGCGCACCCAGCGGATGCCGGCCTTGCCCGGCGCCGACCGGAGAGGCGGCGCCGCGTCGGGCCCCTGGCCGAGGTATGGTGCGCGCAGAGTCTGGTCATCGCTCATACGGCCGTATCTGGGGTCGACCCAATGATAGTTGATTCCAAGCCCGGCCGCGACGAGGGCCAGGATCGCGGTCCGCCCCCATGAGGCGCGGCCACCCTCCGGCAGAAGGCTGATGAACCGGTCCAGCAGGATGAATGCCATCATGATGAAGAATGGGAACAGGATGGATTGCTGCCGCTCGTAACCGCCGAAAGGATAGAGTCGAAGCCTGGCCATGAAGACCAGTCCCGCCAGTAGGAAGAAGGACATCAGGCCAGGGAGGCTGGATGCGGGCGACCCGCATGCGCCTTCGCGGGCAGGCGCCTTGGGAAGAAGCGGTAGGATGACCATGGCCAGGACGGCCAGGGCGATGCCGGCGGCGGCCGTCGGGGATATCTCGAATGGCAACAGGTAGTTAAGATCGGTTCGCAGACCGCCCAGGATGAAACCCAGCAGAGGTGTCTTGACGTCCCAGAAAAGCTCCGCAATGCACTCGAACGAGCTGTGATTCGTGATCCAGTACTTGGTATGTATCTGATAGAGGCCGGCGAACACGAGGGCAGGCGGGCCGAGGGCTGTCAGCGGCGCCGCCCAACCCTGACGCCCCCAATCCCGGACGCACTGGCGGAAGGCGGGCCGCGCCGCCCAGAGCAAAGCCAGGGAGCCAAGACCGGCGCCGATAAACAACAGGGCATAGTATTCACTGGCTACCGCAAGGGCGGCCAAGACCCCGAACCATACCAGAGGGCGCCTGCTTCGCCCGTCATCGACGGCCGCTACCAGGCTGTAGAATGCGGCAATGATAAAGAAGAGCCCCAACGAGTAGGAGCGGAGGTCGATGAATATCCGCTGCATCGTCTCAGACAGGCCGTAGGCCGCGGCGGCCAGCAGGGCAGCCGGCTTGTTCCTGCATATCCGGGCCATGGTCAGCCCGAACAAATAGACCCCAGCCAGCCCCGGGATGAAGGAGACCGAACGGCATAGAAGCTGGGAATGACCCAGCAGCAATGCGGCGCGCAGGGCGAGGAAAAACAGTATCGGATGGGTCTGATGCCTCCATGGGCTCAGCGAACCTTGGAAGTGGTAGAATCCTTCCCAAGTCCGCGGATCGAAAGAGATCTTGAAGGCCCTATACAGACTCAAATAGCCATTGATGTTGATCGGGGCGATGCTTCCCAGCATCAGGACCCGGACTAGCGCGGCCAGAGTGATGCCGAGCAGCAAGTAGGGGAAAAGGCGGTCAAGGACGGCGCTCTTGCGCGCCTCCGTCTTCACGGACATGGGAGGATTATATCTTTTCTAATTCCGGTGGACAGTTCCGGTGGACAGCATGTCCTTTATTCTCCTGAACATGAAGATCCAGTACATACGGGGAATCCGGTGGGCGTTGATATCAAACCGTTTTTCCCGGGCCATAATACGGACAAGGCAATGGTAACAACTTCTAGTAGAAGGGAAAAACCTACGCTTCAACTCACGTAAGATGTTACCGAAATCCAAGCCGTCAACTCATCTAAGATGTTACCGAACGGCCCCAGCGGGTTTGGGGCAGTTTTGGGGGCATGGGGATGAGTCCGAAGGCC
>CAIRTQ010000096.1 GCA_903881545.1 uncultured Elusimicrobia bacterium
CCCCGGCCCCGTTGAGGCCAAGTGGAGCGCGAGCTGGCGGGCCGCCGACCTTTTTCACGCGGAGCCGGAAGCCGGCGGCAAGCCTTTCGTCATGGTCATCCCGCCGCCCAACGTCACCGGCGCCCTCCACGTCGGCCATGCCCTCGACAATACTTTGCAGGACATCTTCGCCCGCTACCACCGCCTCGCGGGCCGGCCCGTCTGCTGGGTGCCGGGCACCGACCATGGCGGCATCGCAACGCAGAGCGTCATGGAGAAGCAGCTCAAGGCCGAGAAGCTGACCCGCCAGCTCCTGGGCCGCGAGAAGTTCCTGGCCCGCATGCAGGTCTGGACCCGCCAGTGCAAGACCACGATCCTGGGCCAGCTCGAGCGCCTGGGCTGCGCCCTGGACTGGCGCCGCGAATCCTTCACCATGGACGAGGACCGGGCCGAGGCCGTGCACGAGGCCTTCAAGGTCCTCTGGGGCAAGGGCCTCATCTACCGCGGCGAGCGCATGGTCAACTGGTGCGTGCGCTGCGGCACCGCGCTTTCCGACATCGAGGTGGAGTTCGAGGACCGCAAGGGGCACCTCTGGCACATCCATTATCCGGCCGCCGACGGCGGCCGGGGCCCGGTGGTGGCCACCACTAGGCCGGAGACCATGCTGGGCGACACCGCGGTGGCGGTCAACCCCAAGGACCCGCGCTATCAGGGGCTGGTGGGCAAGGTCCTGCGCCTGCCCCTGGCGGGCCGCGAGATCCCGCTGGTGGCCGACGCCTACGTGGACTCGGATTTCGGCACCGGGGCGCTCAAAGTCACCCCGGCCCACGACCCCAACGACTTCGAGATCGCCCAGCGCCAGAAGCTGGCGTCCGTGACGGTCATATCGCCGGACGGCCGCATGACGGCCGCGGCCGGCGCCGCCTACGAGGGGCTCTCCCGCGAGGCGGCGCGCGACAAGGTGGTGGAGGACCTCAAGGCCGCCGGGGTCCTGGAGAAGGTCGAGGATTACCCCCACCGGGTCGGGGTGTGCTACCGCTGCAACCAGCCCATCGAGACGCTGCTGTCCTGGCAGTGGTTCGTGCGCATGGAGCCGCTGGCCAAGCCCGCGATCCTGGCCCTCGACACCGGCCGGTTCCGCCTCTATCCGGATTCCTGGACCAAGCCCTACCGCGATTGGCTGGCCAACATCAAAGACTGGTGCATCTCGCGCCAGATCTGGTGGGGCCACCGCATCCCGGTGTGGTACTGCGTCAAGTGCCACGGCGAGCGCATCAAGACCCACTTCCATCAGATCGCCGATGCCCGGGGCGTCTTCTCGCCGGAGGAGCCGGCCTCCTGCCCGGTCTGCGGCGGCGCCGAGTTCATCCGCGACCCGGACGTGCTCGATACCTGGTTCTCCTCGGCCCTGTGGCCGTTCTCGGTCTTCCGCTGGCCGGGCGCCACGCCGGAACTCAAGGCTTTCTATCCGACCTCGCTGCTGGTCACGGGCTACGAGATCCTCTACCTTTGGGTGGCGCGCATGCAGATGATGGGCTTGGCCCTGTTGGGCGAGGTGCCTTTCCCCGAGACCCTCATCCACGGCATCGTGCGCGACAAGTCCGGCAAGAAGATGTCCAAGTCCCTGGGCAACGTGGTGGATCCCCTGGTCATGATGGACAAATACGGGACCGACGCCCTCCGGTTCTCCCTCGTCATCCAGGCCTATCCCGGCAAGGACATCCCTTTCGCGGAGAGCTCGATCACCGGCTCGCGCAATTTCGCCAACAAGCTGTGGAACTCGACGCGCTTCGTGCTCATGAACCTGCCGACCGACCGCCCGGTCGCCGCGCTGGCGCAAGTGGACCGCAAGCGGCTCGAACTCTGCGACCGCTGGATCCTGGCGCAGTATCAGGCCGCGATCGCCGCGGCGCGCGCGAAACTCGACGTCTACGAGCCTGCGGCCGCGGCCGACGCGCTCTATGGATTCTTATGGGACAAGTTCTGCGACTGGTACGTGGAGCTCGCCAAGATCCGGCTGCAAGGGACCGACGAGACGGCCCGGGAGACGGCGCGCGCCGTCCTGGTCGAGGTCTTGAGCGGGACCCTGCGCATGCTGCATCCCTTCATGCCCTTCATCACCGAGGAGCTCTACGCCGCGCTGCAGCCCTTCACCGGGAAGAAAGCCGCCTTCATCATCGCGGCGGGCCTGCCGGAGCCGTCGGCGGAGCGTGCCGACGAGGCCGCCTGCCGGGAGATGGCGGTCCTCATGGAGGCGGTCTCGGCTCTGCGTTCCTTGCGCGCCCAGCTCAACGTGCCGCCGGGCCTCAAGATCCGGGTCTTCGGCGCGGGGGGCGCGGCCGACGTCCGGGAGCTGCTGGCCAGGCGCTGCGACTATCTCAAGGCTCTGGCGCGCATGGAGGACTTCGAGCTGTGCGCGCAGGGCGCCCGGCCTCCCCACAGCGCCACGGCCGTGGCCGCCGGCATGAGCTTCTACGTCCCTCTGGAGGGCGTCATCGACTTCGCGCAGGAGCGCGAGCGCCTGCAGAAGGAGATCGTCAAGGCCGAGTCGGACATGGGCAAGCTCGAGGCCAGGATAGGCAACAAGGATTTTCTGGCGCGGGCGCCCCAGTCCGAGGTGGAACTGGCGCGCGGCCAGTACGACGCGGCCCGCGCGCGGCTCGACCGGCTCAAGGAGACGCTGCGGATGCTCTCGCAATGACCGGGTTCCTGGTCGCGCTGGCCTTCGGCGGGCTAGCCTGGGGAGCCGGACCGGACTCGGGCCGCGTGGCGGTCGCGGCTTCCACGGCCGCGGCCGTGGCGGTCTCCAGCGAGGCCTCCGCCGGCGCCCCCGTCGAGGCACGGCCCAAGGCCCCGCGGACGCGGCGCAGCCGCGTCATCGTCCATAAGGAGGCCGCGGACTGGGAGCCGGTCTCGGTCGTGCTCCAGCCCGGCGCGGGCCGCCGCACTGCCTTCGAGCGCCTGGTGCAGGGATACCCGGGCGGCGTGTACCGGGGCAAGACCTCCCCGACCAAGGCCGCGGCGCGGGCCTATCGGGCCAAGGGCGACCGCTGGCTCGTGATCGCGCTTTATCCGGCCGACCTGCGATCGGCGCGGACTCATCTGGAAGCGCGCTTCCGCGTCCAGGAGGGCTACCTGGAGGAGGTCAAGGTCGCCGCAGTCACCAGGACCAGGGGCGGCGGGGATGACACGGGCGACGAAGCGGAGGATTCTTTTTCCCTGAGCGCCCAAGGCGCTGACTTCACCGAGCGCTTCCCGGGCAGCGCCGAGGTCGAGCTTTCCGCCATCGACCCGGAGCCGGGCGCGCGCGCCGTCAACGCCGGCCGCGTGAAGTTCGCCGAGTTCGGCGGCCAGGATCTGGGATTCGTGGGTTTCTCCTGGTCCCTGACCGGCGTCTCGGGGGAACGGACGGCGGCCCCGGGGCCATGACATGATGCCGCGGGAACTGCTGCGCGAGGTCTCCCGCTCCTTCTACCTGTCGCTGCGCGTTCTGCCGGCCGAGGTCCGGCCGCAGATCTCCCTGGCCTACCTGCTGGCCCGGGCCAGCGACACGGTAGCCGACACCGGGATCGTGGCGCGCGAGCGCCGGTTGGAACTGCTGCGCCGGATGCGCGAGGGGGATTTTCGAGGAGTGCCGGAACTGGCCACCGGGCAAGCCGCTCCCTCGGAACGGCGCCTCTTGGAGAGCCTCGACGCCTGCGCCGCCGAACTGGCGTCGCTGGAGTCCGCAGACCAGGCCTTGATCCGGGCGCTGCTGGACACCATCATCTCGGGCCAGACCTTCGACCTGGAGCGCTTCCAGGCCGCGGCCCCGGGGGCGCCCGTGGCCTTGGCCGACGGCGCCGAACTGGACCGCTATGCCTATATGGTGGCGGGCTGCGTGGGCGAATTCTGGACCAGGCTGTGCGCCGCGCACCTTCCGCTTTTTGCCGCAGTGGATCAGGAGGAGATGGTCCGTCTGGGGGTGCGTTTCGGCAAGGGCCTCCAGCTCGTCAACATACTGCGCGACATGGCCGCGGACCTGCGTTTGGGGCGCTGCTACCTTCCGGTCCCGCGGCCGGAGGCGCTCCTGGACCCGGCGCGTTATCCCGAGGTGGCGGAGGATTACGCCCGGTGGCTCGATGTCGCGCGGGAGCATCTCGACGCGGGCTGGCGCTACGCCCTGCGCATCCCGCCGCGGCTCTGGCGCGTGCGCCTGGCCTGCGTCTGGCCCATCTGGATCGGTCTGGCAACTATAGCGCTCCTGCGCCGCAGCAATCCGCTCGATGCATCTCAGCGGGTGATGGTGCCGCAATGGCGGGTCAACCTGTTCCTGGCGCAGTCCTTGCTTTGCGCCCGCAGCGACCGCCTGTTGAATCGGACCTATGAGGCTCTGCGCCGCGCCTCCGCCTAGACTATGGAAAACATTCTGGACAGGTTCCTGCGGCGCGAAACGCATCCCGCCGTCCAGTTCATCAAGTACGCGCTCGCCGGCGTCGTGGCCACGGCCGTGGACGTCTCGGTCTTCTACCTGGCCGCTATTTTGATTCTGCCGGCGTTGAGCCCGGGCGACCCTGTGGCCCGACTGCTCGGCCTGCATCCTGCCGAGCTGGCGGAGGGCGTCAGGTCGACGCACTATGTCTGGGACAAGGTGCTGGCCTTCCTGTTCTCGAACATGACCGCTTACCTGTGCAACGTTAAGTGGGTATTCACTCCGGGCCGGCACAACCGGGCCATGGAGTTCGTGTACTTCTGCGCCCTCTCGGCGTCGAGCTTCGCCGTGGGCACGGTCCTGGGCTGGCTGCTCATCCGTTCGACCGGCCTGGCCAGCACCTACGCCTATGTCGCGAACTGCGCGGCTTCCCTGGCCATAAATTACGCCGGCCGCAAGTTCCTCATCTTCAAATCTTGAGACGCGCCGACACGAAGCCGGTGCTGGTCCTGCTCCTGGCCATGGCGGCCGGGCTGGGGGTGATGTACTTCGCCATGAAGCGGATCTTTCCCCACCAGGCGAACCTCCCTTTTAATCTTCGCCGGTCCGACCCGTCTCGGGACGAGCCTTGGTCCCAAACGGCCGCGCCCGCATCGCCCTTGCCGGTCCCCGAGGCCTTGCCGGCCGTCTCGCAGCCGGCGGGGAACCCGGCGGCGCCGGCTGTGACTGAGGCGACGGCCGCGGGTCAGGCCGTCCCGGCCCCTCCGGCGCCCGACGAAGCTCCGGTCGGGGACCCCAAAGGGAGTGTGCCCGAGTCCGGCGTCGCCCCCGCCCGGGCCGCCGGCCCGGGCGCGTCCGCCCCGGCCCCGGCATCCAGGACCGAGAGCGAGGACGTTTCCGGCGCGCGGCGCATGGCATCGGAGGCCGCACCGCTGCCGCCCGCGAGGCCGCCCGAGGCGGCAGGCACCACCGGCTCGCCGCCTGATCGTCTCATGCCCGCCGCCGGTCCGGTCCCGGTCCCCGGCCGCAGCCCGGTCCAAGGCCTGGAGCCGTTTCCGGCCGCGCCTCCAGGCATGGCGTTGGGCCCAGCGGCTGTCAACCAAGTCATACGCAAAGCGCTGGACAAACTGCCCGGCTATCGTCCTCCCATCGATTCGAACGTGATCACCAGCCTTCCCCATGCGCAAGTGCAGAACATCTTCACGGGCACCATCGAAGCGAGCGCCGACCTGAGGGCCAAGGGCGCCTATCTGGCACAGATCAGCGGCTTGGCTCCGACCGTGGCGTTGGCCTGGGTCAAGAAGGAGAATGGGGTCAACAACAACATCCTCGGGGTCACCAACCAGAATGGCCTTGAGACATTCGCGACTTGGCAGCAAGGGATCGACGCGGCGGTCAACCTTTTGCAGACCTCAAACTACTATGCGGGCATCCGAGCCGCCATCGCCGGCGGCAACCCCTGCGCCCAGCGCGACGCCATCGTGGCCAGCCCCTGGTCCGGGCGGAGCCACTATGGCAACGGCGCGAATTTTCCCGAGATTCCGGGCTGCCCGCCTTACGGGCAATAGATCTGCGTTGGGTGCTTAGCGCCTCCGCCCGTCGCAGCCCTATCTAGGCCCCGGCAGGGCCTTGAGCCAGAGGGAAGAGACCAGCAGGCGCTTCACGCGCGGACGCGCCACCCATTTCGCTTGGGGGGGCTGCGGTCCCAGGCTTTGGGCGTTCCTGATGGTCAGAAGGATGCGGTAGCGGGTGATGGCGTGGCGTACGGTCTTGATGACGGCGCCCGGTCGGGCCCGGACCCGGCCCGCCTCGGGCAGGCCCCAGTGGCCTTTGAGGAGAAGTTCGTCAGGGCCGCGCTTCCAGAGCAGGACTTGGCCGTCCCGTTCAATCCATAGGCAGGTCCAGCGTAAGTTCTGGGCCGCCCGCTTGGGGCTGAGGAGCGGCAGACGGTTCTGGAGATTGTTCTTGCAGGCCGAGCAGGAGGCGCGCAAGGGGCAGGCCGGGCAAATGGGTTTCTGCGAAGTGCAGACGGTCTCTCCCAATTCCATCATGGCCTGGTTCCAATCCCCGGGATGCCGCGGGTCGAGCAATGACTGCGCCAGACTCCATAGCAGCTTTTGCACGGCGGGCCGGCGCGGGTCGCGGCGTATGCCGTGCCAGCGGCAGAGGACGCGGGCCACGTTGGCGTCTAAAACGGCGTGGGGCAGGTCCCAGGTGATAGAGAGGACCGCGGCCGCGGTGTAGCGCCCTATCCCGGGCAGGGCCAGCCAGGAGTCTATGTCGCGGGGCCAATCGCCCCCGGGTCGAGCCGCGATCATGCGGGCGGCGGCGGCCAGGTTGCGCGCGCGGGCGTAGTAGCCGAGGCCGGCCCATTCCTTTAAGACCGCGGATTCGGGCGCGCGCGCCAGGGCGCGCAGGTCCGGGAAGCGGCGCAGGAATCGTTCGTACCGGGGCAGGACCGCGGCGACAGTGGTCTGCTGGAGCATGGCCTCCGCCAGCCAGACGCGGTAGGGGTCGCGGTCGCGCCGCCAGGGCAAAGGCCGGGCGTGGCGGCGGTACCAGCTTAAGAGGCGGCGGCGGGGGGGGCTCACTCCGGGACGAGGAGGTTGACGATGGCTTGGTCCACGCCTTTGGTCCGGCGCGCGATGCGGGTGATGGTGTCTTTGTCCTGATAGCTGTTGACCATGCCGGAGATGGTCGCTATTCCGGAATGGACGTCGATGGTGACGTAGCGAAGTTCCAGATCGGGCTGGCCGCGCAGGGCGGTCTCGACGCGGGCCTTGATGCCGGCGTCGGTGAAGTCCAGGGGCTGGACGTTGGACATGCAGGCGCAGAGGCCGAGGACAACGACGGAAATGGCTAGAGGGCGCAGCCAGCATCTCATGCCAAGGGAATATATCTTTTTGTCAGCGGGCTGGTAAAGCCTACGGCCTAGGAAGCAATCAGGCGACTTTCCCTAGGGTCTTGATGACTTGTAATATGGTTTTTCGTTTCCGGGGAGATGCGTTTCGAAAAATGGAGACGATTTGATCCAGGCCTTCATGGTGTTTTTTTGGCTTGGGGGCAATCCCTTCGAAGAGCTCCGAAATCGACAACCGTAGGGCATCGGCCAGTCGCTGGACTGTGGTCAGGCTTGCTTTCTTTCGGTTCTGCTCGATGTAGCTCAAGAATCCGGTGCTGATGTCAGCCGCGGCGGCCAGTTGTTCCAGGGTCAGGCCTCGGCGATCTCGTTCGGCCCTGATGCGTTTGGCCAATAACTCGTAAATCCCCGTCGCCATCCGTCCTCCTTTAGTGGATGGTTATTGTAGGTTAGGCAATGGGTGACTTGAAATAATCCATAAGACAAGTAATTGTATTGACTTATGGAGAAATGATAGATATATCTAATATCTAAATATTTATTTTGCTGGGACGCGGGATTAAGCTGATGCGCTTTAGTAGCCAAAATAGGACGGGACAGAATTGTCCGGCCGCTTCCGACGGTGGATGCCGACCAGCTGACGGTTTCAGGTTAGTCTATCCTAAAATGCGGCTTACGGCGCTGGCGGCCCTGGCTCTGGTGTGCTGTGCTGCGGTATCGGCGGAGGCCGCCGTTTCTTTTGGCCCGATTTCTCCCATCAAGAACAAGGTCCAGCAGCTGAAGAATAAGATAGCCAGCAATGCCCAAACAGCAAGCTACACGCTTGCGCCTTTGGCCATGTTGCTTTCTGATGCGGCCCTTTCCTTCCTGACCAGCTATTCCAGCGGAAGCGCAACTGTGGTTTTCAGCAACCAAGCGACGGAAATCGCGCAGCTCCAGCCGGGAAACGTGATAGTGAGTTTCCAGGGCAGCGGTTTCATGCGCAAGGTGGTCTCCGTAAGCCTGATCGGGAACAGCTATGTCGTCATGACGACATCTGCGGCGCTTACCGATGCCTTTTCTTCGTTGCACATAAGCTCTGTCAAGACGTTTTCCCCTGAGCAGGTCAAAAAGATGGCAATCCCCGCTCTCGGAGTCCGATTCAAGCCAGAAGCAGGGTTGAGTTCGCCCTACGTTGTGCCTTTTGATGTCGAAATCGGCTCACTTTCAATAAGCGGCGAGATCAGTACGCCCCTGTCTATTGAAATGAATATTGATTTGGACTGGGGGCTTAAACAGCTCCTCTTTAAAATCAGTGCTGATCCGACTGTGACGCTGAATATTGATGTGTCGAAAAGCGTTTCAGGTGAAATACCGATTTTCAGCACACCGAAAATCGTCCTGTGGCATGCCCCGCCCATTACCGGCACGGTTACGTTATTGTTGGGAGGGGAAGCCAGCATCGGAACCAGCGACCATCTACAGCCCAATCTTACGGCAGGGCTTATGCTGACCGGGGGCCTCGAGTATACTCAAGCAGGCGGGTGGCAACCCATCGCGGAGCTTTCGTCTCCCAAATTCTCGGGTTCCCTGTCCTTGCCTACAGCTGTTAGCGGCTCGGTCAAGGCCTATGCGGGCCTCAAGATGGCCACCAAGATCTTTGACGTAGCCGGGCCTTTTGCCCAGCCTAACATTTACGGCCAGGATGTCGTGACCGTGCCGCTAAGCTTGAAGCATGTGAATAATGTGCTTTCCTGGGGGGTTGAGGGGAAAGTCGGGGCGGAAGTGGATATTTTCGGCCTGTTGACCGCGAACGTGTCAATGACCCTTTTTGATTTCAACAAGGTCATTTCTTCCCATACTGCGAATACGGCGCCCACTCTTGCCTGGACGGGCGAGACGAACTATGCCGGCGGAGGTTTGTACCCGCTGACCGGCATTCCCACTACTACGTTTGCATACCGAGTGCAATATGCGGATGCTGACAACGATCCTCCAGCGGACGGCTATCCCAATGTGCATATCAAGAAGGGAGGCGTTGATATCGCCGGGAGTCCATTCGCGATGGCCTATGTTTCCGGCGACTACAACGCCGGCGCAATCTATCGCTATCCGATATCATCCTTGGCGCCGGGGACAGATTACACGTATTATTTCGTTGCGAGCGATACATACAGCGTCCAAGCAACCGGCACCCCTTTGACGCCAATTAGTGGGCCAAGCGTCATCGGTTCTGCGCCGACCATTTCGTCTGTAGTTCCAAACCCGGCGAGCATTTTGACGGGCGCGGCGACGACGATAACCTGTACGGCGTCGGACCCTAACGGCTATACGCTGATCTATACTTGGAGCCCGGGGGGCGGGGCGATAAGCGGCACGGGCGCGCAGGTCACTTGGACGGCGCCGGCGTTGATCGGCACCTATACGGTGGGCGTTAAGGTTACAAATGTGCACGGCGGTTCGGTGCAGAGCAGCACCAATGTGGTTGTGACCGCATCGGGCAGCGATCAACCCGATTGGGTCAGCATTCCGGGCGGGACCTACATGATGGGCGCAGCGGATTTGTCGTATGCGACGCCGGTGCATCAGGTGACGGTGCCGTCTTTCCAGATGGCCAGGACGTTGGTGACGAACAGGCAGTACCGGGCTTGCGTGACCGCCGGGGCTTGCACGGCGGCGTATGATTATGGCGCTCAGTATGATGGCGACGACCAGCCGGTGGTAGGCGTGAACTGGTATCAAGCCAAGGCCTTTTCCGCTTGGGCGGGGGGCAGACTGCCGAGCGAGGCGGAGTGGGAGTATGCGGCGCGCAGCGGGGGCCAGAATCAGAATTATCCCTGGGGCAATGCCGCGCCGGATTGTTCGCTTGCCGTGTACAATTACACGTTATGCGGCCACTCCGCGACGGCGACGGTGTGCTCGACGCCCGCGGGCAACACGGCGCAGGGCTTGTGCGACATGGCAGGCAATGCCTGGGAGTGGGTGGAGGATACTTGGCACAGCTCATACAGCGGCGCGCCAACCGATGGGAGCGCGTGGGAAGATGCGGGCTCCGGCCGGGTGTTTCGTGGCGGTTCCTGGTACGGCATCGCCGGCTACCTCCGGTCCGCGGATCGCAACTACTACGGCGGCGGCGGCCCGGGCGATCGCGGCAGCTACCTGGGCTTCCGCCCCGCCCGCTGAGGTCATTACACTTTGCACTTTTACCCTTTGACCCTTTACCAAGTTCGTCGCGAAGGGAGCGAGTCCGGTCGCGCGCGAAGCCGCGACCGGATGAGCGACCGGAGCCGGCTGAGGAAACATGAAGCTTAAAATATTCACCCTGCGCCTCGACCCCGCGACCGGTAAATTCGACGATCAAGAATTAACCGAGTTCCAGACGGACAAGGACGTAATCGAGCTTTCGGAGCATTTCCTCGTGCACGAAAAAAACCCGACGCTCGCCCTGGTCCTGCGCTACCGCGAGCTGCCCGACGGCGGCAGGCGCCCGCAGGATGCCGGCCGCAAGGACTGGCGCGCGGAGCTCGACGCCGCCGGCAAGCGGATATACGACGAGCTCCGCCTCTGGCGCGGACGCAAGGCCAAGCGCGAGGGCCTGCCGCCTTACCTCATACTCAATAACCGCGAGCTGGCGGAACTGGCAATGCGCAGGCCCGATTCGCTGGCCAAGCTGCGCGAGATCGACGGCATCGGCGAGGCCAAGTCCCAACGCTGGGGCGAGGAAATGCTGGCCGTGCTCGCGAAACTGGCCGAGGGGGATATGTGTCGTCCGTAGAGCTGCCCCTTTTCGTCCACTGGGAGAAAACCCTCCGGGATATTTTGTGCCGGAGCGAAAAATTTCCCAAGCGGGTGCGCTTCACTTTTTCCTCGCGCGTGGACAATCTGGCGCTTGACGTGCTGGAGCTGATCGTCGAGGCGCGCTACATGAAGGACAAGTCCGCCGTTCTGGCGAAGGCCAATCTGCAACTGGAAAAACTGCGGGTGCTTCTGAGGATCTGCCACGAGGAGCGGCATCTGGACCACAAGGGCTTCGAGCATGCCGCGCGCAACATAGACGAGGCCGGGCGCATGATCGGCGGCTGGCTGCGCAGCCGGAGCGCGCCATGAAGCGGGCCGGGCATCTTTTCGAGGACGTGGCGGACTTCGGCGCCCTTTGTGCCGCGGCCCGCCGCGCCGCGCGCGGCAAGTCGCAGACGCGCGCCGCCGCGGACTTCATCTTCCACCTGGAGACCGAGGTCCTCAAGCTTCAGTGTGAGCTGTCGGGCGGCGGCTATCAGCCCCGGCCCTACCGGACCTTCTATGTTTCCGACCCCAAGCCCAGGACGATATCGGCGGCGGACTTCAGGGACCGGGTGGTCCACCACGCGCTGTGCGCGGCCTTGGAGCCGCTCTTCGAGCGGGCCGCTATCTTCGACAGCTACGCCTGCCGCCCGGGCAAAGGGACCCACGCCGCCGCGCGCCGGGCGCGGGTTTTTGCCGGCCGCTTCGGCTATTTCCTCAAGCTCGATATCCGCAAGTTCTTCGAGAACGCGGACCATGCGGTGCTCAAGCGGGGCTTGGCGCGCCTGGTCAAGGACCAAAGGCTGCTGCGGCTGGCGGACCGGATCATCGATCACGGCGCGCCGGGCTCGCCTTCGGGCAAGGGCCTGCCCATCGGCAACCTGACCAGCCAGCATTTCGCCAACCACTACCTGAGCCCGCTCGATCATTTCATCAAGGAAGTCCTGCGCGTGCCCGGCTACGTGCGCTACATGGACGATATGCTGCTTTTCGCGGATACCAAGCATCAACTGCGCGGCGCGCACCGGCGGGTGCGCGAGTTCGTAGAGGGCGAACTGCTTCTGGAGCTTAAGTCCGAGGCGACCGTCCTGGCGCCGGTTGCGCAGGGCATCCCGTTTCTGGGCCTGCGCCTGTGGCCGCGGCTTGTCCGCCTGGACGGCTCGGCCAAGCGCAGGCTGATCCAAGGCCTCAGGAAGGGGGCGCGGGGCTTGGCCAGCGGCGTCACCTGCGAGGATGATCTGGCCGCCTCCATGAGAAGCCGGCTGGGCCACGCGGCGCACGCGGACACCCTCGGCCTGCGGCGCTCGCTGGAAAATCTGATGGATGTCGCAAGGGTGCGGGGGCATTACGGGCTCCAACCGGGTGAATCGTGGCGGTTCCTGGAACAACAACGCCGACAACCTCCGGTCCGCGAATCGCAACAACAACAACGACGACCCGGGCAATCGCAACAACAACCTGGGCTTCCGCCCCGCCCGCTGAGCTCACGCCCAATAGCCCGATGTCCTGCGTCCATGGACGCAGGGCCAGCGCCAAGGTCATGACCAAAGCCCCCGAACCCGCGCCTCGCGCGTCAAGCGCGCCAGGACGAAGAGCTAAAAGCGCCGCGCCTGCCGGTAGGGCCTCGGGCGAGCGGAGAACATCTTCGCCCGAGGGCTTCGAAAGCCGGCGCGGCGCGCCAAATTTGGAGCAGCCATGAGCAGATATTTTCTGCCGCTGATTCTTGTCCTTCTTTTCCCATCGCCCTGCCGCGCCGAGTGGGGCCTCGGCCTGGGCTATCCTTATGTAAGCGTCAAAGACGACTTCGGCCGCTCCGCCGCCGAAGGTAAATTCGCCACCGGCGAAGGCATCAACCTCATCGCCGGCCGCGGCTACTGGAATTTCTGCAAATTCGACCCCGTCACCCTCTTCACCGGCGCCGAAGGCGGCTACATCAAGTTCAACACCCTGTCCACCAAGGGCGCCGGCTGGGAAGCCAGCGGCTTTGTCGGAGGCGAAATGCCCCTGGCTAACTGGCTCAGCTTCGAGTTCGATTTCTCACCCATGTATGTCAACCTTAAGTCGCAGGGCACCGGCATAACCGGCATGGAATACGCCGTGAATTTCGCGATCTACATCTATCCCTTCAGAGGAAGCTCGGATCGGGCGAAGGCTCAAGACCGGCCCAGAAAATCGCAATCGACCATAAGGCCCGCCGAGCCCGCGGTGTTCACCCCGACTGCTGCGCCGCCCCCGGCGGCCTCCACCGCGACGCCTGCCGCCGTCCCTGCGGACCAGTTCGACACTCTTGTTAAAGCGCTCAAGGGCGCCGACCCTGTGGCTCGCGCGCAAGCGGCCGACACGCTCGGCAAATTGGGAAAATCTTCCGCAGTCGAGCCTTTGCTTGAGGCCCTGGAAGACCAATCCAGCGCCGTGCGCGGATCGGCCGCCAACGCGCTGGGGAAGCTCAATGATTCCCGCGCAGTCGAGCCCCTGATCGCGCTCCTGCAAGACTCCGAGCCTAAAGTCCGGGCCCTGGCCGCCCGCGCCCTGGGCCGGTTGGGAGACAACCGCGCCCTGGCGCCTCTGCAAAAGTTGGCCCAGGACGCCGACCCGACCGTCCGCGAAAAGGCGCAAGAGGCCGTCAAAAAGCTGAACGCGACCAACATGACGATCGACGATCTGCTGCGGTAATAGGCCGCTGCGGACCCCGGCGGAGCCATAACGGAGTCCGCTAGTCTTGCGATAAGCCTGACGCGAATAGTAACATAACCTCTCCATGACAGAAATCGACAGGATGTCCCAAGAGTACGCAAAGAAGCTCAAGAAGGCGCTGGGGCACCTGCGCTACAGCCATAAAAAAATCCTGCGCCTGCCCACGGCCCCGTCGAAACTCGATGAAGAGCAACTGGAGACTTGGGAGAGTTTCTCGGCGCGGTTTGCGCGCGTGGTCGATTTGTTTCTCACGAAGTACCTCCGCGCGGTCGTGCTCCAGGACGACCCTGGTTTTGACGGCTCTTTAAGGGACTTCGTCAACCAAGCCGAGAAAATAGGATTGATTTCAAGCGCGCGACGCTGGATGGCCATCCGCGAGCTCAGGAATATCACGGCTCATGAATACGCCGATGAAGACTTGAGCGGATATTTCGAGCAAACCCGGAAGCTGACCGGCGAACTTCTGCGGGTTGAGAAAATACTGAACCAGCCCAGGCCTCGGAAGAAGCGATGAGGCTGCAGCCGCAAGAAATTAACGCGATCACCCGGGTTCTGGGGGCTTGTCTCAAGGATCGCCCGGCGACGCTCTACTTATTCGGCAGCCGGACGCAAGATAAGCTCAAGGGCGGTGATATGGACCTCTTGGTGCTGGCGCCGGAGGCTGTGGCAAAATGCCTGCGCGCCCGGAAGCACTTCCTGTTGGCCGAGCTCAAGGAAGAACTCGGGGATCAGCGCATCGATCTGACCTTGTCCGAGCCGGCCAAGGCGCGGCAAGACCCTTTCCTGGCGCACGCGCTCCGGACCGCGGTCGTCCTTAAACGCTGGGGCCGTCATAGCTCCCAAGTTTGACGTTGACGCAGCAGAGGCGCAGGACTATACTTTAGACAGTACCGATATTAACAGGCCCCTTCGGGGGCCTTTTTCTTTCTCCTCCAGGGAGCTTGGCCGCTCTGCCCCCAGCGGCATCCTGGAACTATTCCGCCTCTCGCTCGTATACCCTGTATGAGGCTCTCAATCAAAGGAAGCGGGGAGGATGAATGAGCGAAGGCTTGATGCTCCCCGCCGAGCGGCTCCACGAGCTCATCTGCGAGGTTCGAAGCCAAAAGGTGATGCTGGATATGGACTTGGCCTCCTTGTATGAAATCCCGACTTCCCGCCTCAACGAAGCCGTGAAACGCAACCGACATCGTTTCCCGGAGGATTTCATGTTCCGGCTGACTCCGCAAGAGTGCGCCTCTTTGATATCGCAAAATGCGATATCAAACAGCGGGCGAGGAGGAAGGCGGACCCCGCCTTATGCCTTCACCGAACACGGCGCGATCATGGCGGCCAACATCCTCAACAGCGACCTCTTGATTCTCATGAAACGGCCATCGTGGACATCTTGCAGCGCATGATGGATATCCTGGAACCGCCTGCCCTTCCGGGACCTGAGCGGCGCCGCATCGGATTTGTTCACTAAGACTAACTAATCTTGTCCGGACTGCGGTCCTCCTCCAGTTCACGCCAACCGATAGGACGTGGCGCGCGTGCGCCCTTCACGCAGAACCAGCCCCGCGTCCACCAAGGGATTTATGACCTGCCCCAGGCGGGCCCGGCTGAACTTGAAAGCCTTTCCCATGTCCGCGGCTCGCACGCGCCCCTGGTCCCGCAGGAAGCGCAGCACGTCCTCCTGGCGCTGAGTCAAAACGATCCGCGGCGCCCGGGCGGAGACTTGGAGCGAGGCGATCCGGTCCTTGGTCCGGCGCAAAGTCTCGACCACCCCTTGGGCCACGTATTCCAGCCAAAAGCTTAAGTCGTCGTCCAAATCCCGGGCCTGCTGGATCTTCTGATAGTAAAGAGGCCGGTCGGCCCAGAAAAACTCATCCAAGGCGAAGAGGTGGTGCGTGTCGAAGCCGCGGGTGTAAAGGAGCCATGTCCCCAGCGCCCGCGCCGTGCGGCCGTTGCCGTCCGCGAAGGGATGGAGCGAGACCAGCCTGTGGTGCGCGATCGCGCCCACGAGGATGGGATGAAGGGTCCGGGTCTCGGCGCAGTTCACCCAAGCCAAGAGAGCCTGGGTCAAGGGCCGCGCCTGCTCAGGAGCCGGCGGCGTATAGATCAGATGACCCCGGCCGTCGACCACCCGATTCAGCTGGGTCTTATAATTGCCCGTATGTTCTTCCTGCAATGTCTTGCGGGTCACCATCCGGTGCAGGCGCAGCAGGTCCGGTTCCTTTATTAAGGACTCTTGGGCCTTCCGGCTCCAAATCCAGCGCAGGACCGCCAGATAGTTGAGGACTTCGTTCTGGGCTTGGGCCGACGCTCCGATCTCCTCGCCCCGGGCCATGGCCTGGACGTCGGGAAGGGTCAGGGGATTGCCCTCGATGGCGGTGGAGGAATGGGCCAAACGCGCGGCCGTATCCATCTGGAGCTTGGGCAGCCAAGCGACGTCCACCACGGACCGGCCGATCCATTCGCGCAATTCGGTGGCCTGCGTGATGAGCCGCAGGAGGTCCGGGGATATCTCGAAGCGCGGTTTGTATTCGATGCTGTAAGAATATCATTACGTATAGTTTACGTCAAGGGTTTCGTTAAGCCGGGCTTCTGAATAGCGGCCGCATCCCGTGGAACCGCACGCCTCCCGCTTCAATAAGGTAAAATCCTTCGGACGCCGCCGCACAACCTCCAATGGACCTTCTCCTCGCGACCCGCAACCGGCACAAACTCGCCGAAATCGCCGCCATCCTCGGTCCCGGCTTGCGCGCTCTCACGCTCGACGACTATCCGGACGCGCCGCCCGTTATCGAGGACGAGCCCACCCTGGAGGGCAACGCCCGCAAGAAGGCCGCGCAGACCGCGGCCGCCACCGGCCTCTGGTGCCTGGCTGACGACACCGGTTTGGAAGTCGAGGCCCTGCACGGCGCCCCCGGGGTCCATTCCGCGCGCTACGCCGGCCCTGACTGCGACTACGCGGCCAACAACCGCAAGCTCCTGGAGGAACTGCGAGGCCTCTCGCCGGAGCGCAGGCGGGCGGCATTCCGCACCGTCATGGCTTTGGCCTCTCCGGACGGCAAGGTCACCATGGAGGAAGGGTGCCTGGAGGGTGTCATCGCGACAGTTGCGGCCGGCGACAACGGATTCGGCTACGACCCGCTTTTCTTCGTGCCGTCGTGCGGCAAGACCTTGGCCCAGATGAGCATGGAGGAGAAGAACGGCCTCAGCCACAGGGCCTCGGCCCTAGCCCGCATCCTGCCGCATGTCCGCCGCTTGGTCCTGGCCGCTGCTCTCGCCTGCCTGGCCCTGCCCGCCTCGGCTGGGCGCACCGAGCCGGCCAGCCAGACCATCTGGGATCAGATCATGACCGAGCAGGCGACCCGGGATGTGCGCGAGGGCGCCCAGTACCTCGACCTCAAGGACTACGAGTCGGCGGTCCGCGAGTTTACCCGCGCGGTCCAGGCCGATCCCAAAGATCCGACCGCGCACATGATGCTGGGGGTGGGATACTATTGGACCGGCCGGGTGGACCTGTCCTTAGCGGAATACCGCAAGGCCTTGGATCTGGAGCCGGAGAGCTCCCAGGCCTGGCTGTTGACCGGCATCGCCCTGGCCTGGAAGGGAGCGGATAAGGCCGCTTATGAGGCCTTCCAGAAAGCGGCCGCTTACGATCCCAAGCGGCCGGACGCGCAGATGAACCTGGGCTCCATCGAGGCGTCGTTGGGCATGATGAACGGGGCTCTGGCGCACACCCGCAAAGCCATCGTGCTCGACTCTCACAACCCGCTCTACCATTATCAGCTCGCGGTGCTCTACCGCAAGCTCGGCCGCGATGCGGACTGCATCGAGGCCCTGCGCCACGCGTTGAACTACTTCCCGGAATTCGAGGACGCCCTGCTGGAGCTGGGCGCGGCGCAGGAGCGCAGCAAGGCCCCCCAGGACGCCTTGCGCAGCTTCCGCAAAGCCGTGGACCTCAAGGCCCACGACGCCGTGGCGCGTTTCCGCCTGGGCCGCCTCCTGCTCCACGACGGGCAGGCCAAGAGCGCCCGCGCGGTCATGGCTGAAGCGTTCCGCCTGACTCCGGAGGAAGGCGGCGGCGGGCTGCAACTCTCGGTTTCTTACGCGGGCGGCAAGAGTCAGGCCGAAGCGCCGGGCGAGAAGCCCGCTGCGCCGGCCGCTCCCAAGTTCCCGGATGACAACGACCCTTTGGCGGTCTTCTCGCGCAATCTGGAGCGCGTCCCTCTCGACCAGAGCGCGGTCCTGGAAGTGGATGTCCTATTCACGCCCAAGCTCAAGCTGGTCAAGGCTCCCGCCGAGGGGTCCTCGGCCCTGGGCCAGGCCCTGGCCAAGCGCCTGGCCGGGCCCGAGTCAGCGCCCAAGGCGGTGCGGCGGCAGTACCAGCTGCGGCAAGCCAAGCCCGAGGAGCGCGCGGCGCAGATCCGCCAGATCGTGGAAGATTTGAAGGGGCTGATGCAAGGCGCGCCTGAAGGTTCTGATACACGCCTGGGTATGAACCTCACCTTCACTCACCTCGCTGAGGCCTCCACCGGCCGCGGCGAAGCCGGACCCCCGGCCAAGGTTTCTTTCGAGCCGCGCCAAGTCGGCAACGACCTGGGCCTGTGGGTCATCGGGACCGGCTGGATGGGCTTGGTGGAGGAGGCCTTGCCTGAATCGGGAGAGGCCCCGAACCATCCCGAGCAGAGCGACTGGTGGATGGCCACGGGGCTCGGCTACGCGGCCTTGGGCGACGGCCAGCGCGCCCTGTCCGCCTTTGAGCGGGCGGTCCAGCTCGACGGCTCCAACGCGGCGGCCTGGCTGGGCCAGGGCGTGGCCGCCGTCATGACCGGCGACGAGGCCGGCGCGGTCGCGGCCCTGCGCGCGGCCCTGCGCGTAGACCCCAAGAACCGGGCGGCCCAAGACGGGATCAAGTGGCTCCTGCGGCCGGCGGCCACCAAGCAACCGGCCCAGGCCGGCGCGGGCAAGGGGGGCGGATGAAACCAGGATTGGGCCGCATGCAGGCTTTCGTCCGGCGCGCCCATTTCGTCGGAGTGGGCGGCGTGGGCATGAGCGGCATCGCCGAGGTGCTGGCCAACCTGGGCTGCCGGGTCTCCGGCTCCGACCTCAAGGACAGCGAGACCCTGCGGCGCCTGAAGGCCGCGGGGGTGCGCGTGTTCCTGGGCCATGCGGCCGGGCACGCGCGCGGCGCCCAGGTCGTGGTGGTGAGCTCGGCCGTGAGTCCCGACAACCCCGAGGTTTTGGCCGCCTGCCGCGCCGGAGTGCCCGTCATCCTGAGGGCGCAGATGCTCGCCGAGCTCGGCCGCATGAAGAAGACCGTGACCGTGGCCGGCTCGCACGGCAAGACCACGACCACGGCCATGACGGCCATGGCCTTCTCGGGGGCCGGGGCCGAGCCTACCATGATCGTGGGCGGGCAGATCAAGAACATCGCCTCCAACGCGCGCCTCGGCCTGGGCGAGTACCTGGTCGCGGAGGCGGACGAGTCCGACGGCTCGTTCGTGCATCTGGAACCATTGGTGGCCGTGGTCACCAACATCGACAACGACCATCTCGACTATCACGGCAGCATGGAGAACCTGCGCGCGGCCTTCGCGCAGCATCTGGCCCGGCTGCCCTTCTACGGAGCCGCGGTGCTCTGCGCCGACGATCCGGAGCTCGCCCGCCTGCGCCCGCGGCTGAGCGCGTCGGTCGTCACCTACGGCATCCGGCTCAAGGCGGACTGGCGCGCCCGCAATATCCGGATGGACCGCAACGGCTCGCGGTACGACGCCTATCATCTCGGCCGTCGCGCGGCGCGCGTCGCGCTGCAGGTGCCCGGCCGCCACAACGTGCTCAACTCGCTCGCGGCGCTGGCCTCGGGGCGTTTCTTGGGCCTGCCTCTGAAGGGGCTGGTCCGCGGCCTGGCGGCTTTCCGCGGCGTGGGGCGCAGGCTTGACCCGCTGGGCGAGGCGGGGGGGGTCTGTTTCGTGGACGACTACGGCCACCACCCCACCGAGGTGCGGGCCGCGGTGTCGGCGGTGTGTTCCCTCTGGCGGGGGCGGCGCACGGTCGTCATCTTCCAGCCGCACCGCTACTCCCGCACCAAGCTGTTGGCCCGGGAGTTCGGCCCCGCCCTGAAGGGGGCGGATCTCGTGTTCGTGATGGACATCTACCCCGCTGGGGAGGCGCCGCTGGCCGGCGTGGATTCCGGGCTCATCCTGGATTCCCTGCGCCGTGCCGGGATCGCCTGCGCCCCGATCTCGCAGAGCCTGGATGTCCTGCGCCAACTGCGCCGCGGGGATGTGGTCCTGACCCTGGGCGCGGGCGATGTGTGGAAGACAGGGATGGACCTGCTGCGCCGCCTGCGGGCCGACCTGGCGAGCCCGGTGTAGCCGATGGGAGCGCGCCTCGACCAGCATTACCTCGTGGACTCCGCGGCGCGCGACGCCATCGCCGCGGCGGCGGACATCGCGCCCACGGACCGCGTGCTGGAGATCGGGCCGGGGCGGGGGATACTGACCAAGGCGCTCCTGCCGGCGGCCGCGGTGGTGGCCGTGGAACTCGACGATCTCCTGGCCGCGCAGATCGCCGCCGCTTTAAGCAATCCCCCGAACCTGCGCGTGGTCAACGCGGATTTTCTGCGCTTTGAATTGGGATCGCTGGGGCCGGGGCCTTGGAAGGTCGCGGCCAACCTCCCGTATGCCGTGGCCACCCCGATCCTCCAGCGCATTTTGGCCTGGCCCGAATGGACCGTGGCGGTGCTCATGTTCCAGAAGGAGGTGGCTGACCGCATCGCGGCGCCGCCGGGCGGGGCGGATTACGGCCTGCTGACGCTTTCCGTGGCCATCCACGCCACGGCTGAGTTCGTGGTGGAACTTTCCCCGGAGAGCTTCCGGCCCCGCCCCCGGGTCGCCTCGGCCGCGGTGCGGCTCGCGCGCCGGCCGCAGCCCTTGGTGCCGCCGGAGGAGCAGAAACAGTTCTTCCGCGTCGCCCGGGCCGCTTTCAGCCAGAGGCGCAAGATGGCGTTGGGGGTGCTAGCCAGCAGCCTGGGGCTCGGACGCGAGCGCGTGGCCGAGGCCTTCGCCGCCGAGGGCATCGCGCCCGCGGCGCGGGCCGAGACGATAGCGCTGGAAGGCTGGCGGGGCTTGGCGCGGCGGCTGGCGCCTTGAGGCCTCAGTTGGGCGCGATGGTGCCCGCGCCGACCACGATCTCGCCCTGATAGAAGACCGCGGTCTGGCCGGGCGTCACCGCCAGCTGGGGCTCGCGGCAGGCGACGCGGACGCTGCCCGGCTCGGGGCCGGGTGATATCTCGGCGGGGGCCGGCCGGTGCCGCTGGCGGACCTGGACCTCGACGCTCAAGGGCTGCCGGGGCGCCTCGGCCAAGCCCACCCAGTTGAGGTCGCGCACGATGAAGTCCGCGCGGTAGAGCGAAGACTTCGGCCCGACCTCGACCGAGTTGGCGGCGGCGTCTATGCGCGTCACATAGAGCGGCCGGCCCTTGCCGCTGAGGCCCACGCCCTTGCGCTGGCCCACGGTATAGTGGACGATCCCCCGGTGCTGCGCGACGACCCGACCGGCGTCGTCCTGGATGGGCCCGGGCCGCGAGTCCGCCGCGCTGAACAGCACGCCGTAATCCGGGCTCTCGATGAAATCCTGGCTTTCGGGCTTGTCCGCGAGGTCGCTCCAGCCCAGTTGGCGGGCCATGTCCTTGACCTGCGTCTTGGTCATGCCGCCCAAGGGCAGGAGCAAGTCCCGCAGCTGGGACTGCGCCAGGCGGGCCAGGAAATAGGACTGGTCCTTGCGGCGGTCCGCGGCCCGCATCAGGAGGCAGCGGCCGTCGCCGGCGCGCCGTTCGACGCGCGCGTAATGGCCGGTGGCGAAAAGATCAAAATGGATGCCTTGCCGCCGGGCCTTGTCCAAAAGCAGGCCGAACTTGACGACCTGGTTGCAGCGCACGCACGGGTTGGGAGTGCGCCCGCCGCGGTATTCCTCCCGGAAATAGTCCAGCACCGCCGCGCGGAACTCCGCGGCGAGGTCGACGCCGTGGTGCGGTATGCCCAGCCGTCGCGCCACTTCGCGCGCGGCTTCCAGGTCGCGCCCCTCGCCTGGGCCGTAGCAGCCGGACCGGCCCTGGTCCGGGATGGGCAAGGACCCGTCCCAGGTCAGCATGGTCAGGCCTATGACCTCGTAGCCCTGCGCCTGGAGGCAGTGCGCCGTGACGGCGGAATCCACTCCGCCGCTCAAGCCCACACCGACGACGCCGGCCTTGGCCATCGCGAATATAGTAACATTAACAACAGCTCACTTTTAGGAGGCGGTCTCATGATCAGCACCTCTGATTTTCACAATGGTTTGGTGTTCGAGGACGAGGGCCATTTCTGGCAGATTCTCCATTATCAGCACCACCGCAAGTCGCAGGCGGCCGCGGTCTACCGCGTGACCGTGCGCTCCCTGACCACGGGCAGCATCGCGGAGAAGTCCTACTCCTCCGGTTCGAAGTTCCGCGAGGTGCCGGTGACCAAGCGCGAGAAGCAGTACAGCTATGACGAAGGCGACATGGCGGTCTTCATCGACATGGAGACTTACGAGCAGGTTTCCTTCCCCAAGTCCAAGCTCGGGCCCCAGGCCAGGTTCCTGCGCGAGAACATGCAGGTCCTGGGCGTCTACATCGACGAGAAGCTGACCGACATCGAGCTGCCCGCCAACGTGGTGCTGACCGTGGTCTCGACCGTCCCCGGCGTCAAGGGCGACTCGGTCTCCAACATGGTCAAGCCCGCGACCTTGGACACCGGCCTGGAGGTGCAGGTGCCGCTGTTCATCAAGGAAGGCGATAAGATCCGGGTGGACACCCGCAACTGCGAGTACGTGGAGCGGGTCAAGGAATAGGACCTCGCGCAGGCGCGGCGCCGTGATCAAGGCCGTCATCTTCGACGTTGATAACACCCTCACGGACTTCATGCGGACCAAGCGGGCCGCGGTGGACTCGGCCGTGGAGAGCATGATCGACGCGGGCCTGCGGGTGCGCAAGGAGGTCATGGTCGAGAAGATCTTCGCCACCTACTGGAAGGAAGGGGTGGAGGATCAGAAGATCTTCGACAAGGTCCTCAAGTCTGAATTCGGCCGCATCGACTACAAGCTTCTGGCCGCCGGCATCGTGGGCTACCGCCGTTCCAAGGCCGGCACCTTGGCCCTCTACCCGCATGTGCACCTGACCCTGCTGGAACTCATGCGCCTGGGCATCAAGAGCGCGGCCCTCTCCGACGCGCCCAAGCTGGAGGTCTGGCTGCGCATCGTGGGCCTGGGCCTGCACCACTATTTCGACCACGTGGTCGCCTCCGAGGACCTGGGCAAGCGCAAGCCGGCGCCCGAGCCCTTCCGCAAGGCCTTGGAACTGCTCGGCTCCGAGCCCGCCGAGACCATCATGGTGGGAGATTGGGCCGAGCGCGACATGTTGGGCGCGAGGAACCTCGGCATACGCACGGCCTGGGCCAAGTACGGAGACACCCAGGGGACCGTGGACTCGGGGGCGGAATTCGTGCTTTCCGACATCCATGAATTGGTGGACATCATCCGCAGGGAGAACGGCCCGGCGTGAGGAGGATATTCCTGGCCGCGTTTCTGGCCGCCGCTCTGGCGGTTCCGGTCCGGGCCTTGACCGTGGAGCGGATCTCCGGCGCGGGCTCGGCCGGCCGGGCCTCCGAGGTCGTGGCCGGGGAGGCGCTGGTGCGCTTCGCGGCCGTTGCGGGCGGGGCGCAGCGCGCGGCCGCCCTGCGCGGCCTGGGTGCCGCCGCCGCGCGGGATCTGCCCGGAGGCTGGACCCACGTGCGCCTGCCCGCGGGCCTGGGCGTGGCCGAGGGCCTCTCCCGATTGCGCTCCCTGCCCGGGGTGCTGGAGGCTGCGCCCAACCGCTTCTATCGCGCCCTGAAGACCCCCAACGACCCGTTCGTCTCGTCGCAGTGGGCGCTCAACGTCATGGAGGCGTTCCAGGCCTGGGATTTCGAGACGGGAGCCTCCAGCAAAACCACGGTCGCGGTCATCGACTCGGGCATCGACGGCACCCAGCCGGACCTCGCCGCCAAGTTGACGGCCGGGGGGCACGCCTTCTGCGCCCCGGGGGGCGCGGCCTGCGTGGCGCAGGCCAGCCCGACTCCGGCCTGCGACCATGCCACGCGCGTCTCGGGGGTCGCGGCCGCGGCCTCGGACAACGGCGTGGGCGTGGCCGGCCTGTCCTGGGGCGCCCAGCTGCTCTCCGTCAAGGTGTTCAACGACGTGGACTGCGATACGACCTGCAGCCTCGGGACCTGTGGGACGGACGACGCGGCCATCATCAACGCCATCGCCTACGCCCAAACCCTGCAAGGCTCGGCGGCCTTCGGCCATATCGTCATTAATCTCAGCCTGGGCGGTCCCGGCTCCTGCTCGGCCCCTCTCGCCGCGGCCCTGGCCGCGGCCGCGGCCGCCGGGATGCCCGCGGCCATCGCGGCGGGCAACGACGGGGGCTCCGTCAATTCGCCGGCGAACTGCGCCGCCGACGCGCAGGTAATCAACGCCGGGGGCGGGGTCCTGCCGGTCGGCGCCACGGACTCCTCCGACGCGGTCGCCACTTGGTCGTCGCGGGGCTCGGAGCTCGCGAGCTACGGGGTGGCGGCGCCCGGCGTCGCGGTGATGACCACGGATCTCTCCAGCGGCTACGCCTCGGCCGACGGTACCTCCTTCGCGAGCCCGCAGGTGGCGGGCCTGGCCGCGCTCCTGCTCTCGGCCCGGCCGACGTCCACGCCCGGCCAGGTCCAGCAGTACATCCGCGCCGGCGCGGATTCCATCCAGGCCTCCGCGGCTGCCTCGGGCTCGGGCCGCGTCAACGCCCGGCGCGCCTTGTGCCAGGCCGTGGGGTGCGTGAAACCATCGACGGAGACCTACGCCTTTCCCAACCCCCTGCGCCTGGCCCAGTCTAACGGGGCCACGCTGGCTGTCCCCGACTCACTGCAAGGTGGCTACATCTCCATCCGTATCTACACCTTCAGCGGCGCGCTGGTGCGCGAGCTCACGGGCTCGGTCGGCGCGGGCAACGCCGGGCTGGTCTGGGACGGCCGCAACGCGGCGGGGACTCTTGTGACCAGCGGGACTTACTTTTTCGTGGTCTCCACCGGCAAGGGCAAGTCGCGGGGCCGCGTCGCGGTGATCCGTTGAACGCCGGAGGGTTATTTGATAGCTTTTAATAAGACGCGGGGCCGTGAGATCGCGTCCCGGGTCGTCAAGGCGGACGACCCGGTCGCGCGCTCGCGCGGATTGCTGGGTCGGACGGCATTAGAGGCGGGGGAGGGTCTTTGGATCGTGCCCTGCCCCATGATTCACACCCTATTCATGAGATTTCCCATCGACGCGGTGTTCCTGGACCGGGGCCTGCGCGTGGTGCGCGTCCTGGAGAATCTCAAGCCCTGGCGCCTGTCGCCGTGGGTCTTTCGGGCGCATAGTGTCCTGGAACTGGCGGGCGGCTCCGCGGGCCGCGGCGTCCAGGCCGGAGACCAGTTGGAGTTTCGTCGCGCGGAGGGTGGGTCATGATGGAGGGAAAGAAGCCGCGGCGCCAGCATCCGCTCACGGGCAAGCTGGAGGACATGCGCGCCCGCCGGCGGCAGGCCATGGCGGGCGGCGGGCCCGAGGCCGCGGCGCGCCAGCATGCGGCGGGCAAGCTCACGGCGCGCGAGCGCCTGGACCTTCTGCTGGACGAGGGCAGTTTCGAGGAGATCGACCTCCTGGTGGAAGGCGGCGGACGCGGCCGGTCGGTCCCGGGCGACGGGGTCGTGGCCGGATTCGGCCAGTGCAACGGCCGCAGCGTCTGCGTCTACGCCCATGACTACACGGTCTGGAGCGGCACTTTGGGCCAGGCGCAGGCGCGCAAGATCTGCAAGGTCCTGGACTTGGCCCTGCAGTCCGGGCTCCCGGTCCTGGCCTTGTGCGATTCGGCGGGCGCGCGCCTGGAGGAAGGCGTGGACTCCCTGGGCGGCTACGGCGAGATCTTCTCCCGCCATGTCAAAGCCTCGGGCCATGTGCCCCAGCTGTCCGCCATCCTGGGGCCGTGCGCGGGCGGGGCGGTCTATGCGCCCGCCCTGACCGATTTCGTGTTCATGGTGGACGGCACGAGCCATATGTACCTGACCGCGCCGGAGCTCGTGGCCGGAGTCACGGGAGAATCCTGCGATCCCGAGTCCCTGGGCGGAGCCGCCATGCATTCCAGCCGCTCGGGGGTGTGCCATTTCCTGGCGGGCTCGGAGCAGGACTGCTTCCGGCAGATGCGCGAGCTTCTGGACTATCTGCCCCAGAATTACCGCGAGCGGGTCAAGCCGGTCATGCCTTCGGATGATCCCCGGCGGACCAGCGAGGTTCTGGGCGGCATCTCCGAGATGGACCCCAAGCGGCCCTACCGCATCCACGAGGTGATCTGGGAGCTCGCCGACGGCCATCGTTTCCTCGAAGTCCACAAGGGTTTCGCGCGCAACATCGTGACGGGCTTCCTGCGGCTCAACGGCGAGAGCGTGGGCGTGGTCGCCAACAATCCGGCGTATCTTTCCGGCGCCCTGGACATCAGCGCCAGCGAGAAGGCCGCGCGGTTCGTGCGTTTCTGCGACTGCTTCAATATTCCTCTGGTGAGCCTGGTGGACGTGCCGGGCTACTGGCCGGGCATGGAGCAGGAATTCAACGGCATCATCCGCAAGGGCGCCAAGCTGGTTTACGCGTATTGCCAGGCGAGCGTACCTAAGGTTACCGTGATCCTGCGCAAGGCTTACGGCGGGGCTTACGAGGTCATGGGCTCCAAACATATCGGCGGCGACATCAATCTGGCCTGGCCCAGCGCCGAAATCGCGGTCATGGGGCCCGCCCGGGCCGTGGACATCCTCTGCGCGGAGCGGATCCGGAACGCGCCGGACCCCGCCGCGGCCCGGGACGCCTGCATCGCGGATTACATGCGGGATTGCGCATCGCCCTATCAGGCCGCCCGCCATGGCTACATCGACGAGGTCATAGACGCCCGCGAGACCCGTCCCAAGGTGATCCGCGCCCTGCAGTTTCTGTGCCACAAGCAGTCGAGCCGCAGCGCCAAGAAGCACGGCAACATCCCATTCTGATGGCGCCGCGGGTCATCGTCGTCGGAGCGGGCCGGACCGCGGAAGTCCTGACTCAGGCCCTGGCCGGGGGCTGGGAATCCGCGCGCATCGGCTACGGCGAGGTCGGAACCATGCCGTCCTGCGGCGTGGTCGTGCTGGCGGAGGAGGGCGATGCCTCGGAGGGGGCCTCGCCCGAGCAGCTCCTGCGGCGCAACCGCGCCGGCGTGCGCACCGCAGCCGAGGCTGCGGTACGGCGCGCGCCGGGCTGCATCCTCGTCGTGGCGGCGCGGCCGGTCGAGGCCATGGCCTTGGCCGCCTTGCGGGCCTCGGGCTCGCGGCGGCAGCGGGTCCTGGGCGCCGCGGCAGCGGCGCAGTCCCTGCGCCTGGCCGAGCTTGTCGCCGGAGCCCTGGATGCCGCGGCCGAGGATGTGCGGGCCGTGGTCCTGGGCGGCTGTGCGCAAGCACCGGTGGCCCTGGCGCGGTTTTGCTCGGTCGGCGGCGTTCCGGCCACGGAGCTGATCGCGCCGGACGCTTGGGCGAGGCTCGCCGCGCAAGCCGATGCCGGGCCCGATGCGCTGGCCGCCGGGGCCGCGGCCCTGGCGCGGGCGATCCTCTCCGGCCGCCGACGGCTGCTGCCCTGCTCGGTCTACTTGGAGGGGGAATACGGCGTGGATGGGGTCTTCCTGGGGGTTCCGGCCATTCTAGGAGCCTCCGGCCTGGAGCGCATCCTTCAGCTTAATCTCAAGATCGAGGAACGCGCGGCCCTGCAGAAGGCGGCCGCGACCGGTCGCGCCTGGCGCGTGATGCTCGAGGAGGCGGAATGAAGAGTCTTCTATTTGTCTTTTTGTCCTTGCTGGCGGCCGCTCCGGCCCGCGCGGATGTCTTCGACGGATTCACCCAGTTCGCGACCCAGGGCAATCTCAAACCATTCGCCCGGGATCTCGCCGATCTCCTGGGTTCCGGGACCTTCCAAAGCGGCCGGCCCTTGGGATTTTCCGGCTTCGACGCGGGCGGGCGCGCCAGCGTGCAATTTTCTCCGGACAAGAACGACGCCATCCTGCGCAATCACGGGGTGCGCGCTTTCTGGCTGCCCTTGGTCCAGGCCGAGATCGGCATGCCCAAGGGCATTGACGGTTTCATCCGCGGCGTCAGCGATCAGGGCCTCACCATCGCGGGCGGCGGACTGCGCTACGGATTCATCAACGCCTCCGACAAGCCTTGGGAGCCGCAGCTCATGCTGGTCGGGGTGGCGCATTCGGTGGTGCACCAGTATTTCTCCGCCATCCACGCGGGCGGCAGCCTGGTCTATTCCATGGGCACGGCTTTTTTTAATCCCTACCTGGGAGCTGGCTTCGACCGTATGCGGCTCGTGGCCCACAGCGCCTCCACGGCCGACGCGGCATTGAACGGAGCCGCAGTCAACACTTTCGAGAGCCGCTTCACCGCCGGCCTGCGCTTGCGGCCCTGGACCTTCGTTTACATCAACGCTGCATACATCCTGACTCACGGCAACAGCGGGGCGGAGGCGGGGCTGGGGGTCAGGTTTTGAGCGGGGGGGCGCCGATGAACGGGAGCCAGGCCTTGCCCTGGACCCGGGCCTGCTTCGTCTGCGGCCAGGATAATCCGCATGGCCTGCGTCTGCGCTGCCGGCTCGAGGGCGGACGCGTGGTCATCGAGCATACGGCCCGGGAGGCCGATCTGGGCTGGAAGACCTTCGTCCACGGCGGCATCACCATGGCGCTGCTGGATGAGGCCATGGCCTGGGCGGTCATGGCGCGGTCGCGGCGGCCTTGCGTCACCGCGGAGATGACCACGCGCCTGCGCCGGCCGGTCACGGTCGGGATGCGCCTGCGCGTGGAGGGGGAGGTCAAGCGCGACGGCGGCCGGCTGCTGCACGCGGAGGGCCGCATACTCGACGCCGCGGGCATCGAGCTGGCCTCGGCCACGGGGAAGTTCATGGCCATGAATCCGGAGCAGTCCCAGGTCTGGACCGCGGACCTTATCAGCGGCCCGGGCACCCTGCGGCCCGAGGATCTCTTCCCGGCGCTCCCGTGAGCGCGACCGCGCCTAGCCCCGGTACTTGCCCTTGAAGCTCTTCTCGGCCTCGCGGTAGACGGCTTTCTTTTTAAGGTCGTCCCTGCGGTCCGGGCCCTTCTTGCCGTGCGCCAGGGCCAGCGCCACCTTGGCCCAGCCGCCGCGGAAATAGACCTCGAGCGGAATGAGGGTGTAGCCTTTGGTCTGCAGGCCGCGGGAGAGCCGCGCGATCTCGGAGCGCTTCATGAGCAGCTTGCGCGTGCGCCGGGGGTCCAGCGCCTGCGCGCTGGTGTTGAAGCGGTAGGGGGGGATGTAGAAATTGAAGAGGAACAACTCATTGGCATCCCAGCGGCCGAAACATCCGTCCAAGGAGGCGCGTCCCTCGCGCAGGGACTTGACCTCAGGCCCGACCAAGGACAGGCCGGCCTCGCAGACTTCCAGGATCTCGTAGGCTTGGCGCGCCTTGCGGTGCGTTGCTACGATCACTTTCTCGTCGGCTTTTTTCGGCTCGCTTTTTCCCATGTCCCTATTTTGCTAGAATGCTGATTGTATCACAGGTTCCGTGAAATAGCCATAGAGCTTGGGGCAGGTGGCGGAATGGCAGACGCGCACGGCTCAGGACCGTGTGGCCGCAAGGCCTTGGGGGTTCAAGTCCCCCCCTGCCCACCAGGCTCTATTCGTGAAGTTCACGGCCGTATTGACAGCGCCGACTCGGATTTCTTACCCTTGTCGTGAATCCGACGGCAGACAGGGGGTCTCGCATGAACATGAAGGGCGGCAAACGAGGCGGTTCGGGCTTCACGCTCATCGAGTTGATGATCGTGGTGGCCATCATAGGGATTTTGGCGGCGATCGCGATTCCAAAGTTCGCCTCGCTCATCCGGAAGTCCAGCGAAGGCGCCTGCAAGGGCAACCTGGGCGCGATCCGCTCCGCGCTGAGCATCTACTACGGAGATATGGAAGGGAACTATCCCTCCGACCTTGCGGCCCTGACGGTTAACGGAAAATATTTACAGGCGATCCCGCTGGCGAAGACGCCGAACTATCATCCGGACAGCGCGTCCGTCGCGGACTCGACCACCACCGACGTGGGCGGCTGGAGCTACAACAACCAGCCGGCCAACCCGAACTTCGGCACGGTGCTTGTGAACTGCACGCATACGGACACCAAGGGCACCGTCTGGACGGCTTACTGATCCGAGTTCCGGACCGGCGGGCGCGATGGGGAGGCCTCCTGCGGGAGGCCTTCTTATTCCTATCCCTATGACGCCTTTCATAGGACGGTTCCTGGCCTTGTGGGCGGGCGCCTGCCTGGGCAGCTTCATCAATGTCCTGGCTTACCGGCTGCCCCGGGAGCAGTCCATCATCACGCCCGGCTCGCGCTGCCCGCATTGCGGCCGCGCCATCGCGCCTTACGACAATATCCCGGTCCTGAGCTGGCTGTTCTTGCGCGGTCGCTGCCGCCGCTGCGGCCAGCGCATCGCGCCGAGATACTTGTTCGTGGAGCTGTTCATGGCCGTCCTGGCCGCGGCGGTCTGGACGCGCTGGGAGGCGCGGCCGCTCTGGGCCGCGCTCGTGGTGCTGGCGGCCGGGGGCCTGCTGGCCATCGCCTTGATCGACTGGGACACCGGCTTCATCCCTGATACGCTTTCCTTCGGACTGATCGGCGCGGGTCTGCTCGCCGCGCCCTGCAATCCCTATATGCTGCAGTCCTCCTGGTATATGGCCCTCGGTTCCGGCGCGCTGGGCGCTGCCGTGGGATTCCTCATGTGCTGGGCGACGGCCGCGGCGGGCAAGAAGATATTCGGCAAGGAGGCCATGGGGGGCGGCGACATCGTCCTGCTGGCCGGCGTGGGCGCCTGGACCGGCGGGACCGGGGCTTTCGACAGCCTGATGGTGGGCTCGCTGCTGGGGGCCATCTACGGAATCGGCCGCGTGGTCCGGGGCGACCTGCACATGTCCGACCCGGTGCCCTTCGGGCCTTTCCTGGCCGCGGGGGCGGTCTTCAATTTCTTCTGCCTGCTCCCGCTGGGATTCCCGTTCCTGCCGCTCCGGTAAAAATTGTGCGGAAAGGGGGGGATTTGAACCCCCGAGGGCTGTTAACCCTACACGCTTTCCAGGCGTGCCGTTTCAACCACTCACGCACCTTTCCAGCCCCGTCATTATAGCGAATTTGTCCTGATGAAAACCAAGTTCATCAGCGGATATTGGACAGCATCTGTTCCAACTTCTTGAAAACGGTTTCCGGGGCGAGTTGATAAAGGCATTCCAGGTTCCTAGGACACTCCGTCAGATGGCAACTGATGCAGGGCAGATCATCTTTGCCTATGGCCTGTTGGCGCTCATCGTCTGGGGGAGTCCAGCTCGCGGGGCCGCACATGCCGAAGATCCCTAGGGTGGGGACATCTAGGGCGGTGGCGATATGCTTCGTGCCGTTGAAATTGCACACCAGGAGCTTGAGGCCTTTCAAGAGGGCGCCCAGCTCGGCCAGATTCTTGGTCTCGGGAGAGGCCATGACCCGTTCCGGCAAGGCGCTGGCGATGCGCTGTGCCAACTCCTTCTCGCCGGGGCCCCAGAATACTATGATCTTGCAATCCGTCTTCTGCGTTATCGAACGCGCCAGGGCCGCGTAGTGATCCGCGGGCCAGATCCTGGTGGCTCTCCGCGACGCGGGCGCAAAGCCGATGACGGCATCCCCCGCGGACAAGCCCATCTCTCTGAATCTATTGGAACGGTATTTATCCGCCCAGGACGGAAGGAAAAGCCTTGGACGAGGATGAAGGATCGTCTTGAGGCCTAGCGCGGTCAATTGGTCTATCTTTCTGAAGGCCGAGTACTCATGAGCCGTGGCATTAGGGAATCTCACGTTGTAGGCCCAACGCGAGGAAGTGTATCCGGGCCCCGCTTTGAGCCGCGCCCCGCTCAGGAACGTGACGACGGCCGAGCGCGGGTTCGAAAGGAAATCGACCACCAAGTCGTATCTTCTCTTGCGCACCTCTCGTATCCACTTAAGAGGTTTATCCCGCTCGTAAACCAGGACCTCGTCAATGAAGGGGTTGCCGTTCAGCACCTCATGGCAGGGCCTTTCCACCAGGAAGTGGAGCTTCGCATCGGGGAAATTGGCCTTGAGGACTTCGACGGCGGGCGTGGTCAAGAGCACATCGCCTATCCGTCTGAGCTGTATGACGAGGATCTTCCGGGGCGGTGTTGGCATCGTTCAGCGCTGGCAGCGGCCGGTCAATTCGTCTTGATGGCGGCGAGCGGCGTAGCCATGATGCGATTCTAGCAAACAAAGCCGCGTTAGGGTCGCTGCTGGCCCGTCCACCAGGAGAACTTGATATAATACCGGCCATGAGCCGCAAAATCATCACCATCGGCATACTCGCCTCCGTGGCGCTGATGGTGTATCTGGTCGGCCATCGCCTCCCTTCCTTGATGCGCATCGTGGGCAACCTGGAATGGAAGTGGGTCGTGGCTGCCTTGGTCTGCTCCTTGTTGAGCTACTTCATGGTCGGGTTGGCCCTGCGCCAGGTCCTGGCCCTCTTGGGGCACTCCCTGCCCTTCCCCGTCGTTCTGGGCATTGCCTTGGTCTCCACCTCGGTCAACTATTTCATCTCGACCGCGGGGGTCAGCGGCTTCGCGCTCAAGGCGCATCTCCTGCGCAAGCGCGGCGTGCCTTACGGCACGACCGTGTTGGCGTCCGTGGTGAGCTCCGCCATCCTTTACCTGGTCCTGGCGCTCATCCTGGGGCAGGGCCTGCTCTACCTCATCTTCCACCTGCGGGGCGCGCGGCTGGCCATCATGGAGGGCTCGGTGGGCCTTGGTCTGCTGCTGGCGACCACGGTCGTGCTCACGGTCCTGGCTTTCGACCATGAATTGCGCGGCCGCGTCACGCGGGCGGCGTTTCACCGCATCAATCGCTTGGTGTTCTCCTTCTCGCGCAAGGAGATCCCGCACGAGGAGTTCGCCCAGTTCGAGCAGCAGCTGGCCACGGGCTTGGGGGCCATCCACCAATTCAAGGGCCGGCTGACCAAGACCATCGTGTTCACCGGCCTGGACTGGATACTGGCGATGCTGACCCTGCATTTTTGCCTGCGCGCAGTGCCCGATGTGCCGCATCTGCCAGTGGGGCACCTGATCGCTGGGTTCACCGCAGGGCAGGCCACGACTTTGATCCCGGCCTTGCCCGGAGGACTGGGCGCCATGGAGGGCTCCATGGCCGCTATCTTTAGCGGGCTGGGCGTGGAATGGGACGACGCGCTCATGGCCGTACTCCTGTATCGCATGGCTTATTATGTCATCCCGGGCATCCTGAGCGTGTTCGTGCTGTGGGGCTTGAAGATGTCGGAGCCCGACATCATGAAGGCTACGGACCTCGAAGACACGAAAGACGGCGACGGCCCCGAAGAACTCGAGCCCACGCGGCCCTAGCCGCGGCCCCGCGCCCTCACCGCAACTTTTCTCGCTCGCTCCTGATTCGGTCCCGGATGCCGCGCAGTCCCGGGTCGCTGGGCGGCGATTGCGCCCAGGCCTGGGCATAGAGCCGCAAGGCCTCCTGCCGCCGTCCCGAGGAGGCATAGTAGGAGCCGAGGCTCAGATATGGGGGCAGGAAGCCGGCATCGAGGGCGATGGCCTGCTGCCAATCCCGGACTGCTTCTTCGCGCCTGCCGAGCAGCATCATGATGATGCCCCGGTCGCTACGCCAGCGCGCCTGCCGCGGCTGCTCGCGGCAGAGCCGATCGAGGGTCTCAAGGGCCGCGCCGTATTCGCCCAGGTTCTGATAGGTGATGGCCGCGCGGCCGAGCTCCTCGGGCAAGGGCCCGAAGCGCCGCGCCTGGGCTAGGCAGTGCAAGGCTAGGCCGGCGTCTCCGCCCGCGGCGGCCGCATCGGCCAAGTCGAGCAGCAGGCTGGGGTCCCGCACTCCTTGCGGGCCGGCCGGCTTGAGCAGGCGGCGCAGGAGGGCCTTGGCCCGCTCCGGTTCGCGCAGGGCGCCGTAGAGCGCGGAGGCGTCGCGCAGCTGCCGCTCGTCGAGCTTTCGGCCGCACGCCGTGTCCAGAGCGGCGAGCGCCTCGGCCCGCCGGCCGGAATCCCCGGCCGCGCCGGTCAGCTTCAGGAGCGGGCCGGAGGGGCATTGGGTGGTCGCTTGGGCGCGCTGGAAGGTCGAGAACGCCGCGGATGCGGCGCCTATTCCGGCGTAGATCCCCACCATGCGGCACAGCCTGGCCCCGTCCGGCCGCAATCTCGCGACCGTGACCAAAGCCGCGCGCGCTACTTCCGGCCAGCCTGAATTCAGGGCCGAGTCTCCCAGGTCCAGCAGCAGGTCCGCGACGGCGCGGGCCTGCGCCGCGCTGAGGGGCAGGCGCGCGGCAAAGGCCAGCATCTCAACGGCATCCTGCTGTCCGGCCCGTTGCGCCCTGCGGACTAGGTCTAGCAGCAGCGGCAGATTCTTGGAGTTGCGCTGGGCGGGCTGCTCCAGGAGGCGGAAGGCGCGGCGGTACTCGCCCAGGTCGCGGTAGAGCTCGGCGACGCGGCGGGACTGCCGGTGGTCGAGCGGGGCGCTTCCGGCCCGGTCCAAGGCTTCATGCGCCGCTTCGTTCTGGCCCGAGCGCCTGGCGCCGGCGGCTTCCTGGATCCAGAGGCCGCTGACCGCCCCGGCTCCGCGCGGGGTTTCGGCGCGCAGCCGGGCCAGCCGGTTGCGCAAGGCCGGATGCTCGGGGCTCGGCCAGCAGGAGAGGGCGTCTGCGAATGGGGCGTAATCATCGGCGCCGGCGGCTTCCCGCCAAGGCTTGAGCCGGGCGTCGTCCGAGGCTTCGTTGAACACGGGCTTGCGCATGCGCAGGTCATCCATCAGGTTCAGGGCCGCGCGTGCTTCATCGCGCCGGCCTTGGCGAAGAAGATAGATCGAGCGGAAGGCGTACTGCATGGTCGCCAGGGAGCCGGAGGCCGGAAACAGCGCCCAATAGCCGGAGCCGCGGCCGCCCTGCACCATGCGCGCCCAGGAGTACCTCTGTTGGAGTTCGGAGCGGGGTTCGGCCAAGCGCGGAACTATCGATAATGCCTTGGCCAGGTCCGCCGCCGCCCCGCGCGGGTCGCCGTCCTCCAATCTGTTCTTTCCGCGCCAGGACCATAGCCAGGCGTCCCTGGGATATTTCCGCAACTCCCGGTCGTAAGCTGCCTCTGGGGCGGAGCGGCTGGGATAGGTCACGGTCAAGCCGAGGGCGTAGAGCTGTACCAAGAGGATGGGCGCCAGTATAGCGCCGAGCGCCGCCGCGGCAAAATTCTCGCTGGCGCGGGATGCGGCGGGGCGCAGCCAAGCCAGGGCGAGAGCTGCCGCCAGGGCGCAAAGCAGGGGGAGCAGGGGCTCGAAATATTTCATCTCCACCGTCATCAGGCAGTGGATGCCCAGGAAGTAGATGATGAGAAGTATCAACTGCCGGTGCGCCTCGCGCCGGCGCAGCAGCAAGGCCGCGGCCAGGGCGGCAAGATAGAGCCAAAGATGAAACGATGCGGCATAGACCAGCCGTTGTCCGCAGGCCGATAGGTAGCGGCCGGGGTGGTGCCATATGGTCTGCGCGGCCCAGAGCAGCGGGCTGCCGTTGCGGAAATCCAGGCCCGCGTCGGGTATGCTCGTGCAGGTCGAGACGAAGCCCAGGGCGCCGGTGATGATGTTCGACCGGGCCCGGCCGTCCTCGAACAGTATCAGGCGGTGCTGTAGCCGCCAGTTCATTAGGGACCACAGGGTCAAGAACAAGAACGGGATCAGGCAGAGCAGGGCGGCCCGCCGGCCGGACCGTGGCGCCCCGCCGCGCCTGTCCCGCAGCCACTCGTAGGTGAGCAGTGCGGGAAGGAACAGGAACAGCGGCGACATGATCAGCAGGCTCATGCCGATGCAGACCGCCAGCGCCACATCGCGCCGGGGGGAGGGGGCGCGGGCGCGCCAGACGAGAGCGACGGCCACGGCCAGAACCTGCAGCGCGTAAAGCCAGCGGTCCGAGGAAAGATAGGGAGGGATGATGAAGGCGAAGAGCAGCGCCGCCAGCCCGCCGCAGAGGGCGCTGTGCAGCAGCCATCCCAGCGCGAACACCAAGACCGCGTCGGCCAGGAGGCTCAGTCCGCGCGCCAGCAGCTGGGCATAGTCGCCGGCATGCTGGCAGAGCAGGGCGTTGGGGACGGAGAATCCGGGCATGCAGAAGGCGACGTCCCAGGTCTTGATGCCGTGCACCAGCGCCTCGCCGGAGGAGACATGGAAGTCCCCGGGCCGGCCCAGCCAGCCTTCACCGGCGGACGCCCAATCGCCGAGCTTGGCGGCGAGCAGGGCGATGGCGCAGCACAGCAGCGTCGCGGCCAGGGCCGCCCGGGCGCGGGGCATATCCAGATTCTATCTGTTGCGGGATGGGGCGTCTAGCGTCGGGGCGCCGTCCTTTCCCAGTTTCAGCGCAGCTTCTCGCGCTCGAGCCTGATGCGCTCGCGGATACCGAGGCCGCCCTTGTCACTAGGCGGAGTCTGATCCAGGGCTTGGGCATAGAGGCGCAAGGCGGCCGGCCGCTGTCCCGCGGCGGCAAGGCTCGTGCCCAGGCTGAGGTAAGGCGGCAGGAACCGGGGATCAATGGCTATGGCCTGCTTCCAGTCCAGGACCGCCTGCTCTTGGAGGCCGAGCAGCATCTTGACCACGCCTCTGTCGTTGCGCCAGCGGGCCTGCCGCGGCTGCTCGCGGCAGAGCTGGTCCAACACGGTGAGCGCCGCACGGTATTCCCCCAAGTCCTGATAGCTGATGGCCGCGCGGCCAAGCTCCTCGGGCCTGAGCTTGAGCCGCCGCGCTTGGGCCACGAAGCCCAAGGCCAGGCTCCGCGACCGGCTTGCCGCGGCCGCGTCGGCGAGGTCGAACAGCTTCACGGCGAGCAGGCGGCGCAGCACGGCCTCGGTCTTCTCCGGCTCGCGCAGCTTGGCGTAGAGCGCGGCTGTGGCGCGCAGCTGCCGTTCGTCGAGGCGCTGGCCGCAGGCAGCGCCCAGGGCGGCGAGGGCTTCGACCCGCCGGCCTGAGGCTTGGGCCGCGGCGGCCAGCTCCAGGAGCGGCCCGGCGGAATCGCGGGCCAAACCCAATCCACCATAGAGTTCGGCGACCCGGCGCGCCTGCCCGGCGCCCAGCGGCGCGCGTTCGGCTCGGACCAAGGCTTGGTGCGCGGTTTCGGGTAGGCCGAAGCGTTTCGCGGCGGCGGCTTCCCGGATCCAGAGGCCGCCTAACCGGACTGGGTCTTGGGTGGCCTCCGTGTGCAAGCGCGTCAGCTGAGCGCGCCAACTCGCGCGTTCCAGGCTCGGCCAGAAGGAAAGGGCTTCATCAATGGGCGCCTGATCCAGGGCGATCGCGTTCTGCCGACCAGGCCTGAGCCGGGCGTCATCGTCCGCTTCGCGGAACGAGGGCAACTGGATGCGCACGTCATCCATCAGGGCGAGAGCGTCGCGCGCCGCTTCCCGCCGTCCATGGAGCAGAAGATAGAGCGCCCGAAAAGCGTAATGCGGCGGGGCCCCGACCGCGTCCGAAATGCCCATGGGGAACTTTTCCCAGGATCCGGCGCCGCTTCCTCCCTGCGCCATGCGCGCCCAGGCGTATTTCGCCTGGATCTCTCCCACGGGCTGGGCCAATCGCGGCGCTAATGACAGGGCCTGGGCCAGGTCCTGCGCCGCGCCAGCGGGGTCGCCTTCCTGCAGCCTGTTCCTGCCGCGCAGGGACCATAACCAAGCGTCTGCCGGATGCTTCCGCAAGGCTCGGTCGAAAGCCGATTCTTGCGAGGCCCGGCCGGGGTAAGCCGCGGTTAAGCCGAGCGCGTAGACCTGCACCAGGAGGATGGGCGCCAGAGTCGCGCCGAGCGCGGCGGCGGCGAAGCGCTCTGCGGAGCGGTCCGCGGCTGGCCGCAGGCGGGCCACGAGCAGGCAGGCCGCCAGGGCGCACAGCAAGGGGAGCATAGGTTCGAAATATTTCATCTCCACCGACATGAGGCAGTGGATGCCCAGGAAGTAGGCGATGAGCAGGGTCAGTTGCTTATGCTCCTCGCGTTTGCGGCCCAGCCAGGCGCCGGCCAGGGCGGATATATAAAGGAAGGGATGAAAGGAAGCGGCATAGGCCAGGCGTCGCCCGATGGACCATAGATAGTGGCCGGGGTGGCGCAGGATGAACTGCGCGGCCCAGATCAGCGGGTTGCCTCCGCTGAAGCCCAGGTCCGCGTAACGCGCGCCCAGGTCGGTCGATACGAAGCCCAAAGCGCCGGTGATGATGTTCGTCACGGCGCGGCCGTCCTCGAATATTATCAGGCGATGCTGCAGCCGCCAGTTCATGTAGGCCCAAATGGTCAGGGGTAGGAAGGGGATGAGGCAGAGCAGGGCGGCCCGCATTTTCCTGCCGTGTCTATCCCGTACCAATCCGTAGCCGAGCAGGACGAATGGGAATAGGAACAGGGGCGATAATATCAGCAGGCTCATGCCCAAGCAGAGGGCCAGCACGGCGTCGCGCCAGGGGGAGGGGGACCGGGCTCGCCAGACGAGCGCTACGGCCACGGCCAGTATCTGCAAGGAATAAAGCCAGCGGTCCGAGGGCAGGTAAGGGGGGGAGGCCAAGGCGAAGAGCAGGGCGGCGATCCCGCCGCAGAGGGCGCTGTGCAGAAGCCAGCCGAGGGCGAAGACCAGGACGGCGTCGGCGATAAGGCTCAAGCCGCGGGCCAGCAAGGGGCCGCGGACGCCGGCATGCTGGCAGAGCAGGGCGTTGGGGACGGAGAATCCGGGCATGCTGACCGCGACTTCCGGGAGCGGGACGCCATGGATCAGGGCTTCGCCGGAGGAGACGTGGAAGTCGTCGGCTCGGTCGAGCCAGCCGCGGTTGTCGGCGGCCCAATCGCCGAGCCTGGCGGAGAGCAAGGCGATGGCGCAGAAAAATATCGTCGCGGCCAGGGTCGCCCGGGCGCGGGACATCAGCGGATTTTATCTGTTGCGGGATGAGGTGTCTAGGGGTGCCACACTTTTGGTTTGCCATCTGGGTCTTATGGCCTAGTTCGGTTTGGGCACTGGGACCCTTCTATATATAGGAAAAGAAATCTAAAATCTACCGATGCCCCTCAACTCGTCCTCTAATGGCCCAGCGCCGAGCCGGGTCTCGCCCAAGCAAAACCCCTGGAGGTCCAGCATGCTAAGCCGCCGCATCATTGGTTTTTCCTGCATCGCCCTGTTGTGCGGTCTTTTCGTCACCGCACGCGTCCGCCGCACGATCTGCACGGGCTTCCTGCCTCCCAACAGCATGCGCATCCCCGTTGGAGCGCTGAGGGTGGGCGCCGACGGCGCGGTTGGCGGCATCAACGAGGCCCAGTACAACGCCGTCATGGATCAACTGCAGAAGATCTACGGCCCCATCGTTGCCTCCTTGGGCGGCACGCTTAAGATCAACCGCCTCTGGTCCGATCCCACCGTGAACGCCTCGGCTCAGCGAATAGGCAACACCTATGTCCTCAACATGTACGGCGGCCTGTCCCGTCATCCCGCCATCACCCAGGACGGCGAGGCCTTGGTGGCCTGCCATGAGATGAGCCACCACATCGGCGGAGCGCCCAAGGAAGGTACCAGCTGGGCCACCAACGAAGGCCAGTCCGATTATGTCGGAGTCCTCAAGTGCCTCCGCCTGATGTTCGCGGACGGCGGCAGCATGCAGTTCACCCGCGCGACCGCCGCCGACCCGGTGGCGGAGAAGGCCTGCCAGGTCTATAAGGACCCGAAGGACCAGGCCCTCTGCGTGCGAACCGCCATGGCCGGGATGTCGGTCACGGCTTTGTTCAAGGACTTGGGCCACGCGACCACGGCCGCCCGCTTCGACACGCCGAACCCCACGGTGGTGCAGGTGACCTACGACGATCACCCCGAGATGCAGTGCCGCCTGGATACCTACCTCCAGGGCTCCTTGTGCGCTCAGCCCGCTTCCGCCAAACAGTCGGACACCGATCCGGCGCCTGGGACCTGCACCCTCTCCCAGGGCTACAAGGTCGGGATGCGTCCGCTGTGCTGGTACAAGCCGCAGTCCGGCGAACTGCTCGGACTTGTCAGCCGCCCTACGGCTGCTGCCCAAGTGGGCGCGGCAATCTCCAAGAGCTCTGGGCTGTCCCTCCTACAGTCCGCGGCGCCTTGGCAAGGGCTCTGAGCCTGTAATCAACGAGAGCGCCCCGCCGCCTTCCGCAAGGCGGCGGGGCGCTTCATTTTCAGCCAGCGCGGCTTCCTTGCCGCACTGCGGCCAATAAAATAGAATACGCTCGCGCACCCACTTATATGATTCCTTGGTTCGCGGTGTTCGCCGGGTCAGCCGCAGTCGCCTTTGCCGCGCTTATGATCACGCGGCGTTCCCTATACTCCGCGGCGGTCTGCTTCCTGGCCGTCATATTTCAGCTGGCCGCGTTGTTTTACGCCGTGGGCGCACGAATGCTGGCCTTCCTGCTCCTGCTCATCTATGCCGGAGCCGTGGCCGTGCTCATCGTGGTTTCCATCAATGCCGCGCAGGAAGGCTCTGAAGAAAGGCGGCGCTGGAATCAGCCCGCCTTCTCGCGCGGGCTTATCGCGGCGGGTTTCCTGCCGCCTCTGCTGGAAGCCGTCGTCCTTCTGGCGCGGGGGGGCACGGCTCCAGCACAGGCCGCGCCGATAGGAGACCTGGCCCTAGGCCTGGCGCTTTTTGGCCCCTATGCCGCGGCCGCCGAGGCCGTGGCCCTGTTGATGCTCTTCGCGGCCTTGGCCGTGGTCGGCAAGCCAGAGGCCTCGCGATGAGCGGCGTGGTCTGGTCCGTGAGCGCCGCCCTCTTCCTCCTCGGCCTGGCGGGAGTCGCGCTGCGGCGCCAGCTTTTGGCCATGTTCCTGGGCCTGGAGCTCATGGTCCTGACCGCGGCCCTGGCCTTGGGCTGCACCGCGAGCCTCTCCGGCCGCGGCGAGGGCTTCGTCGCGGCCCTGCTGGTTTTAGCCGTGGCCGCGGCCGAGGCCGTGGTCGGCTTGGTTCTGATCCTTAGGGTGCGCTCCTCCGGCCGGCCGGCCGAGACCCAGTCTCTGCGGGAGCTCAAAGGATGAGTTCGCTCCCGCCAGCGGCCCTGCTGCTCTTCCTTGCGCCCCTGGCCGCCTTGGCTGCCGCGTTCTTCATCATGCGGCCATGGAAGCCGCAGTGGACCCATGTCCCCATCCTCATCTCCTGCGGCGTGGTCACGGCCGCGGCGGCCTATCTTGCGGCCATGGTCTACACGGGCCGCGGAGCGGATGTCACCCTCTACACCTGGATGTTCGCCGGGAAATGGAGCGTGCCGTTTGGCGTGCGCATAGACGGCATCGGGGTCTCGGTGCTGTGCATGGTGGCCCTGGTCGGCGCCCTCATCCAGCTTTACAGCGTGGGCTATATGAAAGGCGACCCGGGATTTTCGCGCTTCATCATGCTCCTGCACCTGTTTTATCTCTCGATGATTGGGCTCCTGGTCTCCAACAACTATGTGCAGTTCTACCTGTTCTGGGAGTTGGTGGGCGCGTGCTCATATTTCCTCATCGGCTTCTGGAGCCATAAGGAAGCCGCGCGCAAGGCGGCCATGCAGGCTTTCCTCACCTTGCGCCTGGCCGACTTCGGCCTCATGCTCGCGGTCCTGCTCATCATCGTGCAGTTCCGCGACACCCACTTCGCCCTGTTCCACGCCGTCCGCTTCTTCCCGTCGATGTACCATCCCCTCATCGGGCTGCTCATCCTCTGGGCCGCGGCCGGCAAGTCGGCGCTGTTCCCGCTCTATTTCTGGCTGCCCGACGCCATGGAAGGCCCCACCCCGGTCTCCGCGCTCATGCATGCCGCCACCATGGTAACGGCCGGCATTTTCCTCCTGGTCCGTTCCTGGCCTCTGATTTCCGCGGTGCCCGGCCTGCCCGGGCTGATAGCGGTCGTGGGCGCCGTCACGGCGATCTTCGCGGCGGTTCTGGCTTTCACGCAGACCGACCTCAAGAGGATACTGGCCTATTCCACCGTAAGCCACCTGGGCCTCATGGCCTTCGCCGTGGGCCTGGGCCAGATCACCGCTGCGGTCTTCCACCTGGTCACGCATGGCTTCTTCAAAGCGACCCTCTTTTTGTGCGCGGGCAACATCGCGCATGCCTCGGGCAAGTCCGCGGTGAGCGTCTCCGAGGTGGGGGGGCTCTGGCGGCGCATGCCGCTGACTTTCGCGGCCTTCGCCATCGCCGCCTTTTCGCTGGCCGGGATATGGCCTTGCGCCGGCTTTTTCAGCAAGGACGCCATCCTGGACGCGGCTTTCGAGCGCGGCGGCTGGGCCTGGGCCGCGGGCTTGGCCATCGCCGCGGCCAGCGCCGCCTATATCTTCCGCATGCTGTTTTTGACCTTCTTCGGGCCGCGGCCGGAGCAGAGCCCCGCGCGCAGCCTGCACGAGGCGCCTCCGGTGATGGCCGTGCCCGTGGCTTTCCTGGCTTTGGGCGCCTTGGCCGTGGGCTGGGCGCGCGAGGACCTCGTGGCCATGCTCTTCTGCGGCCGGCAGTCCGCGGTGGCCGCGCCGTCCTTGCCCGAGCTGGCGCCTAAGGTGGCGGCGGCCGGGCTGGGGCTGGCGGCTTTGGCCGCGGGAGTGGTCTTCGCCCTCACCATGGGCGCGCCTTCCTGGGATTGGCATTGGCGCCGCCGCAGGCCAGGGCTGGCGGCCGCTTTCGCCGGGGACCTGGGATGGCGCCGCGTCGTGGCCGGCTTCGTCGCGCGCACTCTTCGGGTCGCGGATGTGGTGGGCCGGGTCTGGGACCATGAGACCTGGGACGCGGCCATCGAGAAGACCGCCACGGCGTGCCGGGCCCTGTCCCGGGGCGGCTCGGCCATGGCCTCTGGCGGCTTGTCTGAATCCTTATGGTGGCTCATGATCGGAGCCGCGGCGCTTCTCGCCTGGGCGGGACTGAGATGACCCAGGGGGCGCTGACAATCCTTTGGCTCCTGCCCGCGCTGGGCGGCCTCGCCGCTCTGGCCGGCGGGCGCTTCAGCCGATGGATCGCGCTGGCGGTCTCCTTGGCCGCCTTGGCCTACGGCTTCTGGCTTCTGGGTCCCCTGCGCACGGGCGTCGTCGCGGCGGCGCCGCAGGCCCCGGCCTGGGCTTTCGGAATCAGGTACGCGCTTTTTTGCGACGGCCTATCCCTGTCCTTGTGCTGGCTCACCGCTTTTCTGACCGCGGCCTGCGTGGTCGCGTCCTGGAAAAAGGACTACTCCGCGGGCTATTGGGCCGCCTTCCTGTTCCTCGAGGCGGCGCTCATGGGGGTGTTCCTGGCCCGCGACCTTTTCCTCTTCTTCGTGTTCTGGGAGTCGGTGCTCATCCCGATGTTCTTCATCATCGGGCTCTGGGGCACGGCCGGCCGCAGGCACGCGGCCATGAAGTTCTTCCTGTTCACCTTCTTCGGCAGCATCTTCCTGCTCATCGGCAGCGTGGCGCTGGTCACCCTCCAGCACTCCGCCACCGGAGTCTGGACCTGGGATATGGCACAGCTTAAGGGGCCGGAAGGCCGCGCCGGCCTCATGATCTTCGCGGCAATGGCCTTGGGATTTGCGGTGAAGGTCCCCATCGTGCCCCTGCACACCTGGCTTCCGGACGCGCATACCGAGGCTCCGGCCGCGGGCTCGGTGATGCTGGCGGGAGTGCTGCTCAAGATGGGCGTCTATGGATTTTTGCGCGTGCTGTGGCCGTTGTTTCCGCGGCTGTCCTGGCAGATGCTTCCCCTGCTGGGCCTGCTGGCCGGGATCAATGTGATCTACGGCGCCTTCTGCGCCATGGCCCAAAAGGACTTGAAGCGCCTCATCGCCTATTCCAGCGTGGCGCATATGGGCTTCTGCCTTCTGGGGATCGTGTCGCGCAAACCCGAAGGCCTCGTGGGCGGCAGCCTGCAGCTTCTCAACCACGGCATCATTACCGGGACACTGTTCCTCCTCGTGGGGTTCCTTTACGACCGGGGCCACCGGCGGGGCCTGGGGGACTACGGCGACCTGGCCGGCCGCGCCCCGTGGCTGACTTTCTTCTTCGGTTTTACGACTTTGGCTTCCGTGGGGCTTCCGGGATTGAACGGCTTCGTGGGAGAGTTCATGTCCTTGCTCGGGATGGCGCGGACCTGGTCCATCATGGCCGTGGTGGGAGTGGCCGGCGTGACGCTCGCCGCCGCCTACGCCTTGCCCGCGTTCCAGGCTGTGTTCTGGGGCGCGCCTGGGCCGGACTCAGTCAGCGCCCTCGTCTACGACCTCGACGCTAGGGAGAAGGGGTTGTTCTGGGTCATGGCGGCCCTCATGCTCGCCATCGGGCTTTATCCGGGGCCGCTGCTGCGGCTCTTGGAGCCATGCCTGCTGGGGCTGGCGCAATGAACGGGATATCCTCCGCTTTTTGGGATCTGCTCCGTCCGCAGGCCGCGCTGGCCGTCGGCGCCTTGGCCGTGCTGGCCGCAGGCGCCTCGCGGCGGGCTTCGCTGCAGGTTGTAAAGGGGCTCGCCTTGGCCGCGGTGGTCGTTGCGCTTCTGTTGCTGATGACGGTGCGGCTCCAGGTCGTGTGCCTGCCTCTTCTGCGCTCCGACCTGCTGGGCTCGGGGCTTCAGGCGGTATTCCTGAGCGCGGCCATCCCGCTGCTCTGCCTGATGGAGCCGGCCGACGAGGTTCCGCCCGCCTTGGTCCTGGGCAGCCTCATCGGCATGGGGCTCATCGCGGTCTCCGGCAATCTCCTGATGCTTTTCATCGGGCTCGAGCTTATGTCCGTGCCCGCCTATCTTCTGGTGGCGCGGTCCAGGTCGCCGCAGGCCTTGGAGGCCTCGGTGAAGTATTTCTTCGCCGGCGGCACGGCTTCCGCCATCTATCTCATGGGCATGGCCCTGCATTTCGGCGCGGCAGGGAGCTTGGTCTTAGCGCCAGCCCCGGGCCCCGCGGGCGCGGCCGGCCTAGCGCTCATGGCCGCGGCCGCGTTCTTCAAGCTGGGCGCGGTCCCCATGCACTTCTGGCTTCCGGATGTCTATGAAGCGTCGGACCCGGAACTGGCCGGGTTCTTCTCCACGGGCCTTAAAGCCGCGGCCGTCTTGTTCCTGGCTAGGCTGGCGCCAATGGCCGCGCCCGCCGGCGCCTTGGTCCCGGCGCTGGCTTGGTTCGCGGTCTTGACGATACTGTTCGGCGCCGTCGTGGCCTTGCGCCAGCAGAACCTTCAGCGCCTTTTGGCCTATTCCTCCATCTCCCACGCGGGATTCATGATGCTGGCGGTGGCGGCCTGGGCCAAGCAGGGATTGGCCGCGCCTGCCGCCGGGGCGCTGTTCTTCTATCTAGCCGCCTATTTGTTCATGAGCGGCGGGGCATTCCTCTGGCTCAAGGCCGCGGGCGTCAGGACGCGCGCGGAATTGTTGGGATTGGCCAAGGCCCGGCCTAGGGATGCCGCCGTGCTGGCCGCCTTGCTCCTGGCCTTGGCGGGCATCCCGCCGACCGCGGGCTTCGCCGCGAAGTTCCTGGTCTTCTGGGAGGCTTTCAAGGCCGGGCTCTACGCGCCCTTGCTACTGGCGGGCTTGGGGGCTTTGATCTCCTTGGGATATTACCTCGGTTTGATCCGCGACATGTATTTCGACGAGGCGGGACCTGAGCCCGCCAAAGCCGTCGGCCCGACTCCCGCGCGGTGGTTCGCCCTGGGCTGCGCCGCAGCTTCCGTCCTCCTGGGGCTGACGCCTTGGCTGATGGACTGGTTCCGGCCGGGGATGTTCGGACTGCGGCCATGAACACCTTGGCTCTGGCGCTGAATTTCGCGGCGGTGGCGGCAATCATGCTGTTTCTGTGCAACGCGGGCAAGCTGTTTGGGCCCACGGCGAGGCACGAAGGCGACGCGGAACTGCCTTACGAGACGGGGCTACCACCGATGGAAGAGGCCGGCCGCGGCATGTCCGCGCTTTATTGGCGTTTCGCGGTGCTTTTCGTGGTCTTCGACGTGGACCTGGCGTTCCTTCTGCCATGGGCGCTCAACCGGGGCGCCTTGACCGGAGAGTCCCTGGCATCGGTCACAGTCTTCGTGGGCCTGCTCTTGTTCATGCTGGGCTATTTCTGGAGGAAAGGATCCCTTTCATGCCGCCCATGAGTCCCATGACAACCAACGCATTTCCTGATGGTCGTCAGGGCGAGGGGACTGCCGTCCCCTCGCTCATGGAGCAGTTGCCGGAGGGGGGGCTGGTCGCCACCCGGCTTGATGCCGCTTTGGGTTGGGCGCGTAAGTACTCCATCTTCCAGTATCCTTTCGTGACGGCCTGCTGCGGGATGGAGTATATGTCCGCCGCGGCCTCGCATTACGACATGGACCGCTTCGGCGCGGGCTTTCCCCGCTTCTCGCCCCGGCAGGCGGACCTGCTTATGGTGGTGGGCACGATCAGCCACAAGATTGCGCCGGTCCTGCGGCGCATCTACGACCAGATGGCCGCGCCGAAATGGGTGGTCGCCTTCGGGGTTTGCACCTGCACGGGCGGCTTCTACGACGACTATTCCACGGTGCAGGGCATAGATACCATCCTCCCGGTGGACGTCTACATCCCGGGCTGCCCGCCGCGGCCCGAGGCGGTCCTGCACGGGCTTACCTTACTGCAGGAGAAGATCCAGAAGCAGGGCAGGCGCGGCCGATGATATTCGAGACCAGGACCGTTGCCTGCGCCCAGGCCTTCGACACCTTGAGCCGGCTTAAGGCCGAAGGCTACAACCTATTGGTGGACTTCACGGCTTTGGACTATTCGGCCTATGGTAAGCGCCCCGCAAGCATGGGGTGGGAGCAGAATTTTCCTTCGGGTGCGCCCGCGCCCAGGGCGGAGCGCTTCGAGCTCGTCTATCGCCTGGCCAGCCTGGACCCTGGCACGGGACTGGAGGCCAAGCCTCGCGTGGAGGTGCGTGTGCCCTGCGGCGAGGGCTCGTCCTTGCTCTCCGTCATGTCCTTGTGGGCCAACGCGGACTGGCTGGAGCGCGAGGTCTGGGACATGTTCGGAATAAAGTTCGCAGACCGGCCGGACATCAAGCGCCTGCTCCTCTATGAGGAGTTCGTCGGCCATCCCTTGCGCAAGGATTATCCGGTCAAGAAGCGCCAGCCCTTGATCGGGCCAAAATCCGGCGAGTTGGCCGGCAGCCCCAGCTTCAACATCGTGCGTCAGGAGATCCCCTTCGAATGACGCGCAAGACCTACTTCCTCAACATGGGACCGGCGCACCCGGCCATGCACGGCGTCGTCCGCCTCATCCTGGAGCTGGAGGGGGAACGGATAATCAATACCGAGGTCGAGATCGGATACCTGCACCGGGCCTTCGAGAAGCACGCCGAGACCGAGACCTGGAACAACGCCATCCCCTACACCGACCGCCTCAACTATGTCTCGCCGCTCATCAACAATGTGGGCTTCTGCCTGGCGGCGGAGAAGATCGCCGGCCTGACGGTGCCCGAGCGCGGGCAGTATATCCGCGTCATCGCCTGCGAGGTCTCCCGCGTCGCCGACCACCTGACCTGCATCGGCGCCAACGCCATGGAGCTGGGCGCCTTCACCGTGTTCCTGTATCTGATGGAGGCCCGCGAACTCCTTTACCGGCTCATCGACGATCTCTGCGGCGCGCGCGTCACCACGGACTATGCCCGCATCGGCGGGGTCAAGGCGGACCTGCCCGCGGGCTTCGCGGAGAAGTTCCGCGCCATCGCGCCCCAGATCCGCAAGCTGGTGGCCGACTCCGAGGCCTTGCTCACCAAGAATCGCATCTTCCTCGATCGCGTCGAAGGCGTCGGCGTGTTGAGCCGGGAGGACGGCTTGGCTTACGGCATCACCGGGCCATTCTTGCGCTCGACCGGCATCCCTTACGATGTGCGGCGGGCCCATCCCTACCTGGTCTACGACCGGCTCGATTTCGATATCCCGGTGGGCTCGCGCGGCGACAATCTGGACCGCTACCTCGTGCGCCTGGCTGAGATCGAGCAGAGCCTACGCCTGGTGGAGCAATGCCTCAAGGCCATGCCGGAGGGGCCGCATTCCCTGGCGGCTTGGGACATGAAGGATGCCTTCAATTTCCAGGACATGGGCAAGAGCGGCAACACCGCGCTCTTGTCCCGCTGTCTGGCCAACACCTGCCGGACCCTGGAGGGCGCCGGCCGGGACAAGGCCCCCGGCCTGCTGGTCCAGGAGCCGGCCCTCGTCATGCCGCCCAAGGAAGAGACCTACGGCAGCATCGAGGGCCTCATGAACCAGTTCGAGAGGGTCATGTGGAGCTGGGGCGCGCGCATACCGGCGGGCGAGGCCTACCACGCGGTGGAGGGGGGCAACGGGGAACTGGGCTCCCATATCGTATCGGACGGATCGGACAGGGCCTACCGGGTGCGCTGCCGGCCGCCTTGCCTTTTCATCATGGCCGCCCTGCCCAAGCTTTTGAAAGGGAGTTATGTGGCCGACGTAGTGGCGACCTTCGGCTCGGTCAATATGATCGCCGGGGAGCTGGACCGATGAGCGCCTTCACCCCCGAGCAGGAGAAGGTCTTGCAGGCCTGGACCGAGCGCTACCCTTATCCCAACATGGGCCTGCTCGAGGCTTTGCGGCAGGTTCAGGAGTGGCATCGCTGCGTCACGGATGAGGACGAGGAATATCTGGCGAAACTTTTCGAAGTCCCGCGCAGCCGCATCCATGAGGCCGCGACCTTTTTCCCGTCCTTCACCGCCAAGCCGACGGGCAGGCATCGCATCGGTTTATGCCGCGGGCTTTCGTGCTGCCTAGCCGGCTCGCAGGAGATGTGCCGCTGCCTGGAAAAGAAGCTGGGCGTCAGGGAGGGGGAGACCACTGCTGACGGGAAGTTCAGCTTCGAGACCACGGAATGCCTGGGCGCCTGCGACCATGGGCCGGCCCTTATCGTTAATGACGAACTCCAAGGCCGCGCGACGGAACACCTCATCGGGAAATTGATGGGGGAAATGAAATGACCACCACGGAGAAGATATCGTTTCAGAGAATGTATTTGGCGCATGCATCGCAGAAACGGCCCTCCGACCTTCTACAGATTTGTCCTAAGGCGTTGGATAGGTGAGAGATTTTATGAGGCGACATGCTACAGCGGTTGTAGCCCTAATTCTACTAAGCATACCCGCTTCCTCAGCCCTGACAATTTCTGATATCACAAAGAATCAATGGAGTGGCAGAATCCTTGGTTTTGACTCGCCGAATAATACTGTTCAGCTGCCATTGAGGCGTCCGACTGGGTTCAGCGTAGAAGGTGACCCCGTTCCTACAGATATCACCTTCCACCGGAAGGCCCGGGTATTGGGTGTAATTGAGAGGGATTCTGAGACATTTGTTGTTGTTGAAATGGTTGATACGAAGGAGCGCCTATACTTCTATTATGGTGGGCATTTTGAGTTCAATAATCTGCTGAGTGCACCCAGCGGGACACACTTTGAAGAGCGTTTAACTGCCGCTCCAACTCCGTCACCACTAAGAAATAGAGGGGGCATTAGGCGCGCCAGCGCGAAGTTGAAAGCAATTAAAGTTCAAGAGCTACAGCACACAGCACCTCCAGCAGATTCATCCGCGGGATTAGTGCCTGGGATAATAGCGGTTGCTATAATTCTTGGATTCGTGCTCTTCTTGTTGTCAGGCAAAGAGCAACTTGCAAAGTTGCGGGGCGAGATCACGAAGCCCTGTTTTGAAGAGCAAGTTGAGTCGAAAACAGCTATTCGCAAGGATGCCGAAGATCGCCAGCAACGGATACTTGCAGGTGTCCTGATTTCTGTAGGCACAATCGCGGGAGCTGCGATAGGCTCTCAATCGAACGAGAACCGCAGCCAATTCTTATTCTTTGGCGCGATGTCTGGCGGCATTTTTGGTGCGCTGCTTGCGTATCCTTCGGGTCGTAACTTCTTGCGAGTGGCGTTGCGTAGCGCGGCCAATGTGCTAGCTACATTGATCGTAGTGTTTCTCGCGGTAGCAGCTCTCAATAGCAGAAGACGTAAGAAAGCAGAAGACGCAAGAACCGGACATAGTAAATGATCACGCTTTTGACGGAGCACTTTAATGAGCCCAAACTCCACGAGCTGGAGACCTACCGCCGTTTGGGCGGCTACGAGGGATTGAAGAAGGCTCTGGTCATGGGTCGCGAACCGCTCATGGCCGAGATGGACAAGTCCAACCTGCGCGGCCTCGGCGGCGCCGGCTTCGGCGCGGCCATGAAATGGCGGACCGTGACTCCCGAGGCCAAGGACCCCGGCCCCCGCTACGTGGTCGTCAACTGCGACGAGTCCGAGCCCGGCTGCTTCAAGGACCGCGTGCTGGTCACGCGCAGCCCCCACCAGCTCATCGAAGGACTGCTCATCGCCGCTTATGCCATCGATGCTCGCCGCGCTTTCATCTTCATCCGCGGCGAGTACGAAGTCCAACATGGGATCTTGCGCCAAGCCCTGGATGATGCCCGCGCCGCCGGCTTCATCGGCAAGAGCCTGTTCGATTCCGGCTTCTCCTGCGATATCGACCTCATGCGCGGCGCCGGCGCCTACATCTCGGGCCTCGACACCGCGCTCCTGGAGACCATGGAAGGCAAGAAAGCCTGGCCCCGCCAGCCCCCGCCTTTCCCGACCGCCTCCGGCCTCATGGGCCGGCCCACCTTGGTCCACAACGTGGAGACCCTCAGCATGGTCCCCCACATCGTGCTCCAAGGCGGGGTCTGGTTCGCCCGGCTGGGCACCGCTAAGTCCGGCGGCACCGTGCTCTTCAGCGTCAGCGGCCATGTGGAGCGCCCCGGCGTCTACGAATTCCCCATGGGCGCGCCGCTCAAGGACATCATCGCCGCGGCCGGCGGGGTCAAGGCCGGCAAGAAGCTCAAGGCCGTCATACCGGGAGGCGTCTCAACGCCGGTGCTGACCGCCGAGGAGCTCGACACCCCCATGGATTTCGAGGGCCCCCGCGCCAAGGGCTCCTTCCTGGGCGCGGGCGGCGTCATCGTGCTCGACGAAAGCGCGGACATGGTCATGGTCGCGCACAACATCGAGCGCTTCCTCGCGCATGAATCCTGCGGCCAGTGCACGCCCTGCCGCCAGGGCAGTTTCTGGCACGAGCGCATCCTGGAGCGGGGCCTCAACGGCGGCGGCACGGCCGAGGACATTGCGACCTTGGAGCGCGCGGGCGAGAACATCACGGGCAAGGTCATCTGCGCCTTGGGCGACACCGTGGGCGTGGTCACGCGGGCGCTCATGAAGAAGTTTCCCCAGGATTTCAAGGACAGGTTCCCGCAACGCCATGGATAAGACCTTGAGATTCACCTTGGACGGCCGGCCCATCGAGGCCCGGCTGGGCGAGACCGTCCTTGAAGCCGCCACGCGCGCGGGCGTCATGATCCCGCACTATTGCTGGCACCAGGCCCTGGGCAATCCCGGCAACTGCCGCATGTGCATCGTGGAAGTCGAAGGCGCGGCCAAGCCGCAGGTCTCCTGCCGCTTGCCTGCCCGGGAAGGGCTCGTGGTCCGGTCTATCTCTCCCGCGGCCCGGCGGGCGCAGTGCTCGGCGCTGGAATTTCACCTGGTGGACCACCCCTTGGACTGTCCGGTCTGCGACCAGTCCGGCGAGTGCGGCCTGCAGGACTACTACATGGACATCGGCCGCTACAAGAGCGCCATGCGCGAGGATAAAGCCCACGCCGGCAAGCGCCTGGCGCTGGGCCCGCACATCATGCTCGACCAGGAGCGCTGCATCATGTGCACGCGCTGCACCCGCTTCGTAGGCCAGGTGTCCAAGTCCCACGAGCTGGGCATCTTCGGACGCGGCCACCGCCAGGCGGTGGACCTGGTCCCCGGGCGGGCCCTGGACAACCCCTATTCCGGAAACCTGGCGGACATCTGCCCGGTCGGCGCCTTGACCGACCGCGATTTCCGCTTCCAGGTCAGGGTCTGGTATCTCGATTCGACCGAATCCATCTGCCCCGGCTGCAGCCGCGGCTGCAACATCTTCGTCCATACCAGCACGCGGCGGCCCTGGCAGAACCAGGGCCGGCGGCTGGCCCGGCTCAAGCCGCGCTTTTCGCCCGAGGTCAACGGCCACTGGATCTGCGACGAGGGGCGCTACGGCTTTCTGGATTTCGACTCCAAGCGCCTGGGCAGGGTCATGCGGCTCAAGCCCGTCTCCGAGGAATTGTCCTGGGACCGCGCCGCGCAAGAGGTCGCGGCGGCCCTGCGCCGCAAGCCCGTTGAAGGCCTGGCCGTGGCCGCCTCGGGAGCGCTCTCCAACGAGGATTGGCTGGCGTTCAAGGAGCTGTTCGTGGATACCCTCCAGGCGCGGAGATTCCTCTTCGCTCCCGAGCCCGACCAGGCCGGGACCGAGGACCAGCTTCTGCGGCGCCGGGAGAAGACACCCAACCTCGAAGGCGGCAAGGCGCTCGGCTTCGGTACGAAAATCGAGTCCCTAGGTTGGGACTCATTGGCCGGGGACATTGAAGCCGGAAAGGTCTGGGGACTCTATGTCATCGACCGCGACCCGGCCCAGGCCTGGGGAGGCAGAAGCCGCGAGCTTTTGGAGCGGTTGGACCTGCTCATCTATCAGGGCCCGCGCCAATGCCTCGCGGGCGAGCTGGCTCATTACCGCTTGCCGGCCACGGCCTGGCTCGAGGAAGAGGGCCATTTCACTAATTTCCAAGGCAACGTCCAAGGCTATCAGAGGGCCTTGCAGCCCTTGGGCGCGGCCAAGCCGGACTGGGCCATCTTCGCGGACCTGGAGCGGAGGCTTAAGCCATGATCCTTTTGGCATGGACCGCGGTCAAGGTCGGCTACGCTTTGGCCTTCGGGCTCGGGCTGGCCGGCTTTTTGGGCTGGGTCGAGCGCAAGCAGAGCGCCGTCGCGCAGGACCGCATCGGCGCCAACCGCGCACAGATATTCGGCTGGCGCCTTATCGGGCTGTTCCATCCCATCGCCGACGGCATCAAGCTTATAACCAAGGAGGACTTCGTCCCGGCCCGGGCCTTGCGGCCGTTCCACGCACTGGCGCCCGCGCTGTCCTTGGGTTGCTGCCTGTTGTGCCTGGCAGCTCTGCCCTTCGGCGGCACGGTCGAGGTTTTCGGCCGCGTCTGGTCCTTGCAGCCCTTTGAGAGCCGCGTGGGCCTGGTCTATGTGTTGGCCTTCCTGGCCTTGGGCGTGCACGGAGTGGTCATGGCCGGCTATGTCTCGGGCTCAAACTACGGCCTCCTGGGCGGCCTGCGCGGCGCGGCTCAGATGGTCGCCTACGAGGTCTGCATGGCCGCGATCTTAGCCGCGCCGATGTTCCTCTACGGGACCTTGGACTTGCAAGAGGCGGTCCTTGCCCAAGGCGGGTATTGGGGCGGCTGGCTGCCGACTTGGGGAGTCTTCCGCCAGCCCTTGGCTTTCGTCCTCTACCTAGTGGCGGGCACCGCGGCCTCCAAGCGCATCCCCTTCGACCTGCCGGAGGGTGAGGCTGAGATCGTGGGCTACCATGTGGAATACTCAGGCATGAAGTTCGGCATGTTCATGATCTCGGATTTCGTGGAGAACATCGTGGTCTGCGGCCTGGGAGCGACGCTGTTCCTGGGCGGCTGGGGCATCCCCTTCGTGAGCCTGGCCGGCGCTTGGGGCGGCCTGCTGATGCTCGCTTCTTTCGCCGTCAAGACCTGCGCCCTGCTGTTCTTGCTCATGCAGGTGCGCTGGACCCTGCCGCGCTTCCGCGTCGACCAGCTTCTGGACCTGGGCTGGAAGTCGGTGCTGCCGCTGGCCCTGCTCAACTTCCTGGCCACGGTCTGGGGGGCCTGGCTATGGCGATGACGGTGCGCCCCGTATCCCGGCCCCGGCGGGGCCTGCTGGAGCAAAGCTACCTCTGGGAGGTGGCCCGGGGCTTGGGCGTCACCTTCCGGCACTTCTTCATCAACCTCGCGCGTCACTGTCTGCGGCTGGCCGGCCTGCGCGCCGAGCCCGGAGCGGTGACCATCCAGTATCCCGACGAGCCGGCGGTGCTGGGCCGCCGCGCGCGCACGCGCCACCGCCTGCTGCGGCGTCCGGACGGCTCGCCGCGCTGCACCGCGTGCCTGCTCTGCGAGACCATCTGCCCGGCCAGGTGCATCCGCATCACCGCCGAGGAGAGCCCTGACCCGGCGGTCGAGAAGCGGGCCAAGACCTTCGATATCGACCTGGGCATGTGCGTCTTCTGCGGGCACTGCGTCGAGGCCTGCCCGGTGGACGCCATCCACATGGACGCCGACCAGGTCGAGCTTGCCGCTTATAGCCGCGGCGACATGATCTGGGACATGCCAGCCCTGATGCGGGACACGAAATGATATTGGAGGCCGCCCTATGAACGGATTCGCCATGAAGGCCCTGACCTTGCCCGACGTCATGGACATGGCTTTGGTTGCCGCCCTTATCTACGGACTCCTGGTCTGGTTCAAGAAGACCAAGGCCGCCTTCGTGGTGATGGGGCTCGTGGTCATCATGGCCGTCTACGCCTTGGCGCGCCTCATCGGCATGAACATGACCACCTGGATCTTCCAGGGGTTCTTCGCCATCTTCATCATCGCGGTCGTGGTCATCTTTCAGGAGGAGCTGCGCAGCGTCTTCGAGCGCATCGCGGTTTGGAGCGTGGCCCGGCCGCGCCACGCTCCGGCCGCCCCCCAGGAGCCCGACATCCTGGCGCGCGCCCTCTCCGATCTGGCCCGGGACCGCGTCGGTGCGATCATCGTCATGCGCGGCCGCGACCCGCTGGACCGTCACATGGAAGGCGGCTGGGACCTCCACGGCGAGCTCTCCGAGGCCTTGATCGAGAGCGTCTTTGACTCCCATTCCCCGGGCCACGACGGGGCCTTGATCATCGAGTCCGGCCGCGTCACCCAGTTCGGCGTGCACCTGCCGCTCTCCAAGGACTTCCGCAAGATCACGCACCTGGGCCTGCGCCACACCGCGGCCTTGGGGCTCTCGGAGCGCACCGACGCGCTCATCCTTGTGGCCAGCGAGGAGCACGGGACCATCTCCGTGGGCCGGCGCGGGGTGCTCACGCGCATCGAGAACCTCCAGGACCTGCACGGCATCGTGGATGCCTTCCTGCGCGAGATCGCCCCACGCACCCGCCGGCAGACCTGGCTCGGCCTAGTGACCCATAACACGCTGGAGAAGGCCCTGGCCGCGGGCATTTCGGGCCTGCTGTGGTGGTTCTTCGTGGGCCGCCGGGTCGCGCCATGAGCGGGCCATTCCACGCCCGCAAGCTCCTGCGCGAGCTGGACCGGCTGGGGCGGCGCATCAGCCCGCTGCTCATCCTCACGCACGACAATCCGGATCCCGACGCCCTGGCGGCGGCCTGGGCCCTGGCCTTCCTCGCGCACGGCGTGGCCAAGGTACGCTGCCGCATCGTCTATGGCGGCGCCATCGGCCGCCAGGAGAACCGCATCATGGCCGAGCGGCTCAAAATCCCCGCGCGGCCCCTGCGCCAGGGCGAACTTGACGCCGCGGAGCACGTGGCCTTGGTGGACACGCAGCCGCCCTTCCGCAATAACCGCTTTCCGCCCCGGCGGCGGCCGCTGCTTATCATCGACCATCACGCGCGTCATCCCGACACCACGGCGGAGCTGGCCATCATCGACGAGAACGCGGGCGCGACCGCGACCATCCTGGCCGAGGCCCTACAGCTTTCGGGCCTGCGCGTGCCGCGGCGCCTGGCCACGGCCGTGGTCTATGGCATCGGTTCGGAGACGCAGAACCTCGGCCGAGAGGCCGGCCTGCGGGACCTGGTCGCTTATCGGGCCTTTTGGCCCCGCGCCAATGTGAAGTCGCTCTGGCGCATGTCCTATCCCCGGCGGCAGGCGGGCTATTTTGCCGACCTGGCCCGCGCTATCCGCGGCGCCTTCGTCTGCCACGGCGTGGTGGGCACGCACCTGGGGACCGTGGACATCCCGGAGCATGTGGCCCAAATCGCGGATTTCCTCATGACCTACGAACGGGCGCACTGGTCCATCGTGACCGGCCGCTGCCAGGGGAGCCTGCTCGTCTCCCTGCGCACCGACGACCCCGGCGCTGCCGCGGGCAGCCTCTTGAAGCGCCTGTTCTGGGGCGGCAACCGCGGCGGCGGCCACGCCATGATCGCCGGCGGCGCTATCGCGGTGGGAGCCCTTGCGTCAGAGTCCAAGTGGCGGGAGTCGGAGGACCGCCTGCTCACCGCCTTCCTGGAGAGCCAGGACTTGAAGGGCGCGGCGTTGACGCATCCGTTCTGGAACGCGCCGACGCGCTAGTCCGGCGGCGCTATGCGGCTACGGGTACGCCTTTGCGCTTTTTGATTTCCGCCACGACGAGGGGGATGAACTCGAATATGTCCGCAGCCACGGAGATGGTGGCTTGCTGCATCATGGGGCATTCCGGATCAGTGTTGATGGCCACGATGTTGGCGGCGTTAGACATGCCGGCAAGATGCTGGATCTGGCCAGAGATGCCGCAGGCGACATAGAGCTTGGGCCGCACGGTGCGCCCAGTGAGCCCGACCTGGTGGCGGTAGGGGATCCAGCCTGAGTCCACGGCGGCGCGGCTGGCGCCGACCGCGGCGCCCAAGGCATGTGCCAGGTCCCGCACGGCCTTGAAGCCGTCCGGCCCGCCCACGCCTCGGCCGCCCGAGACGATGCGCTCGGCTCCGCCCAGGTCGATCTCCCCGGCCTCCTCGGCCGAGAAGGAGATGACCTCAGTGCGCGCCGCCGCGGGAGCGAAGGCGAGTTCCGCCGCTTCTCCGGCGCGCCCGGCTTGGCGCGCCGCGGGGGGGAAGGCCATGGCCTGCACGGTCATGACTTGAATCGGGGATTTGAACTCGACTTCCGCGGTGAGGTTGCCGCCGAAGGCGCCGCGCTTGACCATGCCGGATGGGCTGAACTCGGAGACATCGGTGGCCAGTCCGGCCTGGAGCTTGACCGCCAGGCGGCAGGCCAGGGAGCGGCCGGCCACGCTGCCGGGCAGTAGGATGCGGGCGGGGGAAAGCTGCTGCGCGGCAGCGCAGACGGCCTGGGTGTGCATCTCGTCGTTGAACTCTTTGAGCGAGGGGTGGGCGGTCCAAAGGACCCGGTCTGCCCCGCGTTCCACGAGTTCGCGGGCCTGCTCGGCCGTGCCGCCGGGCAGGACGGCGAAGAGGGGCTGCTTGGCGGCGTCGGCCAGGGCGCGGCCGGCGCCGAGGAGTTCCCAGGTGGCGGGGCTGGCTTGCCCCCGCTGGTTCAACGCGACGACGAGTATGCCTTGCGGGTTCATTAGATCAGTTTCCTTTCGATGAGGGTGTCGACGAGCTGGGCCGCGTTCTGGGCGGCCGAGCCTCCGGCGATGCGCAGGCCGGTGCCGCGCTTGGCCGGAGCGGTGTAGCGGGCGACGCGGGCGCCAGATCCCGGGGCGCCGGCGTCCTCGGGCTTGAGGCCGAGGTCGGAGGCTGTCCACTTGGTGAAGACGGCCTTCTTGGCGGCCATCTTGCCTTTCAGGGAGGGGATGCGGGGCTCGTTGATCTCCTTGACCGTGCACACCGCGGCGGGCAAGCCGACCTTGACCTTGTCGATGCCGTCTTCCATCATGCGCCAGAGGAGGGCGGCCTGCTCGTCTATGGATTCTATTTTTTTGACGGAGAGGACGCCGGGCCAGTCGAGCCAGGCGGCGACCTGGCCGCCGACGGAGCCGGCGCCGGAGTCGTTGGTGCTCTTGCCGAAGAGGACGAGGTGGACGGGCTGGGCCGCGGCGAGCTTGCGGATGGCGGCGGCCAGGACGCGGCTGGTAGCGAGAGTGTCGCCGCCAGTGACCTCGGTGCCGGTGACGAGGACGCCGGCGTCGCAGCCGCGGGAGACGGCCTCGCGCAGGACGGTTTGGTCGGCGTCCGGGCCGAGGGCCAGGGCGGTGACGGTGGAGCCAGCGTTCTTCTCCTTGATCCGGACGGCCTCCTCGACGGCGTACTCGTCGAATGGGTTGATGGCGTAGAGGACGCCCGCGGTCTTGGGCTGGCCGGAGGGGTCGAGTTCGACGGAGAGGCTGGACGGGGTGTTTTTAACGCAGACGACTATGTTGAGCGCCATGAGCCACCTCGAGTGAGAAAATGGTGGTTGGGGCAGGATTCGAACCTGCGTAGGGCGTAGCCCGACGGTTTTACAGACCGTTGCTTTTGACCGCTCAGCCACCCAACCGGCAACGTATACGCGTGAAAGATTCTAGCTTTTTCTATTTCGAGGCTCAACACTCAGAAAAAAATGTCCAGATTTTCTGTTCAGTTTGAATGCAGCCGGACTAAGCCTTTGGACGGCTCGAACCAGGGGGGCGCGATCTCTGGCAAGTCGCCGGAATCAGCCGCCAGCTTCTGGCCTTCTTGTCCTAAATCAAGGCTGGCAGAAGCTTGTCCGCGGAGATGATGCGCACCCCGTCCGCAATCCGGTCCACTCCGGGTTTCTTGAGCACCTGGTAGGCGAACGGGATATTCAGCTTTTCGCGGAAGTATCTCAGGTTGGGCGCGAGGCTGTCATCGTTGAGTTTGACCTCCACCGCGAACCAAGGCTTTCCCTCCACCGTCACCAGGAAATCCACTTCCCGTTTAGACGTGTCGCGCAAGAAGTAGAGTCTCGTTTTGAAGCCCTCGTGGTCGTGCAGCCAATGGACGAGCTTCAAGAGGTGGGAACCGACTAGGTTCTCGAACCGGGCGGCTTCATCCTCCACCTCCGACCAATCCCAGAGATAAAGTTTCGGTACCTTCTTCAGCGCCCGGAACGATGTCCTTGAGAACGGATAAACGCGGAAGTGGTAGTAGAAGGATTCGAGGATATCCAGCCAATGAGACACGGCCCGGTGGCTGACTTCGAGGTCTTCCCGCATGTTGTTGATGGAGAGCAGCGCCCCGACCTTGGAGGGCAGCATGTCGCTTAAAACCTGCATTTTGCCCAGTTCCCGGATCATCTCGGTATCGCGGATGTCTTCGCGGAAAAGCCGCTCGTTGCGCTCACTGTGCCAGCGCCTAAGAGTGCGGTCGTTCTGGGAGAACAGCGGCTCTGGGAATCCGCCGAACCGCTCCAGGGTCGCGAGCTCTTGATGATGCACGGCGTCGATGGGCAGCTCTTTGAAGGGCTCGATGGGGCTCTTCTCCTTGGCCAGCTCGGCCAGGGTGAAGGGGTGCATGCGGTAGTAGTGATAGCGGCCTTGCAGGGAGTCGCCGCCTTTGCGGTAGATGTCCAGCCGCGCGCTTCCGGTGACCAAGAAGCGATATTTGTCCTTGTGGACGTCGTATTCGCCCTTGATGAAGCGTTTCCATCCCGTGAACTTGTGAATTTCATCCAGAATGATGAGCTCGGCGGCGCCCGGCCATTGCGCGGCCATGATTTGCTTGCGCTCAGCCTTGTTGTCCCAGTTGAAATAGACTGTTTCCCTGAATTGAGCACCGACCAATATCCTGGCCAGCGTGGTCTTGCCGACCTGTCTGGGGCCGCCGACGAAGACCATCTTGGCCTTCAGATCCTCGACGATTGGGGAGGATAGGTAGCGTTCCTCGGGCATGGTGAGAGTGTATGTAAATATTTGCGCCAAGGCAAATAATTACATGATATGTTTTGCCTTCAGGATAATTTTTGCACGGCGCGTCGTTCGGATGGTGTGATCCATTCTTCTCAACAAGCAGATATCCCGGTGAGTTGCAAAAGACAAGAAATATGCGGACACGGCTCCGGTGCCGGAAAGTGTCCAAAAAGTGTCCACTCTATGTCCATTTGCGCCCATTTGGGCACTAATTGGCGCAACTTGAGGATGAACTTGTTTTTAAAATCATTCTTAAAAAACAATGATTCCGGCGGACGAGGCGCTTAAGCGGTTGAACCGGTCCGTCAACACGCTCGATGATCTGCTGCAGTAAGAAGCTAGCAGTGCCCAGGGCCAATCAGCCACTGCTTCGGCAAGCCCTGTTCAGGCTCACTTTGCATTGGAAACAGCCCTTTGTTCAGGCTCATCTTGCATTGGACAAGTCTGCGGTTCGCACAATGACTAGGCCGCATGTTATAATGACCGCGTGAGGATGCTCTTCTGCGGGTTCTTGGCCGTGGTTTTGGCTGCCGGCACCCTGATGGAAGTCTCCCATCATCACGACTCTTACGAGGATGGCCCTGCCACATGCTGCGGGCATACCTGCTGTTCCCACCACAATAGTCTGAAATCCCCGGCCATCGCTGCTTCCGACTATCTGCAACACCGGCTGTCGCCCGCTTCCCAACAGCCGGTCCAGGCACTATTCTCAAAGCAGCTGTTCCGTCCACCCGCCGCCTGACCTCCCGGCTCGACTGACCCACCCGTTCGTGTTCCCGCCACGCCGCCTCGTGCGGCGCCGCGAACGCATAGCACCGAGCGCCATCAGCAGGATAATACCGTGAGGCTCATTCTATTCGCGATGACTTTGGTCGCAACCGCCGCATATCCGGCGGCGGCCGGCGCGATGACGCTGGACAGCGTCATGGAGGAGATCCGTTCGTCCAACCCGGAGCTCGCCGCGCTGCGCGGGAAGGTCTCAGTCCTGGAGGCGGCCGTGCTCAAGACCTCCGCCTATCCCAACCCCTCCATCGAGGTGGAGCAGAGTCGGCCCGACAACTTCCATTTCCGGGAGCTGAGGGTGCGTCAGCCCATCGTCCTGAGCAACCGGCGCGCGCTGGCCAAGGGCGCCGCGCGTTCCGACCTGGACGCGTCCAAGAGGGATGTCTCGGCCAAGGAAGCCGCACTGATGGCCGCGGCCAAGAAGGACTACTTCGCCTTCCGGCTCGCCGAGGAGCGGGTCGGCTTCGAGGAGTCGAACCGGCTCTTCACCCTCAACATGTTCAATAAAGTCCAGGCCCGGCTGTTGGTGGGTGTCGCGCGCAACGTGGACGCGGCCCGGGCCAAAGTCGAGTTGGAGCAGACGCGGTTCAATCTGGAGGCGGCCAAGGCGCGTATGCTCCTGGCGCGGGCGGCCCTCAACCGGGCCATGGGCCGGCGGCCCGACGAGGCGCTGGCCTTCTCGGCCGACGACCCGCGCGTCCTGCAGCCGTCGGAAGACGAGAAAGGCTTCGACCAATACCTGGTCGAGGCTCTGGCCGGGCGCCAGGACATCCAGGCCTCCGAGCTCCGGCGGCAGGGGGCTGAGCTCTCGCTGCGGCTGGAGCGCAGCCGGCGCTGGCCGGACCTTGCCGTCGGCTTTGCGCGCGCCCGGGAGGACGAATCGATCTACAGCAAGTTCTCCCTCGGTATCGAGCTCCCCATCTGGTACAGGAACAAGGGCGAGGTCGATGCTGCGCGAGCCGAGGTCGGAGTGCGCGGCGATGAGAAACGGGGCGTGGAGCGGGCCGCTTCATATGAAGTCTATAGCTCCTGGCTGGGCCGCGGCCTCGCCCGCACCCGCGTCTCCGCCATGCGCAAGAACTCCCTGGCGGTGGACGAGTTGAGGGAGATTAATTCCCGCGACTACCTCTCCGGGAAGATCGATCTGACCGCGTATTACGAAGGGAACCGAATATTCTTGGAGCAGAACCTCAGCTATCTCGACGCCCTCCAGGAATACCACGACAAAGACATCGAATTAGAGCAGGTCCTGAGCGCGTCGTTGCGCACCGAATAGGAGACGCCCATGAAATCTTGGAACCGAGTCGTCTGGATCGCCGCTGCCTCCGCCCTGGCCGCCTGCCGGGGCCAGGACGCGCCCGCGCCTAAAGCCGGCGCGGGCCAGCTGGGTGACAGCCAGGGAATAGTCATCTCGACCGAATCCCAGGCGGCCATCGGCCTCAAGGTCGAGCGCCTGCAGGTCACTTCTATGCCGGAGACCCTGACGGTGGTGGGCCGGATACTACAGGACGCCCAGACCTGCCACCACATCCCGGCGAAAGCCGCCGGCACAGTCGAGAGCATCAGCGCGGCGCTGGGCCAGAAGGTCAAGAAGGGAGCCGTGCTGGCCGTGCTCAAGGGCAGAGACGGCAAAGAAACACCGGTCGTCTCCGACCACGCGGGGGTGGTCACGGCCGCGCACGTGGGGCAGGGCGAACTGGTGGACGCAATGACCTATCTCTTCAGCGTAACGGAGGTCGACCCGCTCTGGGGCGTACTGGATATCCACGAGAAGAACCTGGCCAGAGTCCGCGTGGGCCAGTCCGTCCAGCTCCGGACCGCGGCGTACCCGGACTCCGCGTTCCGCGGGAAGATCATCTTCGTATCGCCTGAGATCGACGACGTCACCCGCACGGTCAAGGCGCGGGTGGCCATCGAGAACCCGGACGGCAGGCTCAAGTTGGGCATGTTCCTGGACGCCTCGGTGCGCCTGGACTCCGGGGCGCGGGGGCTCTTCGTCCCGCAGGCCGCGGTCCAGACCGGCCTGGAGGGCCCCCTCGTGTTTCGGAGGAACGGCTCGGCCGGGTTCCAACCGGTTAAGGTGTCTTTGGGTCGGGAGCTGGGCGACTGGGTGCAGGTGCAGAGCGGACTCAAGGCCGGCGACGACGTGGTCGTGGCCGGAGCCTTCATGGTCAAGTCGGAGATGCTCAAGGACCATATCGAATAGGGGATCCCATGCTCGATTCAATCATCGCAGGCTCGATACGGCAGCGCTGGCTGGTCGTCTTCGGCGCGGTGCTTTTCCTCGTTTTGGGGGTCTTCGCCATCCGCGGATTGCCCATCGACGCGTTCCCGGATGTGACCAATGTCCAGGTGGAGGTGGTCTGCACGGCCTCCGGCAAGTCGCCCCTGGAGATCGAGAAATTCGTCACCTATCCGGTGGAGAACGCCCTGCGGGGAGTCCCCGGCATGACCCAACTCCGTTCGGTCTCAAAATACGGCATCTCGGTGGTTACGGCGGTTTTCAAGGACGGCACCGACATCTACTTCGCGCGTCAGCAGGTGTCTGAGCGCCTGGGCGAGACCCGGGAGAGGTTCGGAGCGGGCATCGAGGTCACCATGGGGCCCATCGCTACGGCTATGGGCGAGATCTTCCAGTACACGCTCGACGCCCCCGGGCTGGACGCTTCCGAGTCCTCCCTGTCGGAGCTGCGCACACTGCAGGACTGGGTGGTGGCCCCCTTGCTCAAGGGAGTGGAGGGAGTCAATGAGGTCAACTCGTTCGGCGGCTACATCAAAGAGTACCAGGTCGTGGCCCTCCCCGACCGTATCGCGCAGTACGGGGTCGACCTTAAATCTCTCTACGAGGCGGTGGCCCGCAACAACTCCAATGTGGGCGGCGGCATCCTTGAAGCCGGCGGGGAGCAGCACATCATCCGGGGTATAGGCCGCATCCGTAACGCAGCGGACATCGAGCGCATCGTGGTGGCCACCCGCAAGGGTTCCCCGGTCATCGTCAAGGACGTCGCGCAGGTGCGCATCGGACATGCCGTCAGGCAGGGGGCATCCTTCCAGGATGGCAAGCGGGAGGTTGTGGGCGGGGTCGTCATGATGTTGCGCGGAGCCAACAGCCGAAGCGTCGTCAAAGAGGTCGAGAGCAAGGTCCACGAGATCAACGCCAGCGGCGTCCTGCCGGCCGGCGTCGTCATCCGGCCGTTCTATACGCGCGAGACCGTCATCATGGACAGTATCCGCACCATCATCAAGGCCCTGGGAGAAGGCTCATTGATCGTCGTCGCTGCGGTCTACCTATTCCTGCTGAGCTTCCGCGGATCCTTTGTCATCCTCCTGGCGTTCCCCATGGCCGCCCTGCTGACTGCGATATTGATGCGGCCCCTGGGACTGACCGGGAACCTTATGTCCCTGGGCGGCCTGGCCATCTCCATAGGCATGGTCCTGGACCCCACCATCATCCAGGTCGAGAATGTGTTGCACCACCTTCCCCGGGAGGACTCCCTGCCGGTCCGCATCAGCGCAGTCACCAAGGCCATCCTGGAGGTGCTCAAGCCCAGCATTTTTGGGGAATTGATCATCGCGCTGACCTTCCTGCCCATCCTCGGCCTGGAAGGGATCGAAGGCAAGATGTTCCAGCCGCTCGCGCTGACCATCATGCTTGCCCTGCTCTCTTCTCTGTTCCTGGCGATCCTGCTTATCCCCACGCTCTGCGTGCTCATCCTCAGGCCGACCAAGGACGTGGAAAGCCCGCTCGTGGCGCGGGCCAAGAGCCTGTACCTGCCCGTGCTGGGCTGGAGTATGGCTCACCGAGCGAAGGTCTTGGTCGGTAGCGGCATCCTGCTGGCCGGAAGCCTGGCCTTGGTCCCATTCCTGGGCACGGAGTTCGTCCCGATCATGGACGAGGGTTCCTTCGACATGGACACCGCCATCGCGCCCGGGGCGTCTTTGGAAACCTCGGCCGGAGTCGCCCGGAGGATTGAGGAACGCCTGAAGGCTTTCCCCGAGCTCGAGACCGTGGTCTCCAGAACCGGCTGGACCGGCCGGTCCAGCGAGGCCCGGGGCGTGGAGAAGACCGGATTCCTGGGCGTGCTCAAGCCCAAGCGCGACTGGGTCTCGGCCCGCTCCCGTGAGGAGCTCTTCGAGAAGATGCGCGCCGCGGTCAAGGTCATCCCAGGAGTGGTGGTGGGCTTCAGCCAGCCCATCCAGTGCCGGGTGGACGAACTCGTGGCCGGCGCCAGATCCCAGCTGGCGATCCGGCTCTACGGAGACGACCTTTCGGTCCTCAGCCGCAAGGGCCAGGAGATCGTGCGTTCTCTCTCCAGCATACGGGGCGTGACCGACCTGGCCATGGAACGCCAGGAGGGGCAGTCCTACGTCAACGTGGACATCAAGAGGGACAGCATCTCCCGCTACGGGCTCAATGTCTCGGACATCCACGACGTCATGGAGATCGCCCTGGGCGGCAAGCCCGCGGGTTCGATCTACGAAGGCGACCGCGCCTTTGACGTGGCCGTGCGCCTGCCCGAGGCCGACCGGAACTCCATCGCGGCCCTCAACCGCCTCATCATCGTCGCCCCCGCGGGCGGACCGCGCCTGCCGCTCTCCATGCTGGCCGACGTGCGCCGGGAGGACGGCCCGGTGCAGATCGGGCGGGAATCCGGCAAGCGGCGCATCCTGGTTGAGGCCAACGTCCACGGCCGGGACCTGGGCGGATTTGTGGCGGAGGCGCAGAGGCACGTCCGCAAGGAGGTTACCCTGCCAGCCGGCTATTATCTGACCTGGGGCGGGCAGTTCGAGAACCAGCAGCGGGCCATGCGCAAGCTCGCGGTCATCGTGCCCGGGGCAATCCTGCTCATTTTCGTCCTGCTGGCCGTGACCTTGGACTCGCTCAAGCAGGCGCTTCTCGTGCTCCTGAACCTGCCGCTCTCGTTGGCCGGAGGGATACTGGCCCTGTTCTTATCGGGGACCTACCTGTCGGTCCCGGCTGCGGTGGGCTTCATCGCCCTCTTCGGGGTGGCCGTGCTTAACGGGGTGGTCCTGGTCACCTACATCAACCAACTGCGCAAGCAGCGGGGGATGGCGACTGACGCCGCCATCCTATTGGGCTGCGAGCGCCGGATGAGGCCGGTGCTGATGACCGCGGCCGTCACCGTTTGTAGTCTGGTGCCGATGCTCTTCGCCTCCGGTCCGGGTTCCGAGGTTCAGCGTCCCTTGGCCATCGTGGTTATCGGAGGGTTGCTAACCTCTACTCTCCTCACCCTGATGGTGCTTCCCACGCTATACGGGTTCTTCTCAGAGAAGGATAGGCGCCTGATAGCTCAATAGTCTCCGGACATGTTTTAATGAAGTGTTCAAAAAGTGTTCGCCTATGGTCTTGTTCAGCATCTACTGTAACTCGTATCATTTATCTGTTGTGGTACACGAAAGCTAAATCGCGATGCATCCCGTTTGCCTTCCGCTTTTTATCTTCGGCGCAAACTTGGAATGAAGTAGGTAACATCAGAGGAGAAATAACATGGGAAAAAGCCGCGACGCCAAAAAGGACGTGAAAAAGAAGTCGACTAAGACGCTGATGGAAAAGCGCCACGAGAAGAAGGCGAAGAAAGCGAGCCGATAAATCCGTCCCTAAATCCACAAGGCCCTTGGGGCACGCGATGCAAATCATCGTGGGCTCCGAGGGCCTGTTTTTTTGGCACCGAGGCGGGCGCGGCTTTTCTGACTGCGGTCAGGGGCGAAGGCCGCGGTTCGGGATGAACGTATCGCCCAGGCCCTTCGACGCTCCGGCCGTTTCGGAGGTCTTGGCCGGGAGCGCCGTTTTCGGCATCTCTTTTCCGCAGGTCCCACAGATCGAGAACGATCCGACAGGGCGCGTGATCTTGGCGCCGCAAGAGCAGATCATGGTTTCCACTCATACGAGTCTATCATTTCTCTTAGGCCGACCCTTGCGGCCTGCGGCGTCTAGGTCTTGACGAATAGAAGAATCCGGCTATACTCTTTGCGTTGGGCGTTCTGGCCCGTCCTGAGTCCGGAGTCGTCGAAGTGGTCGGCAACGAGACGTGGTTGAACGGACCGTACGCTGAAGTCGTGGCCGGTGTCGCATCCTACCGTGCGTGAGTGGCCGTTGCAGTCGCGGTGCGTTCCGGACTCAGGACGGGTGCTCGGCTGGATCTGAGGCGCCAAGGCAGTCGATAAAGCGACGCTTGCCTTGGCGCCTCGCTATTTATGGTTTGCGGCGAACTGGTTTGAAATCAAGTTGTTTTTCTATTTTCAAAATAGTATTATTTCGATAATAGCGTTCGGCGCTATTATCACGGTTTAGGAGGGGCCCATGGTGGAGTTGCGCGGGGCAGCTGGAACGAAAGTCAGTTGCCCGGGCGAGTATACGGCATTCAAACCCTATCCGCTGCCGCCCAAGCTCGACTGGACTCCCGAACTGGTGTGCGCCCTGTCCGACGCGGACCGCATGATCGGCCGCTTGGCCGGGGAGGGGGGGCGCCTGCCCAATCCGCATCTCCTGATGCGCCCGTTCCTTCGTCGCGAGGCGGTGCTCTCCAGCAAGATTGAAGGCACCCAGGCCACACTGGGTGAACTCCTGGCCGTTGAGGCCGGCGCCACCGTCGAGCGCAGCCCTGACGATCTGCGCGAAGTCGGCAACTACGTCGCCGCCTTGGAGCATGGCATCAAACGGTTGAATAAACTCCCGCTCTCCTTGCGGCTGGTCCGCGAACTTCATCAAAAGCTCATGAAGGGCGTCCGGGGCGAACATGCGACCCCCGGCGAGTTTCGGCGTTCGCAGAATTGGATCGGCGCTCCGGGTTGTACGCTCCGCAACGCCGCCTATGTCCCGCCGCCACCTGCGGAGTTGATGGAATGCCTGGGAGAATGGGAGAAATTCCTGCATCAGAAGGAACTGCCGCCTTTGGTGCAGATAGGATTGGCGCACTATCAGTTCGAGGCGATTCATCCCTTCCTTGATGGCAATGGGCGCGTGGGGCGTCTGCTCATCACGCTGTTCCTGGCCGAACGGTCCATCATGCCTACGCCCTTGCTTTACCTTAGCGCTTTTTTCGAGGCAACTCGGCGGGATTACTATGACCGACTGCGCGGCGTGAGCGAGCGGAGCGAATGGGGGGCGTGGCTGCACTATTTTTTGAACGGCGTGGCCCGGCAATCCGAGGATGCTCTCAGCCGCGCGCAGCGTATCAACAGCCTGCTGGCGCGGTGGCGTTTGGCCGTGGCTGATATCCCTTCGAAGTCTCCTCTGTTGCTGTTGGACATGCTGGCGGCCAATCCTTTCTTGACGGTCAATAAGGCTGCCGCCGGCCTTGGAGTCGCGTTCACCACCGCTCAGCGCGCCGTGGAGAGGTTGGAGAAATTGTCCATCGTGAGGAAGGTCGGACAGGCGAGGCGCGACCGGGTCTACTGCGCCAAGGCGGTCATGGACATCCTGGAAGAGCCTGCAAAGGTGGCGCCTGGCGCGGCTTAAGGCCGCTCGAAACGGGCGGGGTCGTAGCCGAGCCGCCGGGCCTGTTCGAAGAGACTTGCCTCAAGGCCGGCGTCGAGCTTGGGTTCGCGGGCGAGAAGCCAGAAATAGTCCTTGCGGGGGCTGCCGACCATTGCCCAGCGGTACTTGGGGTCGAGGCCGACGATCCAATAATCTCCTGCGAAGGGCCAGAAGAAACAGACCCGGAGCCGGGAGTTGGTGGCATCGACGCTCCAGCCCACGGCCCGCGCGGTCTTGACCTTGGGCGGCTCGCCTTTGCGGCAGGAATTGAGGACCGCGACCCTGCCGTCAGGGCGCAGGGCATAGTCGGCGGTGACGTCGCGGCAGCCGCGCTCGAAGCGCTGGGTGTAGCGGACGATCTCATACCAGCGGCCCATGTAGCGGGCCAAGTCCACCCCGGGCATGGGCTGGGAATCGTGCGGCGGGCGTTGGGCGCACCCGAACAGGAACAGGGCCGCGGCAGAGACAAGCGGAATCTTCATGCTGAGTCTGCGGCCATGATACCATTCTCTGGGGGCCGCGTCCCAGGCAAGGCCGCCGCCCATTGCAGGGTGACTTGAATGGTGGGAAAATGATAAACATAAAGGGGTAAGATGAAATCCGTCGCGATTCTCCTGTCGTTGCTGATCCCGGCCTTCGCTGTCGGCCAGACGATGTCGGTCAGCGTGCCGCCGTCGACCGCTCCGGCCGGGGTATCGTTATCGAGCGCTTCGGCCGGCATCCTGGAGCCCTTCACGATCATTGCACCGATGTTAAAGCAAGAGCGCCCAGTCAAGATCGCCCGCGCGACCGGCGGTCTTGTCGCCCTCTCGGGAGTCGGGCTTTTGGTCTACGCCGTCGTGTTCGTGGGGACCGGTCCCATCGGCTGGGCCGCCGGCCTCATTTTCTTCGGGGGCCTGACGGCCTACCTCTCCCATCGGCAGCTCAATGGAAAGAAGGATTTCAAGCCAAGCCCGGACGAGGAGCCCGTGCCGGGCGCTCAATCGGGTGCGGACGTCAGCCCGGAGCGAGGGGTCCAGCAGTCTCATTAAGTCGTATAATAGATCACTCCTGTCCGGGGAAAAACGACAGGGAACCCTTCGCCAATTGTAGAATGAAGCTGTTCAGGAAACATTCTACGACGGAGGATTCCCCTTGGCACATTATAACACGGTCTTGCACCAGCTCGTTTCATTGTTGCCGGG
>CAIRTQ010000097.1 GCA_903881545.1 uncultured Elusimicrobia bacterium
CCCGGCAACAATGAAACGAGCTGGTGCAAGACCGTGTTATAATGTGCCAAGGGGAATCCTCCGTCGTAGAATGTTTCCTGAACAGCTTCATTCTACAATTGGCGAAGGGTTCCCTGTCGTTTTTCCCCGGACAGGAGTGATATAATATTCAAGGTTTTTTTATGGTTTTAGTAGTGGCCCGGAGCCGGAAGGGTAATGGAAAATAAGAAGATAACGTATCTGCCTTGGAGCTGGGTTATCATCGGCGCCATGCTCATCTTAGGGTTCGTCTTGAGCGGATTTTGGGTTTATCATAAGCAAGCCCGGAGCCTCAAGGCGGAGCGATACAATGAGTTGCGGACCATCACGCAGGCGAAGGCCGCCAGTCTTGCGGCCTGGCGTAAAGAGCGCTTGGGTGACGGCCTTGCCTTGGCGCTTAACCCCCTGAACGAATCGCACATCCGGCCGTTTCTAGACAATGCCGGCGCCGCGGGCGCCCTCCAGGAATTCCGCGCTTGGCTGGAGCCTGTGCTCCGGAATTACGGCTATGAGGACGCCGCGCTGGTCGACATCCGGGGCAAGGTCCGGATGACATTCAGGGGTAGCCCGGAGAGCAGCGGCCCGATCGCCTTGCATGATATCGGAGAGGCCTTGCGCGCCGGCCGGCCGGAGATGACGGACTTCCACTCCGCCGCGCCTGGCGACCCCATCCATATCGACATCCTCGTCCCTCTGCTGGGGCACGCGGGGGCGGGCGGCGCGCGTCGGCGCGTGGGGGCGCTCCTTCTGCGCATCGACCCGAAAGAATTCCTGTGCCCGCTCATCGAGTCCTGGCCGACCCCGAGCCGGACCGCGGAGAGCGTGCTGGTGCGCCGGGACGGCGACAAGGCGGTGTTGCTCAGCAAGTTCCGGCACAGCGCCGCGCCGCCTTTGATCACGATGATACCGCTCTCCCGCGGCGAGGTCCCGGCCGTCCAGGTCGTGTTGGGCAGGCGCGGCATGTTTGAAGGCCGGGATTTCCGTGGGGAGAAGGTGCTGGCGGATATGCGGGGCATCCCGGGGTCGCCTTGGTGCCTGGTGTCCAAGGTGGACGCGGATGAACTCCTTGCCGAAGTCGTCTCCCGCGCCCTGGTCATCACGGTCTGCGTGTTTTTTGGCATTCTTATGACCGCTGGCGTGTTTGTTCTTCTGAATGACAAGCGGATCAAGTCGCTTTATTGGGATTTGGCGCAGGCCAAGGAGGAGAAAGACTCCGTGCTCCGTCTCAGCCAACGGATCGTCAACAGCATCCAGGAAGGCATCGTGCTCCATAGCCCCGACGGACGCATCCTGCTCTGGAATGCGTTCATGGAGAGATTGACGGGCAAGAAGATGGATGAGGTGATGGGGAAGAGTTCCGCGGATGTTTTCCCATTTCTGAAGAGCGCCGGCGTGATCGCCCGCATCGAACAGGCGATGAAGGGTCAGTCCCTGGAAGAGATGGCCGTTTCTTTCGATGTCCCGGGAGGCAAGGCGGGCTGGGTCGCGGATAACTGCGCCTCTTTGCTCGGCCCGACCGGCAAGGTCGATGGTGCCATCTCCATTCTCCGCGATATCACACAGAAAAAAAAGACGGAACTGACGTTCCAAAAGCTGGTCCGGGTCCACGCCGTCCTGAGCGCCGTCACCCATGCCATCGTCCATTTTCATGAGCCGAAGGAGCTCTTCGAGTATGTCTGCCGGATCGCGGCCAAGCAGGGATGCTACCGTTTGGTCTGGGTCGTGCTTCTGGACGAGGCGACCCAGGTGCTCCGGTCCGTCGCGCAAGCCGGGGCCGGGTTGGATGACGGCGATATGGGATGGCCCAATATCACGATGGGGGACCCCGTGTCCGGCTGCGTCCCTGCCGTCGAGGCGATCCGTCAAGGCAGGCCTGTCATCGTCAAAGACGTAGCAACTGATCCGCGCATGGCGCCTTGGCGTGAGCATGCCTTGCGGTGCGGCTACCTTTCCGGAGCGGCTTTCCCATTCTTTGACCAAGGCAAGCCGGTCGGGGTGATCTGTTTCTGCGGGGCCGAGACGAGCTTTTTCAATGACGAAGAAGTGGGGCTCCTCAAGGAGCTGGCTGATCGTCTCTCTTTCGCCCTGGGGAGCGCGAGGCAGGAGACTGCGCAGCGCGCGGCTCAGAAGGCGCTTCTGGATAGCGAGGGTCGCTTCCGTGCCGTGGTCGAGTCCTTGCCGGTCGGGATATTCGTTCAGCGCGAGGGCCGGTTCCTCTTCCTCAATCCGGCCATGGCCTGGATACTGGGTGCGCGCGACACGGCCGAGCTGGTGGGCGAGGATTTGTTCCAATTCGTGTCTCCGGAGATTGCCCAGAGTATCCGCCAGCGCATCTCGCTTCAGATCGAGACCGGCCAGCCCGCGCCCCTGATCGAGGTCCAATATCGGCGGCGGGACGGCTCCCGGATATGGGCCGCAGTCATGGCCATGCAGATACGCTTCGATGGGGCTGACGCCTTCCTGGTCTCCGCCGTGGATATCTCGGCGCGCAAGGGAAGCGAGGACCTCCAGGCATTGCGCCTCGCGGTCTTCGGACGGCTGGCTGACAACCAGCCGATTGACGGCATTTTGGCGGACATCCTGCGGCAGATCACCGGAGCCCTCGGCATCGAAGCCGGAGGTATCCGCCTCAGGCAAGGGGTGGATTATCCGTTCGTGGCGACCTGCGGCTATAGCCCGGAGTTCGTCGAACAGGAACGGTCGCTCTGCCCCCGGGCGGCCGACGGCGCGTCGGCGCGCGACGCCGCCGGGAACATCCTGCTGGAATGCGTGTGCGGCGGCGTCCTGCGCGGCGTTATTGACCGGAGCCTGCCCTGCGTCACCCAGCAAGGCAGCCTTTGGGTCAATCGCGATGCGGACCTTGCCGCGCCGGCGGTCATGGCGCCTCTGGACAATTTTCGCAGCCGCTGCCTTGAGGCCGGCTATCAATCCCGGGCCTTCGTGCCGCTGCGCTCCAATGATAAGGTCGTCGGCCTGCTCTACCTGGCGGATCGCCGCGAGGGCATCTTCACCAAAAACCTGATCGAGTACCTGGAAGGCCTCGCAATCAGCATCGCCGTCGCGGTCGACTTCCGGGGCGCCATGGAGGCGCAGACCCAGATGGCGGAGCAGCTCCGTCAGGCCCAGAAGATGGAGTCCGTGGGCCGCCTGGCCGGCGGCGTGGCGCACGACTTCAACAACCTCCTGACCGCCATCACGGGCTACTCGGAGCTCCTGAAGGAGGATCTCCATCAGGAGGATCCCAAGCGGGCCGATGTCAACGAGATATTGCACGCCGCGGAGCGGGCGGCCGCGCTCACCAAGCAGCTGCTGGCCTTCAGCCGCAAGCAGATACTAAGCCTTCAGGTCCTTGACCTCAACTCCATCGTGGGAAATGCGGCCAAGATGATCAATCGTCTCATCGGCGAGGACATCACGCTTGAAACCCGGCTGTCGGCGCGGCCCTGCCGGATCAAGGCGGATGCGGGACAGCTCGACCAGGTGCTTCTCAACCTGGCGGTCAACGCCCGCGACGCGATGCCGGACGGAGGGGACATCACAATATCCACGGATGTCCTGACCATGCCGGCGGCCTTCTTTAATGATAAGCCGGAGCTGAAGGCTGGCCCGCTGGTCGTCCTGTCCGTCTCGGACACGGGCTGCGGCATGACCGAGGAGGTCAAGGCCAGGATCTTCGAGCCATTCTTCACCACGAAGGGACCGGGGAAAGGCACTGGCTTGGGCCTAGCCACCGTTTACGGCATCGTGAAGCAGATCGGCGGGGAGATCTCTTTAGAGAGCTCCCCGGGGCAAGGCGCGAGTTTCAAGATTTATTTCCCTCAGACGGCGGCGGATGTGGTGCCTGGAAAGGATAAGGATAAACAATCCTTGTTCGCGAACAACGAGTCGGTTCTGATCGTGGATGACGAGGACATCGTCCGCAGGCTGGGCGAGCGGACGTTGGCCATCAACGGCTACGAGGTCATCTCAGCGGCCAATGGGCCGGAGGCGCTTCTGGCGCTGGAGCGGCGAAACAAGGCGGTGGATCTGGTGGTGACGGATGTGGTGATGCCCGGCATGAACGGCCGCGACATGGCCCGGGAGATCGCGCGCAGGAATATGAGCCGCAGAACGCTTTTCGTATCAGGCTATACGGACGATACAATCGTGCGTTATGGGGTCTTGGAGCCGGGCCTGGCTTTCATGAACAAGCCCTATACCCCGAACCAGCTCCTGCGCAAGATCCGCGAGGTGCTCGACGGGCCGGCCGACCAGTCCCAGCCCTGACGGGACCGGTGACGACCATGGTGAAAGAATTCCAGATGTGGATAGGCGGGCGCTGGGCGGCGGCGCAAAGCGGGCAGACGCGGGAGGTCCGCGACCCTGGCAACGGCGAGCTTCTGGCCAAGGTCCCGGAGGGGGACGGCCGGGACGCGGCGGCGGCCATCCAAGCGGCGCGCGCCGCCTTCGACGCGGGCCCCTGGCGCAAGACGACCGCCCAGGACCGCGGCAAGCTGCTTTTCCGCCTGGCTGACAAGATCCGCGGGGCCGCCAAGATGCTCGCGGAACTTGAAGTCCGCAACTGCGGCAAGCCCCTGGCCGAGGCCGAATTCGACGTGGCCGACGCGGCCAACTGCTTCGAGTTCTACGGCGGCCTTGCCTCCAAGATCCACGGCCACACCATGTCCGTGCCCGCCAACTCCATGAGCTTCGTGCTCCGCGAGCCTATCGGCGTCTGCGGCCAGATCATTCCCTGGAACTATCCTCTTCTGATGGCGGCCTGGAAGCTGGCGCCCGCCTTGGCCGCGGGAAACACCTGCGTGCTCAAGCCTTCGGAGCTGACCCCGCTGACCGCTTTGGAGCTGGCCCGCTTGATGGCAGAGCTGGACCTGCCTCCGGGCGTGGTCAACGTCATCACCGGGCCCGGCGTCGGAGCGGGCGAGGAACTCGCCCGCAGTGCGCTGGTGGACAAGGTCGCCTTCACCGGCGGGACCGCCACCGGGCGCAAGATCATCTCCGGGGCCGCGGGCAACATCAAGAAGACCTCTTTGGAGCTGGGCGGCAAGAACCCCAACATCGTGTTCGCCGACGCGGATTTCGCGGCCGCGGTTGATGGGGCGCTCTTTGCCGCTTTTGCCAACCAGGGCGAGGTGTGCTCCGCGGGCTCCCGCCTGCTGGTGGAGGAGTCCATCCACAAGCGCCTCGTCGAGGCGATGCTGGCCAAGATCCCGAATGTCAAGCTGGGCCACGGGCTGAAAGCGGGGGTCAAGATGGGTCCGCTGATCTCCGCGGCGCACCGGGAGAAGGTCGAATCCTACATCCGCCTGGGCCAGGAAGAGGGCGCGAGGCTGGTCTGCGGCGGCAAGCGGCCGAAGGGCGCGGAGTTCGACAAGGGGTTTTTCGTGGAGCCGACGATCTTTGACGGGGTCAAGCCATCCATGCGCATCGCGCGTGAGGAGATCTTCGGCCCGGTGCTGGCGGTCATCCCGTTTGCGGATGAAGCGGAGGCGATCCGGCTGGCCAACGACACCGAATACGGGCTGGCGGCCGCGGTGTGGACCAAGGACATCACGCGGGGCTTGCGCGTCGTCCGCGAACTGCGCGCGGGCATCACCTGGATCAACACCTACCACCCGACCTATAACGAGATGCCGTGGGGGGGGTATAAGCAGAGCGGCTGGGGCCGGGAGCTGGGCCTTTACGGCATCGAGGAATATCTGGAGACCAAGCAGGTCAACATCAACCTCGACGAGGCGCCGACGTGTCAACTCATCTAAAAATGTTACCGAAGCCGTCATAGGCCGGTCCTTTCTCTTTTTGCTTCTTTTTCTCTTTGTGAATTGCTGTGGACAAGTGTGGATAACATGAATATCTTCTTGCC
>CAIRTQ010000098.1 GCA_903881545.1 uncultured Elusimicrobia bacterium
CTCTATGGATGTTCTGGTCAAAGCTCTCCGTCGAGAAATTGGACAGGAAGGGGAAGCCGGTGTACAATAACAGGGTCTCGCCTCAAGGGCTTTCAACTACGAGCGGGACAACCTCTTTTTAATTGCTGCAAGTTCCGCAGCATAACGCTCCCACTCACGCGCGTTGTTCAAAGCCGCATCTTTCTGGGATGAGACCTTAGCGGCGACATCCCGCCATTTGGCGGCCTTTTCCCTGGGCGAGGCCGAACTCTTATCGAATTCCACCGCCGCCGCCACGGCAGACTCTTCGGCATATCGCGTCCAGTCTTGTGCACGCTTTGTGGACAACTTGGCATAGGCCGGGACCGTGGCGCCCAATTGTCGCCACTTAGCCGCCTTGTCTTCAGCGGAGGCAGAGCCCTGCTCGAATTTCACCGCGGCGTCATATTTCTCCAAAGCGGCAACAACCACGCTTCCAAAATCAATGCCCGTGTCCTCAGCGGATAGCGCCGATGGTTCGGTTGCACGCGGCACCGCTTCGGCCAAAATTGAAGGTGCATTTGCCTTCGGCACCTCTGGCAAGGCGCTAACTCTAAACTTAAAGGAAGCCGAACCCGGCACTTCCTGCTTCACCAGTTCTGCGAGGTCCGGGCCCTTTTCACCGGCTGAGCGTGCTAAAACCGTGCTCCCGTCCCCCATTAGAACAGGCGTCTGCGTCCGGTCCTTGACCATAGTGCTCAGTATGCCATCGGCATAGGAATGAAGTTCATCCGCAGTAATTTGACCATCACCAGCCTCATCTGCCCAGCCGCGCAAGCCACCCAGGATTAAATAACTGAAGGCGGGCCGCTGAACGCCCGGGAGTTGTCCGGCGAATTCATTGCCTTTAGCTGCGGTCAGGACCACCAGGCGCGGGTCTTCTGGTATCCCCGCCTGGACGGTCACCATCGGTTGAAGCCCTGCAACCAACTGACTTCCCTCCACGCCCCGTCCAGAGAAACATGCATCAATCACCGCTACTATCGTTTTGGCTTGGCCCTTTATTATGGTGGACAGCAAACGGCTCTGGGGCAAGCCCCGTGCCTCAAGGCTCTCCGCCTTCTGTTGCGCGTCCACGCCTACCAGCAGACCATCCTTCCCATCCGAACTGGGCGCGCCGTGGCCGATAAAGACGAACCAAAGCATTCCGTCCTTACCAACGACACGGGCCGCATGGGCCGCAAGCCGGTTCATGTCTTCGGCGGTCACATCGCTGTCAACACGACGGAAAACATGCCTGAACGGAATTTTTCTGGTCTTGATAAAGTAGTCGTACCAAGCGTTGGCATTGGCTTTAGCCCCGGGGATGGGAGCGACGAATGCGTAGTTCTCAATGGCGACGATAACAGCGGAGTCCTCGGAACCACCGCCCACCGCAGGCGCAGGATTTGCAAGGTCAGGCCACGATTGGGCAAGGCAGGGCGCGGCAAATGAACTAAGGACCCAATAGATGACGGGGCACGCCACCTTGCTACAGAATCGTTTTACCAACCTCGGCATAAACCTTCGACTTGGTCTAGATTCAGGCGAGACGGCAGATCATTAACAATAATGCTTCCACCCAACTTGGCCATCAGGTGTGCCCATATCGCAAATTCTACTTCATCCGCACAAGATTTCCAAACCCAGCCCTCCCGCCCCACGCAGCCGCCCCATCCGTCAAAGTGATATTATTCTCTCTACGCGCGCGAGAGCGTAAACAATCTCCTCCATGGAAAACATCGTCATCTTCGGCAAAGGCGGCATCGGCAAATCCACCATCGCCGCCAACCTCTCCGCCACCTACGCCCTCCAGCATAACAAAGTCCTCCACGTCGGCTGCGACCCCAAGCATGACTCCACCGTCGGCCTCGTAGACGGCGGCCTAATCGAAACCTTCATGGAGAAACATTCCCGCATCTTCGGCGTCCGCGACCACAAGCCCCTGCAAGCCTCCGACCTCCTCGTCAAAGGCCGTTTGAACATAGACTGCGCCGAAGCCGGCGGCCCCGAGCCCGGCGTGGGCTGCGCCGGCCGCGGCATCTCCCTCATGCTCGAAGCCTTCCAAGACCTAGGCATACTCAAGGACGGCCGCTACGACATCGGCCTCTTCGACGTCCTTGGCGACGTGGTCTGCGGCGGCTTCGCCGCGCCCCTCCGCCAAGGCTTCGCCGAAAAGGTCGTCATCGTCGTCTCCGAAGAGCTCATGGCCCTCTACGCCGCCAACAACATCGCCAAGTCCGTGCGCACCTACGCCTCCAACGGCGTCTACCTCGCCGGCCTGGTGGCCAACCTCAAGGACGGCAAGCCCGACCGCAAGCGGCTTCAGCGCTTCGCCGCCATCCTCGGCACCCGCATACTGGCCTTCGTGCCCCGCGACCCGGCCGTGCGCCAGGCCGAGTTCGCCCGCGGCAAGACCGTGGTCGAACGCTCGCCCAAATCGCCCTTTGCCAAGAGCATCAAGTCCCTCGCCGCCACCATCCGCAAGGTCAAGCGCAAGGACTGCCCCTTGCCCACGCCCATGGACGACCGAAAATTCTATGGATCGTGGTAAGCAGGTCAAGGCCGTGCTGGCCCGGCAGGGCTGGTCTTTGCGGCGCGTGCCGTCGGCCGGCCGGATCCGCTTCGCTTTGGGGCGGGCCGGGACAAAACGCGACCTTTGCGATTTAAGCCTGGCCCCTTTGGGCGATGCGAGAAGGCCTTTGACGCCCAGCGTGCGCCTGCGCGCTCGGCTTCTGCCCGGCGCGGCTCTGCGCAACGGGGAACGGGCAGGGCTTGAGGAACTCCGGGCCGCGCTTTGCGCCTTTCTTGAGCCGCATGGGCAGGCCGGCCCCGCGCTGGGCGAGCGCCATGAGGGCAAGGGCGGCCGTGAACTCCTCTTGCGGACCACCTTTGCCTGCAACCAAAGATGCCCTTTCTGCTTCGTCCCTTTGACCGGGCGCGCGGCCACGGACTCCGACATCTCCGCCGAACTCGCCGCGCTCTCCCGGCATCGCGGGCCCGGGGCCAAGCTCATCATCTCCGGCGGCGAGCCCACCGTGGACCCGCGCCTGCCCGTGATAATATCGGCCGCGAAACTCAAGGGCTTCCGCCGCTTCGTCCTGCAGACCAACGCGGTGCGCTTCGCCCAGGGCGGCCTGCTGGAGCGCCTGCTCAAGCTCGGGGTGAGCGACTACATGGTCTCCTTCCACACGCACAAGCCCGCGCTCTACGACCGCATCACCGGAAGCCGCGGCCAGTACGCCCAGGCGGCGGCCGGGCTGGCCCGGCTCATCCGCAGCCGGACCAGCCGGGTCACGGTCAACGTGGTGGTCAACAAACAGAACTATCGCGACCTGCCCGGGCTGATCGACTTTCTGGGAGGCTTGGTCCAAGGCCGGCCGAAGAGCCGCCGAGTGGGCGTCTATTTTTCCATGCTGAATGAAGCCGGCCACGAGAAGGCCCCGTCCTGGGCCGTCAGCCTGGAGGCTGTCAGGCCGTACCTGGACCGGGCCGTGGAGAATTGCGGTCGTCTGGGGCTCAGCGTGGAGAGGTTTGGAAGCGAAAGCTCTTTCCCGGTCTGCGTCCTGCGCTCTCCCGAGCCTTACGCGGCCCGCAGGGCTTTTGCCCAGGACCGGGTGCGCTACGCGGAGGATTTCTCTGGAGAAGCCGGCGGCGTGGGCCGCGCCAAGCGGCCGTCCTGCCGATCGTGCGCCTACGACGCCCGCTGTCAGGGAGTGCCCGCGGCGTACGCCCGCATGTTCGGCTTGAAAGCCTTGGGAGCCGTCGATGCCTAAGACCCAGCGGCATATTACGGCCGGGCCCACGGCTTGCGCGGCCATCGCGCGGCTCTTGGGGCTTAAGGCCGATGGCGGCTGGCGCGTCCAGGGCGTCTGCGCCGTGGACCGGGATAACGTGCGCGTGAGCCTGCGCGGCGGCGAGCACCGTCTGGTTTTCTTCGTCAAGCAGAAGTCCGCCCTATGCCCTGAAGGCCAGGCCGGTCCCGCTGAGATACGGTTCCTCAAGGCCGCGGCTGGGCGGCTGGGACGCCGGAGCGTCGGCGACTTAGTGCGCATCATCGAGTCTGACCCTTGCTCATTCGCCGAAGATATCGAGCCCGGCCAGGAGGGGGACAAGATCAAGGTCCCCTGCATCGGCCAGCCCATGGGGCTCTTGGAGGCCGGCTGGCGCAACTTCTTCGCGGACCAGGATTTCGAGGTATTGCTGGGCGTGCCGGAATGCTCGCCCAAAGGCACGGTGACCATCCAATACGCGGACTTGGAATGCTACTACGCCCGTCCCCGGCGCAGCTTCCACAAATGGAATTTCCTGGATTGGCCCGAGGTGGGGATGGATGAGACCCCGCGGATGGACAACGGAGGCGAGTCCCTCATCGTGGCCGAGCTTGAGGAGAGGGACATGATCCTGGGCACCGGGGAGCGGGCCGACGCCCTGGTGGCCGAGGCCCGCCGCATGGCCTCGGACGGGCAATATCTGATCTTCACGCACCTTTGCACGCCCATCGTCATGGGGGAGGACTTCCAGGGCTTGGCGCGCCGCTGCCAGCGGGAGGTCGGAGGGCCCACGGTGAGCTGGAGCCAGAAGGACCGGGACGGCAACGACAATTTCGGGGCGCATCTGCGCGCCTTGCTGGGGCGGCCGGGCTTCTTCGCCGGGCGGCCGGCTCCGGCCACGGTCAACCTCTTCCATTTCCCCATGGCCTATCGGGATGAGGAACTGCTGCCGCTTCTGCGGGAGTTCGGCATCAAGACCAACATCTGCGTCTTCCCGGACATCGAGTTCCCGGCCCTGGAGGACCTGCCCAAGGCGTACTGGCAGGTCTTTTGCGAGAGGAGTTCGTATCCCAGCCCGGCGAAGGAACTTCTGGCCGCTTCGCCCCGCCCGGTGTTGACCGTGCCCGCGCCCTACGGACTGCGGCGCACCCAGGAATGCCTGAAGGCCATCGCGGCCGCGGCGGGCCGGCAGAGCGCGTTTGCCGCGGTTTGGCGCAAGCGCATGGCCGATTTCATGCCGCGCTGGGAGAAACTGCGTGAGCAAGCCAAAGGTTGCCGGCTGGCCTTCGTGGTCTCCGAGTCCACTTTGCCGCGGCTCATGAACCTGCGCTATGGGCACGGCGCGCCCTTGGCGGCCATGGCCCTGGAGCTGGGCTTCGGCATAGACCTCGTCTACTATGACCTGCACGGTGAGCCGCCGCAACTGCCCGAGGGACTGCAAGGCGCGCGGGTCACGGTCTTTCGCACGCCAGCGGAGCTGGACCGGGCCTTGCAAGAGGGCGATTTTCAGGCCGTGTACTCGGACATCTTCTTTGATTGGCGCATCAGCCGGGCCGGCAAGGCTCGGTTCTCCAGCAAGGATTTCGAGATGGGCCTGGCCGGAGCCGAGCGGACCCTGCGCCGCCTGCTGGCGGCGTGCCGCCTGCCCTTCTACCGCCGCTACGGCGCGCATTTGGGGCGGCCATGACCAGGCGGCTGGGCGTGCGGATCAACATCCCCTATCTCCAGGGCGCCTATCTGGCTTTCAACGCCATCCCGGACGCCTATTTCCTGGGCGACGGGCCTAGCTGCATCTTCGCCAAGGCCGAGCACATCCACGGCCGCCACGATCTGTTCTCGACCTTGCTCTCCTGCGACAGCGCGCACCGGGTCCAGCACACGGGGGTCAACGTCTTCAACATGGCCGGCGACACCGAGGGCCAGATCGCCGCGGCCCTGCGGCGCCTGGCCGCCACGCCCGGTTGCGGCGCGCTCTTCTTGGGCGCCATGCCCATGTGCGCAATCGCGGGCACCGATTACGAGCGCGTCCTGCGGGAGGCCCTGCCCCGCCGGTCCTTGCCGGCCTTCCTCATGCCGCGGCGCTCCGCCATCTCCGGGGACTGGCTGGACGGCTATGCCGGGGTGCTGGAAGCCCTGGCCTCCGGCATGGACCTGTCGGGCGCCAAGCCCAAGCGCAACAGCGTGGCCTTGGTCGGCTACTTCATGGACCGCAACGAAGGCGAGCACTGGGGCAACCTGCGCGAACTGGAGCGCATGCTGCGCGCGGTCGGGCTCGACCCTGTTTCCATCTGGCTTTCCGGCCGGCCCTACGAGGACCTGCGGCAGGTGCGGCGGGCCGAGGCGATCCTCTCCTTGCCGCACGGCGGCCAAGCGGCGCGCATACTGGCACGGCGCTTGGGTGTCCGTCTTATAGAGGCGGCGCCGCCTTTCGGCTTGCAGGCGAGCCGGCGCTTCATGGAGCTGCTCGGCCGCGAGTTCGGCCGGGAAAAGCGGGCCCAGGAGTTCATCTCCGCCGAGCTTGACGCGGTGGCGCCGCGCCTGCAGTGGACCGTGCCCCATGCCTTTCTCGGCCGGCGCTTTGCTTTCGCCGGCGACCCGCACTACGCGGTGTGCTTCGCCGAGCTCATCGAGGAACTGGGCGGGGAGGTCTCCGGTCTGCTGGTGATGGGCGGCAGGCATCACCTGAGCCCGGCCCAACGGCAGGCCCTTGAAGCAAGGCCGGGCACACTTTTCGAGCCCCTGCCGCACGAGCTGGCCGGCCCCTGGAGCGGGGGGGCGGCGGAGTGCGACCTGGTCGTGGGCAACGGCCTGGCTTTCCGGGAGGCGCGGCTCGGGCCTCCCTGCCTGGAGTTCGGCTTCCCATCGGAGTTCACGCATTTCCTCAGGGACGAGCCGTTTTTGGGCTTCCAGGGAGCTTTGGCCTTCCTCTCGCGCGCGGCCAACGAGGTCGTCAAGGGCATGGTTTTGGGCCGATGACGCTCGACAAGGGACAAAGCGCGGCGGAAAAGAGGCACTGGGTGCGGTTGAGCTGGAACTGCAACCAGCGCTGCCTGTTCTGCCATGACCGCGGGGCGCAGGGCAGCCGGACCGCCACTTTGGAGGAAGTGCGGCGCGACTTGGCGCAGGGCCGCAAGCAGGGCATGCGCCGCGTGGTGCTCAGCGGAGGCGAGCCCACGCTGAACCCGGATTTCCTCAAGATCGTGCGCCTGGCCCGGGAAGCGGGCTACACCCACATCCAGGCCATCAGCAACGGCCGCAGGTTCTGCTATCCCGAATTTTTGGACGCCGCTGTCGCCGCGGGTTTAGACGAGATCACCTTTTCCCTGCACGGCCATACCGCGGCCCTGCACGACCGCCTGACCCGCACCCCCGGCTCTTTCGTCCAGGCCTTGGCCGCCTTGCGCCGCGCCTTGGCCACGCCCGGGCTCGTGGTGAGCGTGGACGTGGTCATCAACAGCGCGAATCTGCCCGTGCTGCGCGAGCTGCTGGAGGCATTCATCGCCGTGGGCGTGCGGGAATTCGACCTGCTGGCGCTGGTGCCTTTCGGCGACGCCTGGAGGAACCGCCAGGAGCTTTTCTGCGATTTCTCTCAGCCGCGCAATCTCGCGCAGTTGCGGCGCGCTTTGGAGCTGAGCCGGCGGCCGGACCTGCACATCTTCACCAACCGCCTGCGGCCCGCCTACCTGGAGGGCTTCGAGGCGCTCATCCAGGCGCCCGAGAAGATCCTCGACGAGGTGCGCGGCCGGCGGCGGCTGTTCGCGCGCTATTTGGCCGGCGGCAAGCCTCCGGCTTGCGCGGGCCCGGCCTGCGCCTGGTGCTTTCTGGAGGATTTCTGCAAGGACCTGAAGGCCCTGCTCGCCTCCGGCCGCCTGCCTGCCAAGGCCGGGCCCCTGTGCCGCAAGAGCGCGGGGCCGCGTCCCGCCGATTTTAGATTCGGGAAGAAGCCCGACATCGTCGAGTTCGCCGAGTTCTTCATCCGCGCGCGGCATTTCGCCAAGGGCTCGCGCTGCCGCGGCTGCGCCCAGGGCTCGCGCTGCGGCGGGATGAGCGTCCGTGAAGTCAAAGAGAAAGGCTTCCGCGTCCTGAAGCCCGCCCGGAGGGCCCGTGGCTGAGCTGGCCTATCTGCAAGTCGCCCGGGTGTGCAACCAGAAGTGCGCCTTCTGCTCCAACCCGGCCAACGGCCGGGTCATCTCCTGGAAAGAGGCCGCGGGCTGGATCGATTCCTTCGCCAAAGCCAAGGCCTCGGGCGTGATTTTGACCGGCGGCGAGCCGACGCTGTTTCCCGAACTGCCCCGGCTCATCGCCTACGCCGTGAAGAGAAAGCTCACGCCGCGCCTCATCACCAACGGCCAGATCACGGCCGCCCCGGCCTACCTCAAGCAGCTCGCCGGGGCGGGGCTGGGGCACCTGCACGTATCGGTCCACTCCAGCAGGCCCAAGGTCCAGGCCGCGCTCTCCGGCAATTCTGATTCATTGGCCAACATACGGAAGACCTTGAAGCACGCCGGCCGGCTGGGACTGCGCGTGGACATCAACACGGTCATCAACAAGTCCAACGCCGGGCACTTGAGCGAGCTGGTGCGCTGGGTGGCCGCCGAGGCGCCCTACGTCAGGCATTTCGTCTGGAACAACCTCGACCCTCTGCTCAACCGCGCCTCTTTAAACCCCGAGCTGGTGCCCCGCCTGCGGGATTTCGAGGTGGAACTCCACAAAGCCATGACCTGGCTGGACGCGACCGGGCGCAGCTTCCGGGTGGAGCGGGTCCCCTTGTGCTTCATGTCCGAGTTCCCGCACTGCTCCACCGAGACGCGCAAGTTCGTCAAGTCCGAGGGCCGGCGCATCTATTTCCTCGACGAGAAGGGCCTGCGCGTGCAGGACCGCTCCGCGTGGACCTACGGCAAGGGCCCGCGCTGCCGCGGCTGCCGCCTCGACCCCATCTGCGCGGGGCTCTACCAAATGGGCGTCTACTATTCGGCCGACGAGCTCTGCCCGGTGTTCACCGACCCGGCCGCGGTGGCGCGCCGGGTCCTGGAGGCGGAATGATCGCGCGCCTCTGCCTCTTCCTCTTCCTGGGCCTGGGGCTGGTGGTCTCCTTCGAGGACTGGTCGCACCGGCGCATCCGCAACCGCTGGATAGGGCTGGGGATGATCGTGGGCGCGGCGTGCTTCTGCTTCCTGCTCTGGAACAGCCTGCTGGGCCACGAGCACAGGCGCCTCTGGATGCTGGGCGAGCACTACCTGCCCCTGCGCTATTATCCCATGGTCCTGGTCCACCTGACGCTGAGCCTGGCCGCGGCCGTGACCTTGTGGCGCCTGTCGGTCTGGCCCGCGGGAGACGCCAAGCTCTACACGCTCTTCGCTTTCCTTCTGGTCCTCATCGACCCGAACCTCCCAGGCTTTCCGCTGCTCCTGTTCCTGCTCATCCTGATCAACATATTCGTGCCCGCGGGCGTGCTGTTCGCGGCCGGCAGCGCCCTGCGCCTGGCGCTCAAGCTGCCGCGCCTTTGGGCGCTGGACTGGCCCAAATGGCTAAAGGCCAAGGCCGAGGTGGCCGTCATCCGTCTCTGGGAAGCCTGGCCCTACCGCTACGAATACCTGGCGTTGGGCATCAACCTCTACGCCCTGTTCTACCTCATGCAGGCGTGCCAGAGGCATTCCCAACGCCTGGCGCTGGGGCCGTTTGGCAACGTGATGGTCTTCTTTCTCATGTTCCTGGTCTGGGGGCGGCTGGCGCAGGTCCTGCGCAATAAGCGCGTGAGCTACGCGGCGCTGGCGTGCCTGGGAGCGGCCATGGCCGCGGGCTTGATCTGGCGGCATTGGGACCCGGTCGCGATCCTGCGCGCGGCGCTGCGGATGACCGTGAGCTTCGGGGTGTTCCTGTCCCTGGCGCGCATGGTCTTCAACCGGCTCATCGAACGGGAGAGCCTGCGGGAATTGCTGCCGGAGCAGCTGCGGACCGGCAGCGTCCTGTCGGACGAGACCTGGGAGAAGCTGGGCCGCGAGAAAGAACTGGCCGGCAAGCTCGGGGAGCGCTACTCCGACGGCCTGGGCGCGCAGGACGTGGAGGCCATCAAGGGCTGGCTGGCCGCGGGCCCGCGGGCCGCGGGTTATGCGGTCTACCAGACGATCCCGTTCGCGGTCTGGATATTCCTGGGCGCATTGTTCACCGTGGTCCGGCGCGCGAACCTGGTGGCCCTGCTCCTCCCGCATCTGCTCCGGGCGCAAGGGGCCCTGCAGGCCGCGGCCGCGAGGTACCTGTCATGACCGAGCGCATCGACCTGAAGGTCGGCTTCGCCTGCAACAACCTCTGCAAGTTCTGCGTCCAGGGCGACAAGCGCGAGAAGCTGCCGGCCCAGACCTCGGCGCGCCTGCGCCAGGCGCTGGCCGAGGGCCGGCGCTGCGGCGCCACGGGCGTGGTGTTCACGGGCGGCGAGCCCGCCCTGCATCCGGACATCCTCGGGCTCGTGCGCCGGGCCCGCGGCCTGGGCTACCGGGACATCCAGATCCAGACCAACGGCCGGGCCTTATGCTACGAGAAGCGGGTCCGGGACCTGGCCGCGGCCGGCGTCAACGAGTTCGGCCCCTCCCTGCACGGCTCCCGCGCCGAGATCCACGATTTCCTGACCGGAGCGCCGGGCAGCTTCGTGCAGACCGCGGCCGGAATGCGCCAGGTCAAGAAGGCCGGGGCGCGCCTGATCACCAACACGGTGGTCACCAAGGCCAATTACCGCGACCTGCCGGAGCTGGCGGCCCTGCTCGTGGCGCTGGGCGCCGACCAATTCCAATTCGCCTTCATGCACATGACCGGCCGCGCGGGCGAGAACCGGTCCTGGCTGACGGCCCGCCTCGCCATCGCCGAGCCTTGGATCAAGCGGGCTCTGGATGTCGGCCGGCGCGCGGGCCGGCGCGTCATGACCGAAGCCGTCCCTTACTGCTTCATGTCCGGCTACGAGGACTTCGTGGCGGAGCGCGTCATCCCGGCGACGAAGATCTACGACGCGGAGACCGTCATCGACGACTATACCCTCGCCCGGCGCAGCGAGGGCAAGGCCAAGGGCCCCCGCTGCCCGGAGTGCCGCCATCACCGGTCCTGCGAGGGGCCGTGGCGGGAGTATCCCGAGATGTTCGGCTGGGACGAGTTCGTGCCGGTCCGGAGGGCATGATGGAGCGCATAGCGGTCTTCGGGAAGGGCGGCATCGGCAAGTCCACCTTGGCCGCGAATCTGGCCGCGGTCTACGCGCGCCAGGGCCGCAAGGTCCTCCTGGTGGGCTGCGACCCCAAGCACGACACCACGGTGTCTCTGACCGAGGGCCGGCCGATCCGCACCGTGGTCGAGGCTTCCGCGTTCATGGACGGCGCCGGCTCCGGCCTGGAGCAGGTTCTGGTGCGCGGCCGGCTGGGCATCGACTGCGTGGAGGCGGGCGGGCCGGAGCCGGGCATCGGCTGCGCCGGCCGGGGCATCTCCCGCATGATGGAGCTGTTCGACGGCGCCGGGCTCCTGCGCGAGGGCCGCCACGACGTGGCCATCTTCGACGTTCTCGGCGACGTGGTCTGCGGCGGCTTCGCGGCCCCCTTGCGCCAGGGCTTCGCGGACAAGGTCGTGATCGTCACCTCCGAGGAGCTGATGTCCCTTTACGCCGTCAACAACATCGCCCGCGCCGTGCGCAACTACAGCGACAACGGCGTCGCCCTGGTCGGCCTGGTCGCCAACCTGCGCGACCCCGGCGCGGACCGCCAGGCGGTGGCGCGCTTCGCGGCGCGCATCGGGACCAAGGTCCTGGCCTTCCTGGAGCGGACGGCCGCGGTCCGCGAGGCGGAGTACCGGCGCGTGACTTTGGTCGAGCAGGACCCGCGCTGCGCCATGGCCAGGAGCATCGCCGCCCTGGCCAAGACCCTGCGCGCGTTCGACCCCGGCAAGGCGCGGATCCCGGAACCGCTTTCCGACGAGAGCTTCCACGAATGCTCCCGGCGGGCTTTCGTCGGGGCTGCACGGGCTCCGGTAGTCTCCGCAGCGCCTGCCCCGGAACCGGCGCCGCAGCCGGTGCGCCAGGGCGCACCGCCCTCGGAGGCGCAGTCCGTTCTCCACTCGCCGCAGGGGGCGGGCGTGGAGAAGGAGCTGGCCTGGCAGGCCAAGCTCTGGGAGGGCGACCCCGGAGAGAATTCCCAGGTCTGGGGCGCCGCCGAGCAATGGCGGAGCTTCTTCTGCGATTTCGAGACGCGCCGCAACGTCAAAGGGTTCCTCGACAGTGGGACCCGCGTCATCAATGTCTGGCACCAGGACATGGAATGCTCCTACGCCACGCCGAATTTCCATGACTCGGAGCTGCCAGCGTATTTTAAATTCCCCTGGCCTTCCGGCGCCACGGAGTCCGGGCCGCAGGAAGGCCCCTCCGGGGGGGGCGGCGGCTGGAACATCATGACCGATCTCCGGGACCAAGACATCATCCACGGCGGCGGCCGCAAGCTCGACGCGGCCATCGCGGCGGCGGTGCGTACCGCCGAAGGCAGTGACGCGGTGGCGGTGGTAGTGCATTCGACCTGCATCCCGACCGTGATCGGCGACGACGCCGAGGCCGTGGTCGCGCGCTGGATGAAGCGGACCAAGGTCCCCATCATCTACATGAACCACTCCGCGGCCAGCATCCAGGACTGCGACACCGGCTTGGCGCTTTTCAAGCGGATGCGGAAGGACCCTGCCTTCGCCAAGGTTTCCCGCCGCAGGCGCTCGGTCAACCTGGTGGGTTTTCCGCCGGGCCCCGGCCTGGAGGAGACCGTGGGGCTGCTGCGGGACATCGGGGTCTCGGTCAACGCGCGCGTGATGCCCGCCTTGAGCGTGGCGGCGGTCCGGGGCTACCTGGCGGCCGAAATTCAGGTCCTCTATCCCAACGCGGCCTATCTGTCCACCTACCGGGAGCTCTTCGAGCCACTGCCCATCCGCACCCTGAGGCCCGCAGCCCCCTACGGCCTGGCCGGGACGAGTGCCTGGATCGAGAGCGTGGCCGCGGAGTTCGGCCTGCGGCGCCAGGCCCGCGCTCGCCTGGGCCGTGCGGTGAAGGAACTGACCCCGGCCTGGGACGGCGCCTGCAAAGAGGCCGCTTCGCGTTGCCTGGGCTTCGTGGTGGACGGCAACCATATCAAGCGCCTGACCGAGCCTGCGCAGACCTGGGGCATCCCGGTCTTGGGACTGCTTCGGGAAATGGGATTCTCTATCGAGGTGTTGTGCCACGGTTCGGCGCCGCGGGATTCGAAGAACCTGCGTTTCTTCAATACTGCCGAGGAGCTGACCGCGCTGTTGCGTGAAGGCGGTTTCCAAGCGGTCTACTCGGAATACGCCTACGACGGCAGGCTGGCGCGCGCTGGCAAAGCGCAGTTCGCGCTCGACTGTTTTGAGATGGGCTTGGCCGGATCTCTGCGCGCCTTGGAGAGGCTCAACGGCATCTGCCGCTGGCCCTTCCCGCGGCGCTACGCCGCTTATCTGGGGGAGGATTGAATGTCCGAAGGTTTGGGCCGGCCCATGAATCTCCCGTCCTTGCTCGGCGTCTATCTGGCGGTTAACGCCCTGCCCGACGCCTACATCCTCGTCGACGGTCCGGACTGCGCCCTTTACAAGTCCCACTTCATCCACGGCCGGCATGACCTGAACTCGACACTGCTGCGCATCAGCGGGCGCCACCGCGTCGCTTTCACCAATGTCTGCGCGCGGGGCGTGGTCAAGGAGCATGACGAGATCATCCGGCGCCAAATCCTGACCTTGGACGGCCTCGCGGAATCGGGCCTGACCTTGGTGACGGCCCTGCCCATGTGCTCGATCACCGGGGTCGACTACGGCCGGGTCATCCGCTCCCTTGGCGGCCGCCTGGGCAAGCCGGCCGTCGACATCCCGCCCGACTCCCTGACTGGCGACTGGCTCGACGGCTACGCCCAGACCCTCAGCGCCCTGGTGCGTGGGCTGGGCTTTACGCGGGGGCGCCGGCGCAAGGGCAGCGCCGCGGTGATCGGTTATCTCATGGACCGCAACGAGGCCGACCATCTGGGGAACCTCGCGGAACTGCGCCGGATGCTGGCGGCGCTTTCCTTGAGAATGGACTGCGTCTGGCTGGGGGGGCAAAAGGCGCTCGACCTGCGGCGCGCGCAGGAGGCCGAATTCATCATCTCGCTTCCCTACGGCCGGGCCGCGGCGCGGCGCCTGGCCGGCCTGACCGGAGCCCGCCTCGTGGAGACCGAACTGCCCTTCGGCCTGGCCCGGAGCCAGCGCTTCATGCGCGACGTGGGCGAGGCCGCGGGCCGCGGCCGCCAGGCGGAGGCCTTCATCGCGCGGGAGCTGGCCCGCGCCATCCCGCGGCTTCGGTGGATCATCCCGCAGCGCTTCCTCAACCGGCGCGCCGCCTTCATGGGCGACCCCTATCTGGCCGCCGGCTTCGCGGACATCGCGGAGGACCTGGGCATGACGGTGGATGGCTTCATCATCCGCGGCCGCAAGGGGCACGGCGGGCCGAAGGCCGCCGGAGTCCTCTACGAGCCGCCCGCCTCTTCCAGCGAGGTGCGGAAGCTCCGGGAGGCGCCGCTGGACCTGCTGGTTTCCTGCTGGTGCGAGTCGGAATGGCCGCGCCCGCTCTGCCCGTCAGTGGAATTCGGATTTCCCAGCTACCGGCACCACGCGCTCTTCGAACAGCCCTTCCTGGGGTTCAACGGCTTCTTGGCCTTCGTAGGGCGCATGGCTGATGCAATGAGCGAACGGCCAGCGAGCCGAAAAGCCTGAACTCCACCAAGTCCCGGACCTTGACCTTTCCCATCGGGATCACGGGAGTCTAAGGCAAAGGCAAACCCCGAGGCCGGAAGGCCCCGGGGTTCGACGCAATAAGATAAGGCGGTCGGAGCGCGATTAGCGCTTCGAGTACTGGAAGCGCTTGCGCGCCTTGGGCTGTCCCGACTTCTTGCGCTCGACCATGCGCGGGTCGCGGGTGAGGAACCCGTTGGCGCGCATCACCTTCTTGTTCTTCTCGTCGAGCTTGACTAGGGCACGCGCGATGGCGTGGCGGGCCGCGTCGGACTGGCCGGTCATCCCGCCGCCGTTGAGCTTGATCGCGTAATCGAATAGCTTGGCGCCTTCGGCAGCCAAGGCGATGGGGGCCAGGACATTGCGCAGGCGGCCGTCCTGGCCTTGGAAGTAGGCTTCCACCGGCTGGGCGTTGACCGTCACCTTGCCCTCGCCTTTGGGAATGAGGCGCACCTGCGCCACCGAAGTCTTGCGGCGGCCCGTCGCCCAAATCTGTTCTTTGTTTTTCATCGTGGATGCACCTTTACTTAGGTTGTAAGGCCGCCTTCGGAGGCTGCGGCACGCCCGGCCCCTGCGGGCCCGGGAATATCTTCAGGCGCGCCATCTGCTTGCTGCGCAGCCGGTTGCCGTGGATCATGCGCTTGACCGCGAGATACACGACCTTGCGGGGATCCCGTTCGAGCTGGCGCTTGACCGGCGTGGTCTTGGCGCCGCCGGCATAACCCGAATGGCTGAAGTAGACTTTCTGATCGATCTTGTGGCCCGTGAGGCGGACGCGCGCCGCGTTGGTGACGACGACGAAATCGCCGCAATCCACGTAGTTCGTGTAAGTCGGCTTGTGCTTGCCGCGCAGCCAGGTCGCGGCCTTGGTGGCCATGCGGCCGAGGACTTGGCCGTCGGCATCCAGGTAATGCCAACGCCGTTCGCCGGCCGCCACTTTGGGTTTGTGCAAATATGTGTTCTGGGGCATTGTGAAATGGTACCAAACTCAGAGGGGGGCGCACAAGTTCACCGGCCGGCGCTTCAACGGAACAGCTTTTCGAACTCCGGCGCGAGCCTGTACTTGCGCGCCTTTTTGGAAGGGTCGGCGATCGCCAGGAACCCTTGCCGCGTCCATTTCTGCAAGAGCAGCCGCGCCGTTCTGGGAGCGAAGGAAAACAGCGCCGCCGCATCGCCGCTCGTCAGGATCTGTTGCCGTGAGAAGAGGGCTAAAGCCTTGCGCTGCCTGGCATCGAGCCTTCTCAGCTCGGGGGACTTGTCCGTTTCCCAGCGGTCCGCGGCCCGCGCGGACTGGGCTTCGACTTTCGCGAACGAATCGGCCATGCCCTCCACGAAATATTCCAGCCAGCCGGTGATGTCCGCCTCGGCCCGTCCCATGTAGTAGTTGTGCGAGGGGCCTAGGGCGATGGCGTCATAATAGGCCTGCAGATCGCGCGCGTAATATTCTTCCAGCGAATAGATGCCCTTCAGCCCGTAGCCGCCGAGATGCAGGACCCAATCGGTCAAGAGCCGGGCCGTCCGCCCGTTGCCGTCGTAATAAGGATGGATGGTCGCGAACTGATAATGCGCGATCGCGGCGCGCAGGGGGCAGGGGATCGCCTCGGTATTGCCGTTGAGCCAGCCGACCATGTCCGCCATGAGGCCCGGCACGTCTTTCGCCTCGGGCGGCATATAGACGATCCTCCCGGTCCGGCCGTCCTTTATCACATTCTGCGCGCCGCGATAGGGCGTCGGCGCGGCGGTCTTCTTCCCCGCGCCCATGACATGGCCGTGAAGCGTCCGGAGCAGGCGTTCGGTCAAAGGCGTCTTCGCATCGGCGAGTTCCTCGACAAAGGCCAGCGCCCGAAAGTAGCCTTTGACCTCCTTTTCGTCCCGGGCTCGGCCGGGGAAGTGCTGTTTTCTTTCAATCACCAGCCGCACGTCTTTTTCGGAGAGACGATTGCCTTCGATGCGGGTCGAATAATGGGTCGAGAACAGCCGCGCGGTCTCGCGCAGGCCGGCCAATACGGAGGGGGTGATGGGCAGCTGGTTGATCCGCTCCTTCATTCCCTCCAGCCGCACGAGGGCGGAGGCCAGTTTGTTGGTGATCCGGTACTTGGGATTGAAATTTATCGGCATGGCCCGGGCGCTTGCCTGCCGTTATTATGCCATTAAATTGCCATCAAATCAAGGCGGAGAAGCTGCTCATGGACCTTGGCCGCGGTGATGGCCGCGCCGGGCTCGGGCGAGTATTCCCGCCGATAGGGATAGTCCTTCCACAAGGGGCTGGCCACCTTGGTCAGCCGGCCGTATCCGTGGATCTCCGCCGGGCTGGTGCAGACGAAGAGCGCGATGGTCCTGACGCCCAGGGCCAGGGCCAGGTGCAGGGTGAGCGTGTCCCCGCAGACCACCAGATCGCAGGCCACTATGTCGCCGATGAAGTCCGCCAGCGTCGGCCTCTGCTGGAAGAAGGACACTTGGCAGCCGTCCGCCGCCAGGAGGCCGGCCAGCTCGCGATAGCCGGGCCAGCGCTTCATCGGCCAGCGCGGGCCGGCGCGATCGTCGAGCCCGACGCGCAGGGCGCCGCTCTTTTGCCGCATGCGGTGGCCGGCCAGGTCGATGCAGTATTCCTCGCCGGAGAATTTGCGGCCGAGCATGGCGAAGAGGAACTCCTGGTAGGGGCGTTCGTTGGCCATTTTGCGACGGTCCGCCTCGGCCTTGCCCAATCGGGAGATCAGGCCCAGGTCGAACCAGGGCGCGGCGGAATCGGTGTAGCGCAGTTCGCCCGCCGGAGAGAGATAGGTGCCGATCTTCGTGCCGGAATCCACCTCGGAGGCCAGCGCCGCGGCCTCCCGGTCATCGTCGAGGCAGAGCACCAGGTCGAAGCGCTGTCGGCGTAGGTCGGCTGTCTGCGTGATGTCGAGCGCCGCGGCCAGTCGCTGGCGGGGCAAAAGGGGCAGGGCCTCGCCGCGGGTGACCCAGGTGATCTCGCCTTCCAGCGCGTGCAGCAACGCCGTGGTCCGCACCACATCGCCCAGGGCGCCCAACTTGATGATCAGTGTCTTCATGCGGCGGCGTGACTCAGGGGAGCAAGCTCCGCGCGGCGGCCCAGCGGCGCAGCGCGCGCGCGATCCGTTCCGAGGCTTGCCCGTCTCCGAACGGATTGCGCGCGGGGCCGGACGGAACCGGGCGCGAAGGGCGCAGCAGGGCCCGCAGGAGCGCCGTTCGTGAAGTCCCCGTCAAAACACCGCCCCCGGCCAGGAGCTCGGGCCGCTCCGTTTTCTCGCGCACCACGATGACCGGCTTGCCCAAGGACGGGGCTTCCTCCTGGATGCCGCCGGAATCCGTCACGATGAAGTGCGCCCGCTTCATCAGCATCACGAAATCCAGGTAGTCGAGCGGCGGGGTCAGCAGGATGCGCGGATGGCGTAGGATCCGGCGCGCCGGCAGGCGCACCGCCGGGTTGGGATGCACGGGAAAGACCCAGCGCAGGTCGGGGCGGCGCCGGGCCGCTTCGAGGATGGTCCGGAAGACCCGCTCCAGGGGAGCGCCGAAGCTCTCGCGCCGGTGCAGGGTGACGAGGACCAGGGGCTCGGCGCCGAGCCGCCGCAGCGGGCGATGCCGGAACCGGCGGCGCCGGCCGCAGGCCCAGAGCAGGGCGTCGACCGCGGTGTTGCCGGTCACCGAGATGCTTGCCGGGCGGACTCCTTCGCGCAGGAGGTTGCGGCGCGCGCTCGGCGTCGGCGCGAAGAGGATTTCGCTGATGCGGTCTATGAGCACGCGGTTGGCTTCCTCTGGGAAAGGGTTGCGCAGGTCGCCCGTGCGCAGGCCCGCCTCCACATGGGCGACGGGGACTTGGTGGTGGAAAGCCGCCAGGGCCGCGCCCAATGCGGCGGTCGTATCGCCCTGCACGAGCACCAGGTCCGGCTTTTCCCGCGTCAGCACCCGTTCCATGCCGCGCAGCACGCGCCGCAGGACCTCGCCCGGGGCCTGGTCCGCGCGCATCAGGTTCATGTCCGTGTGGGGCCGTAACTGGAAGACCCGCAGCATGGCGTCGAGCATGCCGCGATGCTGGGCCGTGACGCAGATCCTGACCCGGAAGCCCCGCTCCCGGCGCAGCCGCCGGATGACGGGGGCCATCTTGACGGCCTCGGGCCGTGTCCCCACCACTGCCAGCAGGCGCACCATGGCCTCAGCGCGCTCCCGCGGCGGAGGGTTCGGCGGCAGCCAGGATGGCATGCGCCGCGGCCATGTCGCCGGCCGCGATCTTTCCGAAGACATCTTTCAAGGCGTCGCAGTGGGCGCGGCGCCCGCGCCCTTCGCGTCCCCATCGGGTCGCGGGCAGATACCGCTCCACGGCCGCGTCGAGTGCCCCCCGCCAGCGCGGCGGGGGCTGGCACGAGGCGTTTAATAAGGAGGGGGTCAGCGTGAAGTCCCGGACGGCGCGGCTCAGGTTCTGCCGCAGGCGCGTCCCTTCCGACAGGGCGGGCCCGACCGAGCGCGCCGCGCTCTGCCAGTCGTCTGATTCGAGCGCGCGCGCCCAGGCCTGCGCCGCGGTCTTCATGCCGAGCCAGGCGTCCGTCAGGCCCTCGCCGCGGCGCAGATACGCGGCCCGGTCCGCCGCCGGGACCGGGCAGGCGGTTATGAGCGACCGCAACGCGGGCGTCAGGAAGCCGCCCGCGCTTTCCAGGTATTGGAGTTCTTCCTCCAAAGCGGCGACCGTGATCCAGCGCGCGGCTTCCTTTTGCCTGGTGCCGAGCGTGATCAGCATGTTCCGGGTCAAGCCGTTGGGGGGATGGGCGGCGGCGGCCGCGGCCTCGAAGCGGCGCAGCGCCTCGGCCGCGCTCTCCAGGGCGAGCCGGCGGCTGGTGAAGCGCGGGTCCAGTCCGGCCGTGCCGGCTTTCCGCCGGAGGGCGGATCCCACCGCCGGATCCAGCAACTGCTCCGGCCGGTACCGGCCGTCGAGGTGGAGCAGGCGCGCCAGTTCCAGGTTCTCCTGGTAGCGCAGCCGGAGCTCCAGGTTGCGCAAGTCGTAGCGCATCCCGAAAGCCGGATAGCTCAAGGTCGCGTAATCCAGCTTTCCGGTCTCCGCGAGCCTGGGTGAGCCCGGCGCGGAGCGCTGGTTCAGCGCGTTCTGGATGGCCAGGACCTGTGGGGAGTAGCCGTGCAGGTTCAGGCGGCTGAAGCGGTCGTAATAGTTCGCGGAGAGCCCGGCGGCCCCGGCGCCGCCGGGCGCCTCCGGCGGGCTCTTGCCGCTGTCCTTCTGGGTGACGATCTGGTTCGACATTCCACCTCGGCCTTCGAACATGCTCTTGAGGATTTCGCGCCGCTCCTCCTCCGTCATCCCGGCGTCGGCGCCCATCAGCTTGGAATCAGAGTTGCTCTTCCGGAGCCGGCCGTAGGTGCTCTGACCCACATGCTCGGCGTCGACGCCGAAGCTGCGGCTCATGTTGCGCAGGACGGCCGACTCGAAGCGGTGGCTGCCTTCCTGGTCGTCCCGGGCCAGGCCGAGCGCGAGGTGGGCCGCGGAGTCCGGGTTTTCGTCGATCCATCGGCGGATGTCGGCCACGCGCCGGGCGGGATCGGAGGCATCTGATATCCGGCCGCCGATCTCCGATTTGGCAATGCGCGCGGCCAGGGAGTCGGCCACGGACGGATCCTGGCGCAGGCTGTCCTGCATCCCGCTCTCGGTTTCGGATGGAGCGGACGCGGCGGCCGCCGCGCCCGGCGCCTCGTCCTGGGCCCGGGCCAGGCCCAGGTGGAATCCGAGGAGCAGCGCCGGCCAGATCATGGCCGTCCCGGCCGCGGCCCTAGGCATGGGAACCACCGACCAGGATGTTGGGGATGCTGATGGTGGGCATGCCGTCCGAGACCGGGACGCCCTGGCCGTCCTTGCCGCAGGTGCCGATGCCCCAGCCGATGTCCCAGCCGACCCGGTCGATGGCGCGCAGGACCTCTGAGCCCACGCCCATGAGATTGGCGTCGCGCACCAAGTGGCGGATCACCCCGTCTTCCACGCGGTAGCCTTCCTCCACTTCGAAGACGAACTCGCCCGTGGCCGTGTTGACCTGGCCTCCCCCCATGCGGGTGACGAAGAGCCCGGCCTTGAGGCCGCGCAGAATCTCCGCGGGGTCGTCGCCGCCCGGCGCGATATAAAGGTTCGACATCCTGGGGATGGGGCGGCAGTGGAAGGACTCGCGCCGGCCGTGGCCGTTGGAGGGTCGGGAATCCTTGAAGGCGGTGACGCGATCGTAAAGGTAGTCGACCAGGATGCCGTCGCGCACCAGGACCGTGGGCCGGGCTGGCACGCCTTCGTCGTCGAAGCCGAAGCTGCCGCGGGCGCAGGGCAAAGACGGGTCGTCGATGACGGTGATGTTCTCCGGGGCCACGCGGGCGCCAAGTTTGCCCTGGTAGGCGGGGGATGTCCCCTCCAGGACCAAGTCCGCCTCCAAGGAGTGGCCGATGGCCTCATGGATGAGGGTGCCGCCGGCCGCGCTCGAGATGACGACGGGCATCTCGCCGGCCTGGGCTTTAGGCGCGTCGAATTTGGCCAGCGCCCGGGCCGCCGCCATCGGGCGGGAGTCGCAGAGCAGTTCGTAGCCCTGCAGCCCGCCCAGGACCGCTTGGCCGGTCTGCAGGACGCCGGCGCGCTCCGCCACGATGCTGATGGAGAGCAGGACCGCGGTGCGCGAGGCCCGGCAATGGGCGCCCTCGCTGTTGACCAAGAGCTGTTCCCGGCGGCTTTCCGCGTAAGCGAGCGTCACTTGGCGGATGTCCGGGAAGCCCGAACGAACGGCCGCGTCGATCCGCCGCAGGAGCGCGATCTTTTGGTCGCTGGCGACTTGGCGCGGGTCTATGCGCACCGGCGCGCTCCAGATCGCGAGGGGCTGCAGGGGGACCGGTTCGGGCCGCGGCGCTTCGGGGCCGAGCAGGGATTGGCGCAGGAGGAGCGCTTGGCCGTCGTGAAGGGAATTGGCGCTGCCTTGGAGGGTCTCCACGGACCGCTCGCGGCGGCGCAAGAACCGTAGGCCGGTCCCGCGTTCGGCGCCGCTGGCCGCATCCGTGACCCGGCCGTCCTCGAAGCGCAAGGCGGCGGATTCCGATTCCTCAAGGCAGACCTCGCCGTAGTCCGCGCCGCGGACCGCCCGCGCCAAACCCGCCAACGGGACCTGGTCCAATTCCTTCATGGACGATAAAGTTATCATATCTCGGTGCCGCTCGGAAATAAATAAGGTACAATCCCAATCCGACCATTTGACGTCGCGGAGGTCGAAAATTGGCGATGAAACTACTCGGTTTTTGCTTAGGGCTGGCCTGCACGCTCGCCGCCGTGCCCGGTCGGGCAGATAGCCTCCGCGTCACGATCCTGCATACCAACGATGTCCATGGCTGGATCATGTCCCGGTTCGCGGCCTTCCACGCGGCCGACCCGCGGCGGGCCGTGGGCGGCGCCGCCGCCGTGGCGGCATATTCCAAGACGGTCAAGGGGCCCAAACTGCTTCTGGACGCGGGCGACTGGTTTCAAGGAACGCCCGAGGGCGGGCTGCGCGACGGCCGGGCCATGGCCGAAGTCTTTAATGCCGTGGGCTATGATGTCTTGGAAGTGGGCAATCACGACTTCGACAACGGTGAGGGCACGCTGGAATCCATCATCAAGGATATCCGGGCCCCCGTGCTTTGCGCCAACGTGTATCGCGGCGCGGGTGAGCGCGCTCCCGAGTGCAAGCCTTGGATCGTAAAGGATGTGGCCGGGGTGAAGATCGGAATCTTCGGCCTTCTGACCACCAGCATGAAGGCGCTGCAGTTCGCGGACAATATCGCCGGTTTGGCCTTCCGTAGTCCCGTGGAAGAGGCTAAGGAAGACGTGGCGGCCCTGCGCGCGCAGGGCGCCACGGTCATCATCGCGTTGTCTCATCTGGGCCTGGAGCGGCCGGATGGCCCGCCTTTCGATGGGGATCAGACCCTGGCGGCGCAGGTCGATGGCATCGACCTTATCGTGGGGGGGCACAGCCATACCGCCTTGCCCGAGGGATTGCGCGACGCGACCCACGGCACCATCATCGTCCAGGCCGGGTCGGAACTGGCCCGGGTCGGCGAGGTCTCCCTGGAGATCGATCCGGCAAGCAAGAAGGTGGTGAAGTCTTCCGCGCGGCTGGTGGACCTGTGGCCCGACGCGGTCGGAGCGGATCCGGCCGTGGCCAAGATCGTTGCCAGCCTCTCTTCGGAGGTCAAGACCCTTTTCGACGTTGTGGTGGCCACGGCGGCGCAGCCGCTGGCGCGCGCCCGCGGCGAGTCCCCTCTGGGCGACTGGATGGCGGACTGCGAGCGGCAGTGGGCTCACGCCGACCTGGCGCTCATCAACGGAGGCGGCATCCGCACCGATATCCCGGCCGGCCCGGTGACGAGACGCCAGATCTACGAGATCATGCCTTTCAACAATCGCATGGTGACCTTGGTCATGAGCGGGAAGGCCGTCAAGGCCCTGCTGGACCAGGCCGCGGGGCGGCCCAACAGCGCGCAGATTTCCGGCGCTAAGATATCCTTCCATCACACGTCGGTGGCGGGCAGCCGCGTGGCGGCGGTCAGCGTCGCGGGCAAGCCCCTGGCCGACAGCGCGACCTATCGGGTCGCGACCATTGATTTCCTGGCCAAGGGCGGCGATGGCTATACCGCCTTTGACTTGGCGCAGAGCAAGGATTTCAGCCAGACGCTCGTGCGGGATGTCTTGAACCGGTGCGCGCAAAAGCAGGGTCTCCTGAGAACCCCTTCAGGAGGGCGGCTGGTTCTTTTGGGGGACTGATATCGTGTTAAAAACCGTCCGCGACAAGACCGAAGCCGCATGGACCACCGCCAAGAGGTTGTTGGCCCTCTTGGGGTGTTGGGGTCTCGTGTTCAGCTTGGCGACGATAGCCAGGCTGGTCGTGGCCTTCGAGTACGACGACGGCTTGGTCTATTCCGCGCCGGCCTACGCCAAGGCTTCCAAGAGCGTGTCGCAGCCCTATACGCCGGAATTCTGGTCTCAGGTCAATCAGTCCTACGATTTAGAGGAAGCCAAGTTCGTGGCGCAGGGGTTGGCCTGGGGTTTTCGGGCTTTCGGCTTCAGGGTGGCGATAATCGCGGATCGTCCCGCCGTTTCGGGCGAGCCCTTGCGCAAGGAATGGCGGCGTTTGACGCCCAAGAATCTGTTCTATTTTTCCGGGGATAAGGGAGGGAAGCGGGTTTTTCTCCAAAATGGGAATTGCGTCCTGTTTTTTGGCGCTAGCGACTCGGCCATAATGGAAGCGCGCAAGGCGGGCGTCTATTCCCTCCGTATCAAGAGAAGCCCATCTTCCTACAAGAAAGACGACTACCATCCCGGTACCCTAGGTGAGTTGGTCGTGCCGTTGTCCCAGTATTGATTCTGTTTGACTTTTTATAAATTTTCTAATAAAATGTTTATTGTGGGGTGTGTGGCCACAATGTCCACAATCTGTGAATTTAGGAGCCCGCAGAAATGACCGACTCTATTAGAATACCGCTCATCGCTGGCAATTGGAAGATGCATCTTAATCTGGCGCAATCCGTGGAATTGGCCAAAGCGATCCGCGATGCGGCCGGCGACTCTCCCAGCGAAATCGCCATTTGCGTTCCATTCACGGCATTGACGGTGGTCGCGGAAGTCTTGAAGGGCAGCCGCGTCCGATTGGGTGCGCAGGACATTTTCTGGGAGTCCCAAGGCGCCTTTACCGGAGAGATTTCGGCGTCCCAACTCGCTGATTCCGGGGCGTCCTATGTCATCATCGGGCATTCGGAGCGGCGGCGTCTGTTCGGCGACACGGACGAGGCCGTGAACAAGAAGCTCAGGGCGGCGCTAGGTGCCAAGCTCAATCCCATCGTATGCGTGGGAGAGACCCTTGATGAGCGCCAATCCAATCAGACCTTCCGGGTCTTGGAAACTCAGATGGCCGGAGGCTTGAAGGGCTTCGCTCCGGCGGACCTGGCGTCGGCCGTTGTCGCGTATGAACCGGTCTGGGCCATCGGGACCGGCGTGACCGCGACCCCGGAGCAAGCGCAGGAAGCGCACCGTTTTCTGCGCAGACAGGCCGCCAAGCTCTACGGCGAGGGGTTTGCCGCCGGCCTGCGCATCATCTACGGCGGCTCCGTGACGGCCGACAGCGTGGATGGGCTCATGTCCCAGCCCGACCTCGACGGCGCGCTCGTGGGCGGCGCGAGCCTGAAGGCCCCGTCTTTTAACCGCATCGTGCATTTCCAAGTCCCTTCGAAAGCCGTATAATCCGCCTATGGAATCGGAAGGGCTGGTCCGGGACCTGACCGCGGAGATCTCCAAGCGGATGCAGCGGTCCCGTACCCCCATCCCCATAGGCGTGTCCAACCGCCATGCCCATATCACGCAAGGGCATTTCGAGGCCGTCTTCGGCCCGGGCGCGAAATTCTCAAAATTCCGTGACCTATCGCAGCCCGGGCAATTCGCGGCCAACGAGAAGATCGACATCGCGGGGTCCAAGGGCACGGTCCGAGGCGTGCGGCTCCTCGGCCCCTTCCGGCAGAAGACCCAGGTGGAGGTTTCCTTGACCGATGCCATCGCTCTCGGCGCCCGGCCGCCGGTGCGGGAGTCCGGAGATCTGGCCGGTTCGGCGCCGCTCAAGATTTCCGGCCCTTGCGGCGCCGTCGATGTCCAGGAAGGCCTTATCCTGGCGCAAAGGCATCTGCATTGCTCGACCGCCGAGGCCGCCGCCATCGGCGTGGCCAATGGCGAGGCCGTGCGGGTGCGCGTGGGACGGGGCGGATGCCGGGAGACGGTCTTCGAGAAGACGGTCGTGCGGGTTTCGGACAAGTTCAGCCTGGAGCTGCATCTGGACACGGACGAGGCCAACGCCGCTGGCGTCAAGACCGGGGATTCGGCCTATATCGCATAGCAGGGGGAACGACAATGAACGCATTGGGAATGATCGAGACGCGCGGGATGGTGGCCTGCATAGAGGCCGCCGATGCGGCGGTCAAGTCCGCGGACGTCAGGCTCGTGGGCTACGAGAAAGTGGGAACCGGTCTGGTGACCGTCCTGTTCCGGGGCGAAGTGGCGGCCTGCCAGGCGGCCTGCGACTCCGGCGCGGCCGCAGCCCAGAAGGTGGGCGAGTTGGTGGCCTGCCATGTCATCCCGCAGCCGCATCCGGACCTCGAGGGCAAGATGCCCATCTCGCTGGCCGAGAACCTCGCCCGCAAGAAGTAGGGGCACACACATGACGCCAACGCAATCTCCTGGAGGGCGTCAGCGCGTCCGCGCTGACGCGCGGACGTGATCTTTGCTCGCGTGACGGGCAACGTCGTCTGCACCCAGAAGGACGAGAAGCTCGTCGGCTGCAAGCTGCTCCTGGTGCAGCCCGTGGACCTGGCCGGCGCGGCCAAGGGCAATCCCTTGGTGGCCGTCGACGCCGTGGGCGCCGGCGAGGGGGAATTGGTGCTCCTGGTGCAGGGCTCCAGCGCCCGGCAGACCTCGCGCACCCAGGGCAACCCCGTGGACGCCGTCATCTTCGCGATCGTGGACACCGTGGAGCAGGGCGGCAAGGCCGTGTTCAAGAAGTCCGAAGACCGCCATGCAGACTGAAGAGATAGCCAAAATAGTCGGGGAGGTCTTGAAGCGCCTGGAGGACCGGGAGGGCCTCGACCTGTCCAGCGCCCCGGCGCCGGCTCCGGGCGGCGACGACGTCGTCTATCCCGCGGTGGATGCGGCGGTCGCCGCCGCCACCCGCGCGCAGAAGGTCTTCCAGGAGCAGGGCCTCGAAGTCCGCCGGGCGGTCATCAAGGCCATGCGCAAGACCGCCATCGCCAACGCCGAGCGCTGGGGCCGCTTGGCGCAGGAAGAGACGCGGATGGGGCGCGCCGAGGACAAGACGCAGAAGAACCTGCTCTGCGCGACCCGCACGCCGGGCGTCGAGGACCTCCAGTCGCGGGCCTACACCGGCGACAAGGGGCTGACCTTGGTGGAATACGCGCCGTTCGGCGTGGTGGCCGCCATCACGCCCTCGACCAACCCCGTCGCCACCATCATCTCGAACGCCATCGCCATCATCGCCGCGGGCAACGCGGTCGTCTTCGCCCCGCACCCGGCCTCGGCCAAGTGCTGCCAGGACGCGATGCGCGAGCTGTCCCGGGCGGCGCGGGGGGCCGGAGCGCCCGGCGGCCTGATCGGCACCGTGGCGCCCGCCTCGCAGGAGGCGACCATGGCCCTCTTGGCCCATCCCGGCGTCCACCTCAACATGGTGACCGGCGGCCCCGCCATCGTCAAGGTGGCCATGACCACGGGCAAGACCTGCAAGACCATCGCGGCCGGGCCGGGCAATCCGCCCGTGGTCGTCGATGAGACCGCGTTGTTTCCGAAATGCGCGGAGGACATCATCTTCGGGGCCAGCTTCGACAACAACGTGCTGTGCATCGCGGAGAAGGAAGTCATCGTGGTCGAAGCGGCCAAGGCCCGGTTCCTGGAGTGCATGCGCCGGGACCCGCGGGCCTTCGAGCTCAGCGCCGCCCAGATGGACGCCGTCACCAAGCTCGCCATCAAGAAGGGCGGGAAGGGCTGCGCGGAGCCGGTCATGAACCGCGAGCTCATCGGCCGCGACGCGGCGGTCATCGCCAGGGCCATCGGGCTGGAGGTGCCGCCGGCCACGCGCCTGCTCTGGGCGGAGGTGCCCAACGACCATCCCTTGGTCTGGACCGAGCAGCTCATGCCGGTCCTGCCCGTCACCTCCGCTCCGGACGTGGACGCGGCCATCGAGCTAGCGTATCATGCCGAGGGCGGCAACCACCATTCCGCGGCCATGTATTCGACGCACATCGGGAATCTGACCCGCATGGCCCGGCGCATGCAGTGCTCCATCTATGTCAAGAACGCCCCGACCCTTTACGGCCTGGGCCTGGGCGAGGGCTACGCCTCCATGTCCATCGGCACGCCCACCGGGGACGGTATCACCAAGCCTTCGCATTTCGTGAGGCCTCTGCATTGCTGCGTCGTGGGCTATTTTAGGATCGCGTGAGGTGACTATGCTGGCCAACATCGCCGTAGGGCTTCTGGAGTCCTCGTCCATCGCCAAGGGCATCGAGTCGGCCGACGCCATGTGCAAGATGGCTTCGGTCAAGCTCGCGCGGGCCGGAGTCATCGCGCGGGGCAAATACGTGATCCTCATCACCGGACCTGTAGGCGAGGTGGAGAGTTCCCTGCGCGCCGGCCGGCAGATGCTGGAAAAGGCTTTGATAGACGAGGTCCTCATCCGCAACGTCCACAGCCAGGTCCTCGAGACCTTGGACAAGCGCGTCGCGATCGAGAAGCTGGACGCCCTGGGCATCATCGAGACCAAGGACGCCATCGCCACGGTGCGCGCCGCCGACGCCGCGGCCAAGGCGGCCTCGGTCCGCTTGATCGAAACCAGGACCTCGGTGGGCGGGGGCAAGGGCTATGTGACCATGGTGGGCGAGGTGGGGGCGGTGCGCTCCGCAGTGGCAGCCGGAATCGGGGCCGTGCCCGAGGGATCGGTGGTCTCTTACGTGGTCATCCCGCAAGCCGACAAACAGCTCTTGGAGACGGTGGGGAAATAAGATGAAGATCGTCATCGGCTCGGACCACGGCGGCTTTGCCGCCAAGGATTACGTCAAGAAGGTCATCCAGAAGCTGGGTCATGAGGTCAGCGATTTCGGCTGCCACTCGCCGGAGAGCGTGGACTATCCCGATATCGCCCAGCTGGTCGCCGAGGCCGTGGTGCGCGGGGACTTCGAGAAGGGCGTCTTGGTGGACGGTTTCGGCGGGGCCGTGGCCTTGGCGGCCAACAAGGTGCCCGGAGTCCGGGCGGTGGCGGCCTACGACACGGTCTCGGCGCGCTTCGCGGCGGCGCACGACGACGCCAACATCCTGTGCCTGGGCGGCAAGACCCACGGCGAGCTGGTCTTGAACGAGATCCTCCAGGTCTTTTTCACTACGAGGTTCGAAGGCGGCCGGCACGAAGGGCGTTTGGCCAAGATCGCGGGCATCGAGAAGAAATATTGCGAATGAAGACCGCGCGGCGTCGTCGTGAAAAAGGGCTATTGCGGCTGGCGCAGGCTGTATCCGACCTGCCGTTCAACCGACCCGGCCAGGACAAGACGTATGTCCTGGAAGCCATGCACCACTACAATTCTTTTTTGAGTGACATCAGGAGCAACCGTGGCCGCTAATCCGTATACCGCTATATTGCAGAAACTCGCGGAGAAAGGCGTCCGCTATGTGGTCGTTGGAGTGACGGGGATCAATTTTTATTCCGATGACCCGGGCCGCATGATTTCCACCGAGGATTTGGATATAGCCGTTGAACCTACCGTGACCAACCTTCTGGTAGCATTCAAGACGCTCGAGGCGCAAGCCTATCGCTTGGAGATCAACGGCGAGCCTCTGGTGGGAGTGGATCGGCTCTTGGTTAAGAGGATTGTCGAACACCGCGCGGCCGTCACCGCCAGGAAGGGGAATTGTCTTCGGGTGGATTTGGTTCTGGAAGCAGGTAAACAGCCGTATCGCGCATGGGAGAAATCCAGCCGGATCTTCAAGCTTCGCGGTTGCAGCGTCCGCGTGGGAGAACTTGGCGACCTCCTGCGCGCCAAAGAGGACGCAGGGCGAGAGAAGGACAAGAAGTTCTTGGCTCTCTATGGCGCGCAAATCAAAGAGATGCTGCGAGGCACCGGCGCAAGCAAGGGAGGCCGGCGGCCATGAAGCTTGCCCGCGTCGTCGGTCGGGTCTTTTGCGCGAGGCAGGACCCTGGCATCGACAACAAGACCTTGCTCCTCATCCAGCCTCTGCGCTGGGAGGACGAGACGCCCCTGGGCGACCCTATCGTGGCGGCCGACGCGGTCGGAGCGGGGGCTTCGGAGAAGGTCTTCTGGGTTGCGTCGCGCGATGCCGCGGTGGCTTTTAAGGATTCGCCGCCGGTGGATGCGGCGGTCGTGGCCATCGTGGACGGCCATCAGGTCAAGGATTTCAGGAAATAGGATGTTCATCGGCGAGGTCGTGGGCAACGTCTGGGGCACGCGGAAGCACCCGTCCCTGAACGGCCGGCGCCTGCTGCTAGTCAGGCCCATCGAGCCCTTGACCGGCGCGCGCATCGGCGACGCGATCATGGCCTTGGACGGAGGCGTGGGTTCGGGCCCGGGGAGCATCGTGCTGGTCGTAGACGAGGGCGGCTCCGCGCGCGGCATCATCAATGACGAGGGCGCCCCCGTGCGCACCGTGGTGTGCGCCATCGTGGACCAAGTGGTCTCGGGCGGCAAGATCAAGAGGTATACTTGAGGATGAATCATGAATGAGAATGACCTGCGCAAGGTTGTCGAAGAAGTGATCCGGGCTTTGGCGGACAAAGGCTTTCTGAAGGGCAACAGCTCCGCCCCGGCGGAGCCCTCGCCCAAGAGGCCCGACGGCCCGGTACGGACCACGGTGGGCTCCTCTGGAAAGATTTTTTCCTCCCCGGATTGGGCGCCCGGAAAGCCGGCGCCCTCCGGCGCGCAGCGGACCGCTTGTTCTTGCGGGAAGGGGTCTTTGCCTGCCGAGTGCGAGGGCAATGCCTGCGGCCGCTGCGCCGCATCTGCGGGAGCCACGGCCAGCACCTTGAAAGCTCTGGGCGCGGACCGCATCGCGGTCTGCCAACCCACGGCCAAGTGCACCTCGGTCGCGCGCATGGTGGATCATACCCTCTTGAAGCCCAATGCCACCCAGGCCGAGGTGGCCACGCTCTGCGAGGAAGCCAGGAAATACTGCTTCGCTTCGGTGTGCATCAACCCTTCCTATGTGGCCTATTGCGCCCAGCTCCTACAGGGGTCCGGGGTCAAGGTCTGCACCGTCATTGGATTTCCGCTGGGCTCGACGACTTCCACGGTCAAGGCCGTGGAGGCGCGCGACGCCATCGCCAACGGCGCCGAGGAGATCGACATGGTCATCAACGTCGGCGCCCTCAAGTCGGGCAACGACGCTTTGGTCTACGACGACATCCGGGCCGTGCGCGAGGCGACCCGCGGCCGGGTGCTCAAGGTCATCCTGGAGACCGCCCTGCTGTCCGATGAGGAGAAGGTGCGCGCCTGCATCATGTCCAAGAAGGCCGGCGCGGATTTCGTCAAGACTTCCACGGGATTCGGCGGCGGCGGGGCCACGGTCGAGGATGTCAAACTTATGCGCCAGACCGTGGGGCCGCTGATGGGAGTCAAGGCGTCAGGCGGCATACGGGACACCAAGACGGCGGACGCCATGATCCAGGCCGGCGCCACGCGGCTGGGAACCTCGGCTTCGGTTTCCATCGTCTCCGGCCAGGCCGCGGAGGGGAAGGGGTACTGAGATGCCGAGGAACAAGCCGGTCAAGTACCAGCTCAAGATCGATGTGCAGTGCGGCGCCTGCGGTACGCTGACTCACCTGCAGGGAGGTGACTACCCCAAGTTCTGCCCCTGTTGCGGGGCGGGCATGGAGCGGTTCTGCCTACACTGTCAGAAGCGGGCCGAGATGTATTTCGAGGAGTGGTGGCCGGAGGAAGCCGAGTGCGTGCGCACCTACGGCCCGGCCAAGCGCTGTAGCCGGTGCAACGCGCTGCTCGAAGAGCCGGCGCCGGATGCCGGCGACCAGCAGTAGGGCCGGTTCGGGTCGATGTGTGAGCGCTGAGGCGCTCGGGGAGGACGAATGGCGGAGATCAGGGAAGCTCTGGGGATGGTGGAGACGAAGGGGTTCGTGGGCATGATCGAAGCGTCCGACGCCATGGCCAAGACGGCCAAGGTGCGCATGCTCGGTTATGAGAAGATCGGCTCGGGCTTGGTGACCACCTTGTGCCGAGGCGAGGTCGGGGCGGTGCGGGCGGCGGTGGACGCCGGCGCGGCCGCGGCCCAGAAGGTCGGGGAGCTGGTTATCACGCATGTCATCCCCAGGCCGCACGACGACATAGAGAAATACCTCGATCAGATCTCTATCAAGGTCTTAAGGTAGCGGGGGCGCTCCTGCCGGGGAGGGGAGCCGGCAGGATGAGCCATGCTGACTAAGGACGACCTGTTGGACATTATCATGGAGCGCCTGGGGCAGGCGTCTTCTGGGCTGCGCCTGCCCTTGCCCACGGCTCCCCCCAAGCCCCTGGACCAGGAACTCCGAGGCCGGCTGTTCCTTTCCGAATACGACATCAAGAAAAGGTTGACGCAGAGCGCGCAAGAGCTTAGAATACCGCGGGATTCGATCATTAGCCCGCTGGCCACGGATTGGCTGACGCTGCGGCGTATCCGGATCGTCAGGGAGTGATGCGGATCCCAGCGGCCCCGCGTGAATCATGAAGAAGTGGTCATTGCAGCCTGATCCCAGCCCTCGAGATCCGGACCGGCATATCCTGCTGGTCCAGGCGGAGATGGCGCATGTCAATCGGATCATAAAGAAGTTCGGGGCCACGTGCGGCCGGCCCCTCCGGATCCAGGACCCGGAGGGTTTTAATTTCAGCATCCGCTTGCATCATCTCACTCCCCTGGGACTGGACCAGGTATCCCGGTTCTTGAAGGAGATGGCTCCGGACGCCCGGGCAGATGAGCGCGACGCGACCGCGGCCGCGCCCCTGGCGGCGCCGCCCGGCGCCGCCGCGACCGAGCTCCCGCCGAGTCAGGCGCCCGTCCCGGATATCGCCATCCCCCCTTTGACGGGCCCCTTCGTGGAGGCTCCCGCGCCGAGCGCGCCGCCCGCGCTTGAAGTCCCGCGCCCGCCCACCATTCCGCCGGTGCTGTTCGCCCCGATACCGGCGGCCGTGGTCCCTCCGCCAGCAGTCCCTGCGGCCCGGCCTTTGTGGGGGGTGCAGTCGCCTCTCGACCCCGGGCTCAATTTTGACACTTTTTCGGTCGGGGCCTACAACCGTTTCGCGCATGCGGCCGCCACCTCCGTGGTGGGCTCGCCCGGGACCATGTACAATCCCCTCTTTATTTACGGCAGTCCCGCGGTGGGAAAGACCCATGTGCTTCACGCCATCGCAGCGGTGCTCATGAAGGGTTGGGAAGAAGGCGCCGTGGTCATGACCACGGGCGCCGGTCTTGCCGCCGCGGCGAACGCGGCCCTGGCCGCGGGGCAGATCGCGCAGATCGAGGAGCGTTTGGCCGGGGCCAAGGCGCTCCTGGTGGATGATGTGCATCTCATGGCTATATCGGAAAAGAATCAGGCGTTCCTGGCCAAGATATTCCAGGATTGCTTCGCGCGCAACGCGCAAGTTGTCCTTACCTCGGTCTATCCGCCGCGGGCCATGGGCGCCATGGAAGACGCGCTTAAGATCTCCTTGGCCAAAGGCTGGGCGGTGGACATGAAGGTGCCCAACCCCCAGATCCAGGTGGACATGATCCATGCCTGCGCGGAGCGCCAGGGATTCGGGATCGGCGGCGTCGAGGTCAAAAAGCTGCACGAAAAGTTGGGGCCGAATTATGGGGAATTTCCGCATCTGCTGGCCCGCTGGCAGGCCCTGGCCGGACTGTACCAAGCCAAGGGGGCTTCGCCGGGCGCCGATGAGATGGTGGCCGACCTGCTGGCCCCGGGCGCCCGGGCGTGCCAGGGCGAGGTCCCGAGCGCCGCGGACCTAGCGGAGGTCCAGAATTTCGCTTTGCCGGCGCCCGGCCCCGACGCGCGCAATTTGGTTTTGTTCTGCCCGCGCGGCCAGGACGCCATGGTGTCTTGGATGGCGGCGTGTTTCCACCGCGTCGGGACGGAATTCGGCGCGTCCGGCACGTACCGGGTGGTCCTTTGCGAGTCCTACGACACGGAGCAGCCTTTGGGGACGCCGTTCCAGATCGGAGAGTCTTGCCAGCGGGTCGGCGCGCAGGCGGCGCTGGTCCTAGGCCCTCCGAGCGAATCCAAGCTGGCCGCCCGTGAGGCGGAGTTCGCCCATGCCGTGAGCCACATCCTCGAGACCTTCGGCGTGGCGACGGGCTGGATCCCCTTCGGCGAGGCTTCTGTCACGAGGCCGTTCTTGGCGGCGCATTTGGATTTCATCGCCTTCCCGCGCGCGTAAGCTCGCGGGCGGAGCCCGCGCCGGGACCGCCTCCGCTTTGTGTATAATCAGCAGGCCATGAAAACCTCGGTCTATCGTGAATTGGAATGGCGCGGCTTCATCAAGCAGAAGACGAGCCCCGCCGTGGAAGCGCTGCTCGACAACGAACGCGTGAAGTGCTACGCCGGCTTCGACCCGACCGCGCGCAGCCTCCAGGTGGGCAACCTCGTGCCCCTCATGGCCCTCTCTCATCTGCAGCGGGCCGGCCACACCCCCGTCATTCTCGTGGGCGGAGCCACGGGCATGATCGGAGACCCCAGCGGGCGTTCCACGGAGCGCTCCTTGCTCACCCCGGAAGTCCTGCGCGACAACCTTCAGCTCGTGCGCGCGCAGCTGGAGCGCTTCTGCCGCTTCGATGGAGACAATGCCGCCATCCTGGTCAACAACGCGGATTGGACCGCGAAGTTCTCGTATCTGGACTTCCTGCGCGAGGTGGGCAAGCACATCACGGTCAAGGATATGCTGGAAAAGGACTCCGCCAAGAGGCGCCTGGAGCGCGAGCAGTCCCTCTCCTACACCGAATTCTCCTACATGATCCTCCAGGCGCATGATTTCCTGCACCTTTTCGACGAACTGGGCTGCCGCCTCCAGGTCGGCGGCGACGACCAATGGGGTAACATCACCTTGGGCATGGACCTCATCCGCAAGATGCGCGGCCAGGAGGCCCATGGCCTGACCTTCCCGCTGCTGACCACGGCCTCGGGAGAGAAGCTCGGCAAGAGCGTGACCGGAGCGAACCTCTGGCTTGACGGCAAGCTCACCAGCCCCTACCAGTTCTATCAGTATTTCTTCAACGCCAGCGACAAGGACGTGGTCGCTTATCTAAAGCTCTTCACTTACCTGGGCCAGAAGGATATCCTGGCTCTGGAACAGGCGACCCAGGCGCATCCCGAGGAGCGCCAGGCCCAGAAGCGGCTGGCTCGCGAGCTCACGGCCTTGGTGCATGGAGAGGCCGCGGCCGATGGCGTGGCCAAGGCATCCCAGGTCGTGTTCAGCGAGGGCATCCGGGATATCCCGGAGGAGCTGTTCCGCGAGGTCTTCGCGGATGTGCGCACCTCGACCTTGCCGGCCGGCGACCTTGCGGCGGGGCTGGCCCCGGTGGATGCCATGGTCAAGGCGGGCTTGGCCAAGAGCCGCAACGAGGCGCGCCGCCTCGTCGAGCAGGGCGGGGTCTACCTGAACAACCGCAAGGCGGCCCTCGACGAGAAGATTACCGCGGACCGGCTCCTCTTCGGCCGCTGGCTCTTGCTGCGCAAGGGCCGCAAAGAGACCTGCCTGCTCCGTTTCGAGTAAGGCCCCGGCTTACTTGGGCGCGTCGGCGATGATGCCGGCCTTCATCTTGAGCTGCGTTTCCTTGCGGGCCCGCGCGATGGTCTCGGAGGCGAGCTTGAAGAGCTGGTCGCGTGTCATGGGGTGCCGCGCGATGCCTTGCTCGATGGCCTTCATGCCCACGGCCACGGCCACGCGGGCGTAGATATCTGGCTCGTCCATCTTGGGGATGATGTTGTCGTCGCTCAAGCCCTTGACCTCGGCGCACTTGACCAGCTCTTCTGCGGCCGCGATGCACATCTCGTTGGTGATGGTCTTGGCGCGCACGTCCAAGGTGCCGCGGAAGATGCCGGGGAAGCCCAGGGAGTTGTTGACCTGGTTGGGGAAGTCCGAGCGGCCCGTGCCCACGATGCGCGCGCCCATCTCGCGCGCGTCCCAGGGCCACATCTCCGGGACGGGGTTGGCGGTCAGGAAGCAGATGGCGTCTTTGTTCATGCCGCTGATGACTTCCTTCTTGATGGTGTCCGGGCCCGGGGTGGACGCCGCGGAGAGCACGTCCGCGCCCTTGAGCGCGTCGGCCACGGTGCCGCGCACATCGCCCGCGTTGGTGTACTGGCACATGTGCCACTTTTCCTTATGGTTCTGCAGGTCCGCGCGGCCCTTGTGCAGGGTGCCCTTGGAGTCGACGTATATGAGGTTGCCCGGCTTGGCCCCGGCCGCCATGTAGAGGGTGCCGATGCGGATGTTGGCCGCGCCCGCGCCGAAGAGCACGATCTTCACGTCCTGGATGCGCTTGCCCACGACCTTCAGCGCGCCCAGGAGTCCGGCCAGGCTGACCGTGGCCGTGCCCTGCTGGTCGTCGTGCCAGACCGGGATGTTGCAGCGCTTGCGCAGCTCATCAAGGATGTAGAAGCATTTGGGCTGGGAGATGTCCTCCAGGTTGATCCCGCCGAAGCAGGGCTGTAGGATCTCGACCGTGCGGATGATCTCGTCGGGGTCCTTGGTGTCGAGGCAGATGGGGAAGGCGTCCACTCCGCCCAGGTACTTGAAGAGAAGCCCCTTGCCCTCCATGACCGGGATGGAGGCCAAGGCGCCGATGTCGCCCAGGCCCAGGACGCGCGTGCCGTCCGAGACCACGGCCACCATGTTGGCCTTGTTGGTGTGCTCGTAGACCGTCTCGGGGTTCTTGGCGATATCCTTGCAGGGGGCGGCCACGCCGGGGGAGTACCAGATGGCGAAATCGTTGAAATCGCGCACGCAGCATTTGGGGGAGACCTCGATCTTCCCGCGGTAGAACGGGTGGAGCTTCATGGCATCTTCGCTCGGCTTCTGCGCCTTGGCGATGAGCTCTGCCTTGGTGAGCTGCGGGCCCGCGGCATTGCTGGAGTTTCCATTCTTGGCGGATGCGGTCGGCATGACGGTCCCCCTTGCGGCGTGAGTGTCAGCGGCGGAAACGGATCTAGGAGCCCAGCGCGTGCAGCAGGCCGTCTTGGACCAGCTGCTCCACCAGGGACTCCATGTGCTTATGCAACACGGACGGATCGATGTCGTATTGTCGGCAGACGATTTCCTTGACGTGGTCCACCGAATGCCCGGCCCCCAGGCTCTCCCAGATCAAGGCGCCGGTCTCGCTGAGGGAGTAGTAGTCGCTCGTGTTGAGGTCGAGGATGACGGATTCCTGCTCCACCCGGCGCCAGGCGATATGGTCCGCGTGCTTGAATTTCTGCTTGCCTTGGAGTTTCATCGAGTACGGCATACATTTTATTAGATGCCAGGAATCAAGTAAAGCGTTTATTCCGGCGCCCAACAAGGTCCGCGTCCCAAAGCGTGGCCGCCGCTCGGGGTTTGCTATACTCGCAGTCGTCGTTCCTGCATTCTTGTTCGTCCGCGGCCAGGTGGGCCGTCGGACCTGCGACTTTCGGATCAAGGGGAATGCGCTATGCGGAACTTGAGGCTTCTTGCGGTGTCGTGTGCGGTCGTGTCTGCCAGCCTGAGCGTTCCGGGGCTGCCTTCGGGCCAGGCCTTGGTCAAGGGCTTGCCGATTATGGTCTCGGTTGGATGCTAGACACCCCTTCCACCACGCTGCTCACAAGAATGGGAATCCGGAGGGATACCTTCGATCGTCTGTTCCCATATCTTCTGCTCGCCATTACCCTGGCCGTGCTTATCCCGGTCTTGGAGTCGGGAATTTCTCAACCCATAAGAAATGACGGCTACCTGTCTATGGGCCTAAGCATAATGGATTGGGGGCGGTTCCTTAGCCGCTTGAGAAGCGATCCGCACCCGATCCTTTACTATCTCGTGCTGCGCGTGCCCGCCTTGTTTGGTCATTCCAATTTGGCTTGGCGCTCCGTTTCCATCATCCCCGGCATGGCGGGCGTCTATTTGCTCGGCCTTATCGCGGCAAGACTGTGCAAGAGCAAGGCTATCGCCCTGCTGGCCGCGGCAGCCTACGGCTTTTCCGCGACGATGAGGGAAATCTTCATTGATGTCCGGTCCTACCCGCTTGCTCTTTTCTTCGTCCTTGCCGCCTTCTATTGCTTCGTCGATTCCCTGGCTGGCGATGCCCGGAGGAACCGTTCCCTGGTATGGTTTGGGATACTCACCAGCTTGGCGGTCGCCAGCGAATACTACTCCATTCTGTTCTTCCTGGCCTGTGTTGGCGCTTTGGCCCTGCTCGGGGCGGCGCACCCGCTGTTGCGTGGGCGCGCCCTGGCGTGGACACGCCGCAACTGGCGCGTGTGGATAACGGCTTTTGGGCTGCCTGTGGCCGTCATTGCCTGCTTCTATGTGATGCACATGAAATACCAGATTGCCGTACAAGCCTCAAATTATCACCCCGGCTTCTATTGGAGCCCAGGCACATCGCGTATATCTTTCGTGCTGCGCAATCTGTGCGCGGATATGAATTATATGCTGCCCGGCGAGATGTCGTCGGCGGGCGTTGCGCTTGGGATTCTTGCCGTGTTTGCGCCTCTGCTGTTGTATCTAGCGCTATTCCGGAAGCAATCTGAAGAGTCGCCCGCTTCCGGCCTCCCCAGCCTAGTGTCCCTTCTGCTCCTGGCGGAGTTGATTGGCCTTTCCCTGCTGCGGCTGTATCCGTTTGGTGGGTTTGCGCGGCAACAATCCATCTTGTTTCCATTTTTTACCTTGACAGCTTTTCTTCTCCTAGATAAAGTTATCGACTTCATGTCTGGTCGCCTTGCATGGCTACGGGTCGGCATCCTGGCTGTGGCGGGGGCTGGGATTGCCGTCAACTACTCCTGTGCTCAAGTCGAGGGAGCTGTCTCCGCGC
>CAIRTQ010000099.1 GCA_903881545.1 uncultured Elusimicrobia bacterium
GGTAAGCATCCTGGAGGCGTCGGGGTTTTCGCATCCAGCAATCATGCCAGATTTCTTGACCATCAAAATAGCCGATTCTCCTTCGAGAGAACATCGTTTTTTATGCTGTTTTTACCCACTCGCCGGGACGAAGACCCTCTTTTTATGGCCGCCCGTCCGACTGTGCGGTACATCGTCGCCTGAATATGGCTTTGGAAGTCTTCACGGGTGATTGCCGAAATATCTTCCACGAGCGCAGTGTCGGAACTTCCAGAGTCGTCAACAATGACCTCAGACCTGGCAATTGAAACGGGGTCTTGGACATAAATAGGAACGGCCATCGTCATCTCATCCGGAGGGGCTGCCGCAGACATGAGGGCGCGCAGAAGCGCGGAATTTATCTGCGTCGCCTGATCGGCGGGAATCGCTGTTATCTGTTCTTGATAATCGGTACATATGGTCATGCCGGAGACCTTGATAGGGATACCGGTGCAAATCCAACGGACCATAACGTAGGCTTGGTCCTTCCTCGGGCCGGGGCCGTTGAAATGAATGAAATCCAACTCGCCCCGTTCTCCCTCCAGCACCTTCGCAGGCGAGGGGATCGGATTGGGCGTGCCGTAGAGGCTCCCATATGCGCCATATGCCTTGCTGGCCGCCTCCAGGGAAATGCGCGCGTCGTCGGCTTTCCCTTGCTCCTCATAGATGAGCGCATCCAGATATCGGGCGAAGGCGTCGTCTTTGTAAACGGCCTTGCCTTCAAGGTTGTGATTCAGCTCGTCTAAAAAGATTTCGACTTTTCTGGATTCGACCAGCGCTTCATCGGGATTTCCCATCACGGCCCAGTTGAGAGCCCGAAAAACATGAAGCAAGACCCGATCATAGGGCTGACCGGAGTATTCCGTGGTTTCATCATTGATGAAGAGAAGTCCAGCCATCTTGCTTATGCTCTTCGTGTAAAGCTCGCTCATGCGCAACTCGGCCTGATCAAGAGTCTTATCGCTCTCCGAAAAATTCCCGCCGTAATGGAGGACGGCGCCCTTGTCCAGGTTATAAAGAACGGCGTTTTTCTTGCCGTATAAATCCGTCTGTTTGAAATCGTCGATTTCCTGACTGGCTCCAACAAAATTTTGTTGCGCCATCTGGCTGTTCAGGTCTTGGATAAATACGTTTTTCCCCTTGATTGGGGACGATGCGCAGCCGAAAAAGCCCGACATGAGTACCGCCGCTGGTGCGGCTCTCAACCAGGGCCTGATGATCCAGGCAGGCCTTCCCTTCAGATTTATCCGTTGCATGACCATGTCTGCCATCCCGAGAACAGTATAAGCCTTAATTGCTCTGGGGGGCAATGCGATGCCGCGATGCCCTGTATAGACGGGGCTGTCAGCGTGGCCGCCGGGGCCTGGGTCGAGCTGGGGGACGATCCCGAGCCCGGGACCCCGCCGGTTTTTTGGATCAAGGTGTAGGCCGCCCGGCGCGGGCAGGCCTAGCTCGGGAGAACGGCGGAGGAGATCATCGCCGCCAAAGGAAGCCCTTGGGCAGCCCCGACAGTATCAGTATGGCCGCGCCCACGATGGTGCCGGTGACCGGGAAGGGAACACCGGCCGCGACCGCGCCCAGGAAGGCCTTGAAATAGGCACGCTTCCGGGCGTCTCCGTCGCGCAGCTGTATCCTGGCCACGGCCCAGAAGGTAACGCCGAAGGCGATGATGCTCACAAGCGGGGTGAACAGGAACTCCGTGGGCAGGTCAATGCCGAAGGCAAGCCAGTCCACACCCAGGATCACCAGCCCGCTGAGGGGATGGAAATATGTGCGTTTGCGATCTTGGACCGGGGAGGCCGAGGGGGGAGGGCCGCTTACGATCTCGGCGGGCTTGTCCGTGTACTCCGGGTCCATAGTCAGATTACCCAGGACTGCTCATCGTGGTTCAAACTTATCGCATGTTGCGTGCATCGGCATACGTTGATATGTTTTGGCGCACCGACTATCCAGATTTCTCCGCTTCTATTTCCTGTATTGTCCATCAATCAGAGTTTTCACAATATTGATGGCCCTATCCATTTCCTTTTCGTCAATCTTTGACCCGTTAGATGAAAGGCCTTTAAAGGAAATGGTTCCAGACCAGCCGCCCATTTCAGCGATCCCAATGTAACTGGTCTCGGAGAAATAATAGTGGGTCTTCGTCCCGGCGAGTGGGTAAAAACAGCATAAAAAACGATGTTCTCTCGAAGGAGAATCGGCTATTTTGATGGTCAAGAAATCTGGCATGATTGCTGGATGCGAAAACCCCGA
>CAIRTQ010000100.1 GCA_903881545.1 uncultured Elusimicrobia bacterium
GCGAGGCTGGCCGAAAACTCGTCGAAGAGGTCCTGGGCTTTGACGAGCTTGCCCGAGCGCCCGGCGTAAAGAGCCTTGAGCAGAATCGACGAAGCCAAGCCCGTTTTTCCCACGCCGGTTCCGCCCATCCAGACGACATTCTCCGCACGGGCGATGAAGTCAAGCTCGGCCAGTTCCTGGTGCTGCTTCTTGCTGATACAAGTCTGAACGTGGAAGGGATAGGTCTCCAGGGTCCAGCGATCGGGCAGCGAGGCTTGGTTTATGCGGCTCTGAATTGAGCGCTGCCGCTTGTCCTCAACCTCCTGGCGCAAAAGGCCCAGCAGCAAGGCGCTATAGCTGGTCTTCTTAACCTGGGCTGACTTCAACTCCTCCTCCACGAGCTCGCGCATCTTGCGCAGCTTGAGCGCGTCCAGGCAAGCATGGATGTCATCGAGCATGGCCGTCGTCCTCCTTGGGGCCGTCATCGAGGCCGTACTCGCTCAGGTCGCTGGGCGGGGTGCCCGCGCCCTTGCGAAAACCCTCGCTGTCTTCGTAATCCTGCGGCTCCATGGGCAGCAGGTACTCCTGCCGGGCCAACTCGGCCAGCAGGATCGACTCGATGCGTCTGACGTCGAAGAGCCCGTGTTCGCTGGCCCTGGCCACTGCCCGCAAAAAGTCCTCGGTCCGGTGCTGGCACAGAAGACCGTAGAGCTTGCGCAGGCTCCAAGCGTAGTGGCTGCCGCGCTCCACCTTGAGCTTGGCCAGGTAGTCCGCCATCTCGCTGCCCAACCCCTTAAGCCGCGTTTCCTCGGGCAGAATGCTGGGCGGGCGCTTGCCGCGGCGCTCGTGCCCGGCCAGCGTCGATTGGTTGTGACCGTCGGCCCCGGTGAGCTTGTCATGCCGGGCCAGCTCCTCGTGGCCCTGCAGCAAGACGACCTCCTTGTCGCTCTCGCGCACCGTCACCGAGGTTCCCAGCGCCTTGGCCGGCGCCGAGTAGCGCATGCCGTGCAGATGGACGTAGCCATAGGCGTCCACGTCGCGCCGGTGGATCTGGTAGACCTCGGGAACGTAGAGCGGCAACTGGATCAGGTGCGGCCGTTCGGCGACGAAAAGCTCCCGCGGACTGGCCCCAAGCTCGCGAAGCCGCCGCACGTCGGCCTTCTCTTCAAGCCACGCCTGAGCCTGCCGGTTAAGGTCCGCGTCATCTTTGAAGGTCCGCCCGGCCAGAAAGTTGCGCTCGATGTACCAGAACGGCCGCTCCACCTTCCCCGACCGGTCCGCGTCGCCCAGCTCGTGCGCCATGAACTTGAAGCCGAAGCGCTTCTCGAAGGCCTCCATCTCGGGGGAAACCTGCGCGTTCTTGCCCGTGCCGCACACGATCACCACGTGGCTGTTGTCGATCACGCACCGGCTGCAGGTCCCGCCCATGGCTTGGAAAGCTTCCGTCAGGAAGACCTTGCAATGGAACCGGTCGAACTTCGCGTAGAAGCGGATATGCATCCGCCGGCTGTAGCCCAGCACCAGGCTCGCGCATTGGCGCTTGACCTTCTTGCCGCCGATTTCGATGGTGTAGGGCGAGGTGTCGTGTTGCATTTCTTCACCGGGAGCCGTCACGATCCGGCCCGCGGGCGTCTTCTCAAGAACGCCGATCCCACGCTCCCGGCAGAACCTGGTCAGCGTCGTGTACGGCACGCTCACACCCTGGCGCGCGTGCAGCTCTTCCCACACCCGCACCAGGTTGCCGCGACACTCCGCATGCAACTGCCGCAGGCTCTCAACAAACGGCTCCAACCGGTGAGGCGGGCCTTGGCGCGGCTGGACCTCCGCTCGGCCGCTGGCAATCACTTCCCGCACCGCGTTGCGCCCTATCTTCAAGTCCTTCGCTATCTTGCGGCTGCCGTGTCCCTGCTTGTGCAGGGTCAAGACGGCCGTCCGTATTTCCTGACTGAGCATATCTCTCCTCCCTCTTCTTTGCTTGGGCGGTTTTCAAGGCCGCCACCGTCTCATCCAATAAAGCCAGCCGTTTCCGGACTCGCTCCCACGCCGACCAGAGCTTGGCACGGGCAACCTCTCCGGCATCGTAGCCCAGCGCTTGCGGCAGGCCGCGCGTCAGCCCCAGCGCCACATTGCCCACCAGTTCCAACTGCTTGAGAGCCCGGTCCTCGGCCTCGCTGAGCGCGGGATCTGCGAGCCCATTGCCCAACGCCTCCAATGCCTTGAGAAATCGTGCCGGGTCCTCCAGGATGCGCTCCCTCACCGGCGCGCCGCTCTTGGTGAAATGCCCGCACACCAGCGCTATCTGCCGGCTGCTCAGGCTCGCTTCCACGAGCTTGCCAGCCAATCGCTCGCACGCCGCGCCGTTGGCGCGCGCCAACGGCAGCAGATGCTTCATCGCAGACCATGCTCCGAGCTTGCCGCTCCGGACTCCTTCGAGCACCGCGTCCGGCAATCCCTCCACCAAGCCCAGCCGCCGGCTCGCCCAGCTCTTCGAGCGCCCTATCGCCGCCGCGGTCTTGCCAAGATCCCATTTCCCGACCCGATGCAGCTCATAGACCAGCCAGCCCTCCTCAATGGCGCTGCGGCCGGGGCCGCTGTCGGCTCGGTACGCCGCCGCCAATGCCTCCGCCGGCGACATCGCCAAGACGACCGCTTTCACCACGTCCCGGCGAAGCCGGCGCAGCGCCCTCACCCGCTTATGCCCGTCTACCACGAGCCAACGCCCGTCATCCGCGGCCACCACGCTGATCGCGTCTTGCTGGTCCTGCTCCTCCATCGACGCCATCAACTGCGCTTCTCGCCGCCGGTCAGCCACGCGCAGGCGGCCGTAAGACAGGTCCAGCGAATCGAGGCCTAATTCCATTACCTGCATTGTCGCTCACTATATCGCGCCCTCGGCCTTGCCGTCAGCCCCCTCCCGTGTTGCAAACCGCTCCCGGGCCAGAAGGTATCGCCACAGTCCGACGGAAAGCCCTGTCGCCAGTTCCTGTGTTGCAAACATCCTCGGCCGTAAGCCTTCCTCTCGTCGAGCCGTGGCCTCCGCCAGTTCCTGTGTTGCAAACAGACCTCCCGACCCCACCCAAAGCCCCTCCAGATATTTCAGTGGGCTCTTCAGGACCCCGCCCTCCTCCTTGCGTCTCGCTCGCAGCACACGCATCCGCGCC
>CAIRTQ010000101.1 GCA_903881545.1 uncultured Elusimicrobia bacterium
CCATCACCTTCATCCGTCACCTGAACGAGGAATCGTACGCGCGTCATCCCGACGTGCAGACGATCGCCGAGGAGTCCACCTCATGGCCGCTCGTCACGCGGCCGAGCTACGTCGGCGGCCTCGGCTTCGGCCTCAAGTGGGACATGGGCTGGATGCACGACACGCTCGCCTACATGCGCAAGGACGCGCTCTACCGCAAGTGGTGCCAGAACGTGATCACCTTCCGCATGCTCTACGCCTTCCACGAGAACTTCATCCTGCCGCTTTCGCACGACGAGGTGGTGCACGGCAAGCGCTCCCTGCTGTCGCAGATGTCCGGCGACGACTGGCAGAAGTTCGCCAACCTGCGCCTGATGTATGCCTACATGTGGGCCCAGCCGGGCAAGAAGCTGCTGTTCATGGGCGGGGAGTGGGGGCAGTGGCGGGAGTGGAACCATGCCACGAGCCTGGACTGGCACCAGCTCGAGCACGCGCCCCACGAGGGCGTGCGAAAACTGGTGGAACACTGCAATCGCGTCTACCGGGCCGAGCCGGCCCTCTACGAAAGGGATTTCGACCCTGCCGGCTTCTCCTGGATCGACTGCAACGATTCGGACAACTCAGTCCTCAGCTTCATCCGGAAAGGGCAGTCCGGCGACGACATCATCTTGGTGATCATGAACTGCACGCCCGTGCCGCGCAAGAGCTACCGCGTGGGCGTGCCGCGGGGCGGGTGGTGGGCCGAGATCCTCAACAGCGACGCCGCGGAATACGGCGGTTCCGGCATGGGCAACCTGGGCGGCCTCAACGCGCAGGGCGTGGCCTGGCATGGGCACGGCCAGTCCCTGGAGGTCTGCCTGCCGCCCTTGTCCTGCCTCTATTTCAAGAGCGAGGGCAGATGACCTGGCGCCCCGGGCGTAGAGGCTTTTGATGGCCATCCTCGCGGCTTGCTGTGCCTTCTTTTTTACCCTGCTAGGCGGCTTTGCGAGCATCAGGTTCAGGGGCAAGCTCCAGCTCATCCTGGGATTTACCGCCGGGGTTTTGCTCGGCCTGGTGGCCTTGGATGTCCTGCCCGAGATCATGAGCATGGTGGCGCGGACGGGGGCCAACCCCCGGACTCCGATGCTCGCCCTGATCGGTGGTTTCCTGCTCTTCCATGTCCTGGAGAAATCCATCCTCGTGCACCACAGCTCGGAAGGTAGCTACGAGGAGCACCGGCATCCCGATGTCGGGCTGCTCTCCGCCTTGGGCCTGGTCGCGCACTCCTTCTTTGACGGCATCGGTATCGGCCTGGGCTTCAGCATCTCGTCTCCGGTGGGGATACTGATCGCGGTCGGGGTGGTCAGCCACGATTTCGCCGACGGCCTCAACACCGGGTCCCTGATGCTGGTGCACAAGAACACCATTAACCGGACCTGGGCTCTGGTCCTGGCCGACGCCGCGGCGCCGGTCCTGGGCGCCTGGGTGACGCGGTTCTTCAGCCTCCCAGAGTGGGGCCTCCTGATCTATCTGGGCTTCTTCGCGGGCTTCCTGCTCTATGTCGGGATCGCCGAGATACTGATCGAGGCGCACCGGGAAGGCTCGTCGCTGCGGACCGTGGGAATGACCATTCTGGGAGTGCTTTTTATGGTTGTGGTCTCGCGCATCGTTTAACGGTCCCGCCGTCGCGCCGCGGTTGAACGGTATTTTCAAAAAGCGTATACTTTTTCTGTCGGGATTGGCCAAAAAACCGCTTCGTCCGCCGGAGATTTTACCCTCTAGGAGACTTGATGAACAAGCGCGTTTTAATAATTGACGACGAGCCCGCCATCCGTCGGAACCTCACTTTCGGATTGACCCAGGAAGGCTACGCCTGCACGGCTTGCCCCGACGGCATCTCGGCCATCCACGAGTTCAACAACGCCCTGGCCAAGGGCCAGAGCTACGACTATCTCATCATTGATATCTTTATGCCCGACATCGACGGCATGAAGATCCTTACCGTGATCAAAAGCCAGTTCCCGGACCTACCGGTCCTCGTCATCACCGGCTTCGGCGACGATTCCCTCAAAGCCTCGGCCCTGGCCGAGCACAACACGGGCTACCTGGAAAAACCCTTCGAGATCTCCGACCTGGTCCAGGCCCTCGGAGCCCTCGCCCCGGGGCGCACCTCCGGAGCCGGCGTGGCGATGCCCGATGCCGAGCCCGCGCCTGGTCGCGAATCCGTGAGCGCCTACCTCACCATCCGCATCACGGACGCCGCGCGCAGCATGGAGATATTCAACGAGCTCTGTCATATGGAAGGCGTGGCGACCTGCGACGCGGTGCGCGGCGACATGGACATCATCGTGCTCACCCAGGCCGCTTCCGAGGAGAATATCCGGGCCATCTTCGACCGGGTCAAGGCCATCGTGGGAATCGAGGTGGCCTCGCTGTCATCGGTGGAGCGGCCCAAGCTCGACCGCGATGTGAACTCCTTCATCGAGATCTACAAGAAGGCGGTCAAGTATTCCCCCAGCCAGAGGATGGCGGAGCGCAAGGGCACGACCAGCTACATCATCGCCGACATCGACAAGAACGCCATCCAGCAGATATTCACCACGGTGTTCTTCGTCAACGAGGTGATCTTCCTGGACGTGATCGACGGCGGCGCCAAGCTGGTGGGGATGATCACCGACAGCCAGGCGACGGGCAAGGCCTCGCGGGTCATGGAGAAGCTGGCCAAGATCGACGGCGTCCTGCGCGTGCGCGAGGCCAAGGTCATCAAGATGCTGGACGCGTGAGGACTGCCATGGCAAACGAAACCAAAGGCGCGGATTTTACTTACCGGCTGTGGCGCTACAACGGCGCCCCGGGCGAGCTCATCCCCCTGCTGCAGTCGGCGCAGGAGCATTTCGGGTACATCCCGCGCCGCGCCATCAAGTACATCTCCGGCGTGACCAACATCTCGGAATCCTCCGTCTACGGCGTCATCACCTTCTACAACCAGTTCCGGCTGCAGCCCATGGGCGAGCATGTCATCCGGCTCTGCGTGGGCACGGCCTGCCATGTCTCGGGCTCCAAGCTGCTGGTGGACACGGTCATCGACGAGCTGGGCATCGAGGTGGGCGGGACCACCGAGGACGGGGTCTTCACCCTGTTCACCGTGGCGTGCCTGGGCTGCTGCTCGCTGGCGCCCGTGATGATGGTCGACGAGGAGACGCACGGGCGCCTGACGCCGGCTGCGGCGCGCAAGATTATCCGTGCCATGCGCCGGCGCGCCAAAGAGCAGAAGCCGCTAGCCCAGGTCGGCCCAGGGGAGATTTAAGATGCGCAAGATCATCGTCGGCATGGGGACCTGCGGACTCTCCGCGGGCGCCCGCGAAGTCCACCATACTATTGCTGAGCTGCTCGCCCAGGGCGCCGCCGGCCCGCAGGGGGCGGAGCTCTCGATCACCAGCTGCCTGGGCATGTGCTACCGTGAGCCTATGGTCGAGGTGCGCGAGGACGGCGGCCGGATCATCTACGGCGAGGTCAATCCCGACCGGGCCCGGGCCATCGTCGAGAAGCACCTCAAGGGCGGCCAGGTCATCACGGAGTGGGTGGTCTACAGCGAGGACGCGGCCGGCAACATGGGCGGCTCGGAGAAGGATTTTCTGGCCCTGCAGAAGCGCATCGTCCTGCGCAACTGCGGCGTCATCAACCCGGAGTCGCTGGAGGACTACGAGGCCGTGGGCGGCTATCGTGCCTTGCGTCAGGCGCTCTTCGAGATGACGCCGGATGGGATCATCGCGGAGGTCAAGGCGTCCGGCCTGCGCGGGCGGGGCGGCGCGGGATTTCCCACCGGGCAGAAATGGTCGTTTGCGGCCGCCAATGCCGGCCCGGTGAAATATGTGGTCTGCAACGCGGACGAGGGCGACCCGGGCGCGTTCATGGACCGCAGCGTTTTGGAAGGCGACCCCCACTCGGTGCTGGAGGGCATGATCATCTGCGGCCGCGCAATCGGCTCGAGCTTCGGCTACATCTACTGCCGCGCCGAGTACCCCCTGGCCATCAAGCGCCTCAACACCGCCATCGCCGACGCGCGCCGCAAGGGCTACCTGGGCCAGGATATCCTGGGCTCGGGCCATGATTTCGACATCAAGATCAAGCAGGGCGCCGGGGCCTTCGTGTGCGGCGAGGAGACGGCGCTCTTCGCCTCCATCGAGGGCGAGCGCGGGATGCCGCGGTTGCGCCCGCCGTTTCCAGCCGAGAAGGGCCTGTGGCAGAAGCCCACCAACAACAACAATGTGGAGACCTACGCCAATATCTCCTGGATATTGGTCAATGGCGCGCCGGCCTACGCCGCTTTCGGCACGGAGAAGAGCCGGGGCACCAAGGTCTTCGCGCTGGCCGGTTCGGTGAATCGGGGCGGGCTGGCCGAGGTCCCCATGGGGACCTCCATCAACCAGCTTGTCTTTGGCATCGGCGGCGGCATCAAGGGGGGGCGGAAGTTTAAGGGCGTGCAGATGGGCGGCCCGTCGGGCGGCTGCATCCCGCACCACCTCGGCGAGACGCCGGTGGACTTCGAGAACATCCCCAAGACCGGCGCTATCATGGGCTCGGGCGGGATGATCGTGATGGATGATTCTACCTGCATGGTGGACATCGCCCGGTTCTTCCTCAACTTCACCCAGGACGAGTCCTGCGGCAAGTGCACCTTCTGCCGCATCGGTACCCTGCGCATGCTCGAGATCCTGGAGCGCATCACGCGCGGCGAGGGCGCGCCGGCCGACGTGGCCAAGCTACAGAGCCTCTCCGCCCAGATCAAGGAGGCCAGTCTCTGCGGCCTCGGCCAGACGGCGCCGAACCCCGTGCTCACCACCCTGCGCTATTTTATGGACGAGTGCCTGGAGCACATCAATCACAAGAAGTGCCCGGCCAAAAGCTGCGCGCTCCTGGTGGTATACCGGATCGACCCGGCCAAGTGCACCGGCTGCACGCTCTGCGCCAGGAACTGCGCCTCCAACGCCATCCGGGGCAAGGTCAAGGAGCTGCATGTCGTCGATGATGCGCTCTGCATCAAGTGCGGCAAGTGCATCACCAGCTGCACCTTCGGCGCGGTCTACAAGGACTAGGGGAAACATCATGGCCACGGTCACAGTCGAAATCAACGGTCGCATGGTGCAGGCCAGTCCCGAGGCCACGATCCTCCAGGTCGTGACCGAGAATAAGCTCGATGAGATCCCCACGCTCTGCCATTCCCCGGAGCTCAAGCCCTACGGCTCGTGCTTCCTCTGCGTAGTCGAGGTGGCGGGCCGCCCGAACCTCCTGCCCGCCTGCGCGACCCGGGTCGCGGAGGGGATGAAGGTGACCACGCGCAGCGAGCGGGTCGTCGCCTCGCGCCGCACCGCGCTGGAGCTACTGCTTTCCAACCACTACGCCGACTGCGTCTCGCCTTGCGCCCTGGCCTGCCCGGCCGGGGTGGACTGCCAGGGTTATGTGGCCCTGGCCGCCATGGGGGACTACGCGGGCGCCCTGCGCCTCATCCGCGAAACGAACCCCCTGCCGGCGATTTGCGGCCGGGTCTGCGTGCGCAAGTGCGAGATCGCCTGCCGCCGGGCCGACATCGACTCCCCGGTCGGGATCAACAACATCAAGCGGTTCGTGACCGACAGTCCCAGCGCCTACGACGAGGACCCGCTCCGGATGCCCGCGCGCGGCCAGTCGGTCGGCATCGTGGGTTCGGGCCCAGCCGGGCTTACGGCGGCCTGGTATCTCGGCCTCTACGGCTACGACCCCGTCATCTACGAGGCCCTGCCCAAGCCGGGCGGCATGCTGCGTTACGGCATCCCGGAATATCGCCTACCCAACGATGTGATCGACCGCGAGGTCGCCTATATCCAGCGCGCCGGCGCGACCCTCTGGACGGGCGTGCGCGTGGGCCGGGATGTGGCGCTGAACGAGCTCCTTAAGAGCCATGCCGCCGTGTTCATCGCGGCGGGGGCCATGGGCAGCAAGGGCATGGGCGTGCCGGGTGAGGAGTCCACCCAGGGAGTGGTCAAGGGCGTGGACTTCCTGATGGCCAAGGTGGAGAAGCACGATCCCGTCAAGGGCATCGTGGTCGTGGTCGGGGGGGGCAACACCGCGATGGATGTTGCCCGCACCGCCTGGCGGCTCAAGGCGGACCGGGTCATCCTGCTCTACCGGCGCACCAAGGCCGAGATGCCGGCGGACAAGGTGGAGGTCGAGGACTGCCTTAAGGAAGGCGTCGAGATCATGGAGCTTGCCGCGCCCGTCGCCATCGTGGCCGAGGGCGGCCGGCTCAAGGCGCTCCAGTGCATCCGGATGAAGCTCGGCGAGCCGGACGCCTCGGGCCGGCGCAAGCCCGTGCCCCAGGAGGGCTCCGAATTCGTGCTGCCCTGCGACCTCGCCGTCTCCGCCATCGGCCAGGAGCCGCTGCTGGAGGGCCTGACCGGGGTGGAGGGCGCGCCCCAGGTGTCGCGCTGGCGCACCATCGTCTCCGACCCCGTCACCATGAAGACCAACGTCCCGGGGCTCTACGCCGGCGGCGATGTGGCCGACGACGGCCCTACCATCGTGGTGGACGCCATCCGCGACGGCCACCGCGCCGCCCTGGCCATCCACGAGCAGCTCAGCGGCGAGAAGCCGAAGCGCCTGCCGTTCGTGGTGCAGAAGAGCTTCTGGGCCAAGCCTGGCGCCGCCGAGCTCGGCGAGGTGAAGGAGTCGCCGCGCCACGAGGCGCACGAGATCGCCGTCGAGGAGCGGCGCGGGAGCTTCGCGGAGGTCTCGAACGGCTACGAGTACGAGGACCTGGGGCGCGAGTGCGCGCGCTGCCTGGCCTGCGGCTGCGTGGTCTACGACCAGTGCGGGCTGCGCCGCTACGCCGAGGAGTATGGCGTCGACATCAAGCGCTTCCTCGGCGCCGTCCGCAAGCATAAGGTGGACGACCGCCATCCGCATGTGGTCTACGACCCCAACAAGTGCATCCTTTGCGCGCGCTGCGTCCGCACCTGCGCCCGGGTGCTGCCGATATCGGCCCTGGGCCTGGTCGGGCGCGGCTTCAAGACCGAGATGCGTCCGGCCATGAACGATCCCCTGGTGGAGACTAACTGCGTCAGCTGCGGCAACTGCGTTGACGCCTGCCCCACCGGGGCGCTGACGGTGAAGTTCCCTTTCCCCGGCCGCGCCTGCCTGCCGACCGAGGATGTGGAGAGCCGCTGCGCGTTCTGCTCGGTGGGCTGTGCCCTGACGGTCAAGCGCATCGACGGAGACCGCTACTACACCGCCCCGGCGGGCGGCGCGGGCAGTTATCTTTGCCGCTACGGCCGCTTCGGCAGCGAGCTTTTTCTGGCGCAGCGCCGCGTCGACAAGCCCCTGGTTCGGGGGAAGGATGGCCAGCACAAGCCGCTGCCGCTGGCGGAGGCCTGCACCCAAACGGCGGCCGCCCTGCGGCGCGCCGTTCAGGAGCACGGCCCGGAGGCAGTCGGCGTGTTCGTCTCTCCGGAGCTCTCCAACGAGGAGCTGTTTCTGGCGGCCCGGATCGCGCGCGAGGGCATCGGCACCAACAATATCGCTTCTCTGTCCTTGCTCTGCGCGGGGACGGAGTCCGCAGCGCTGGACGCCTCCCTCGGTTTCAGCGCTTCCACCGCCGACCGGTCCGCTCTGGAATCGGCGGACTTGATCATCTGCAATAATGTCGACGCGCAGAGCGACCAGCTGATCCTGGGCGTCGAGATCCTGGCGGCCGCGCGACGCGGCGCCCGGATCGTTGCGGCCAGCTCGGCCGCGGATGCCCTGGCGAGCCTGGCGACGCTGGCGCTCGATCCCCTGCGCGGCCGCGCGGCGCTGCTGTGGAACGGCGTTATGCAGGTCCTGCTCGACCGCGGCTTCTTCGCGCGTGAGGCGGTCCAGAATCTGCCTGGCGGCGCGGAGTTCCTGGGCGATCTGTTCGACTACAGCGCGCAGTCCATCGCGGACCTGACCGGGGTCACGGCGCAGAAGATCGTCGCGGCCGCCGACCAGATCGCTTCCGCCAAGAAGGTCGTGGTGGTGCACAGCCCGGACCGGCCGCAAGACCAGTCCCCGGGCGACATCGTGGCCTTGGCCAATCTCGTCATCCTCCTGCGCGCCAAAGGCGTGGCCGCGGACCTGCTCCTGCCCCACGCGGGCGCCAACGGGGCGGCCCTGGAGGTCATGGGCGCCGACCCGCGCTTCGCCCCCGGCCGGCGGCCCAGCGGCGCCGCGCCCGGCGCCAAGAGCCGCCGCGAACTGCTTGAGATGCTGGGGTCCGGGCGAATCAAGGCGGCGCTCATCCTGGGAGAGGATCCCATGCATGAGGACAAGGTGGCCGCCTATTTCGGTGACGCTGGATTTCTGGCCGTCGCCGACTGGTGCCACACCGAGACGACCCAGTCCGCCGATATAGTCCTGCCCGCCACCACTTTCCTGGAGAGCGACGGGACGCGGATCAACTTCGAGGGGCGGCTGTTGCGCTACAACCAGGCCCTGCGGGCTCCGGGCGGCGCTACCGGCTGGCAGGTCCTGACCGAGCTGGCGCGGGCTTTCGGGCTGGCGGGCGTCGGCGGGTCCTTCGCCGAGATCTTTGCCGCGGCCGACCGCTGCGCGCGGGAGGGCCTGGGCGGACTGGTTGGGGTTTATTGGAACACCGGCGAGAAGCGCGCCGAGGTCGGCGCGTGTCTTAAGGTCGCCGATGTGCGCGCCCGGCCCAGCCCGCTCTGCCCGCCCTTGACCGTGGCCGGGCAGTATAAGCGGCAGCTGCACGAGGTGGGCGCTGAGCGGTTCCGGCCGCGCAGCCTGCGCGTCTAGGACGCGGCCCGGCGGCCATGGCGAGCCCAGGCGGACGGGACGCGGAGGAACTGGCCAAGGAGCTGGCCGCCCTGGGCCAGCTGGTCAGCGGCATCGGCCACGAGATCAACAACCCCAACCAGTTCATCCTCGGCAACATCCGCATCTTGCAGCAGGCCTTCGAGGGTATCCTGCCCATCCTGGACGAATACTACGCGGCGCATCCCGATCTGACGATCGCCCGGCTCAAGTACGATTTCTTCCGCGAGCACATCATGACGCTGGTCAACGATATGGCACACGGCTCCGAGCGCATCAAGGGCATCGTGGAGGGCCTCAATCGTTTCTCCCGCCGCGACGAGGGCCTGCTGAGCGACGCCGTGGATGTCAATACGCTCCTGGACACCGCCATCCGCCTGGTGAACAACCAGCTGCACAAGACCGCCGATATCGAGCTCGACCTGGCCGCCGACCGGCCCAGCATCACCGGCAACGCCCATAAGATCGAGCAGGTGGTGGTGAACCTGCTCATCAACGCGGGGCAGGCCATCCCGGAGGGCCGGCGGGGCTTCATCCAGGTTTCCACCCGCGGCGAGGACGGCAAGGTCGTCATTGAGGTCAAGGACAACGGCAAGGGCATAAGCGAGCAGACCATGAAGCGCATCTTCGAGCCTTTCTTCACCACCCGCCAAGGCGGCGGCGGCACGGGCCTCGGCCTGGCCATCGCCTACCGCATCATAGAGGAGCATGGCGGCGCCATATCGGTGAGCAGCAAGCTTGATGCCGGCACGACCTTCCGCATCGAGCTGCCGATCAAGCCTCCCGCCGCTCAAAGGCCGGCCCCAGCGGCCTGACCCGGCTCCCAGCGGCCAGCCCCCGCCAGGGCGGCCCCTTCGTGTCCGTGGACATGGCGGCGCGCGCGCCGGATTACCAAGACGGAATAATGGCCTTTCATAGGGCTTTTCCTGGTGAAGTTTTACTCGCAAAAGCATGGTTGACAGGGTGGTTTTTAAGAGATACTCTGTGATAAGAGAAGTTAATACGTCAAAGACGGAAATCCGAGGGGGAATCACTAAAATGCAGGCCACATTATCCAAGCCGCAGACTGGGAGCAAGGACGCTTTTGTCTCCAAATTCATGCAAGATGTTACCGCCAAGAACCCGGGCGAGAAGGAATTCCACCAGGCCGTGAAGGAAGTCGTGGAATCCTTGGTGCCGGTCATGGAGCGCCACCCCGAGTATAAGAAAGCCAAGATCCTGGAAAGGATCGTCGAGCCCGAGCGGACGATCCTGTTCCGCGTGCCGTGGATGGATGACAAGGGCGAGATCCACGTCCAGAAGGGCTACCGCATCGAATTCAGCAGCGCCATCGGACCGTACAAGGGCGGACTGCGCTTCCATCCCAGCGTCAACATCGGCATCCTCAAGTTCCTGGGTTTCGAGCAGATCTTCAAGAACAGCCTGACCACGCTGCCCATGGGCGGCGGCAAGGGCGGCTGCGACTTTGACCCCAAGGGCAAGTCCGACGCCGAGGTCATGCGCTTCTGCCAGTCCTTTATGAGCGAGCTGTTCCGCCATATCGGACCGAACACGGACGTCCCGGCCGGCGACATCGGCGTGGGCGGACGCGAGATCGGGTTCATGTACGGCCAGTACAAGAAGCTCACCAACCGCTTCGAGTGCGTGCTGACCGGCAAGGGCCTCAACTGGGGCGGCAGCCTCGTCCGGCCCGAAGCGACCGGCTACGGCTGCGTGTACTTCGCGGCCGAGGCGCTGGCGACCCGGGGCGACGGATTCAAGGGCAAGAGAGTCGCGGTGTCTGGCTCTGGCAACGTGGCCCAGTACGCGGTTGAGAAGGTCAACCAGCTCGGCGGCAAGTGCGTCACCCTGTCCGACTCCAACGGCTACATCGTCGATGAGGACGGCATCAACGCGGAGAAGCTGGCCTTCATCCTCGACCTCAAGAACGTCAAGCGCGGCCGCATCAAGGAATACGTCGCCAAGTTCCCCAAGGCCCAGTACCACGACGGCCGCGGCGTGTGGAACCTCAAGGTGGACGTGGCCCTGCCCTGCGCGACCCAGAACGAGCTCGACGGCACGGACGCCGAGACCCTGACCAAGAACGGCTGCATCTGCGTGGCCGAGGGCGCCAACATGCCCTCCACCCCCGAGGCCGTGGAGCACTTCGTCGCCAAGAAGACGCTCTACGGACCGGGAAAGGCCGCCAACGCCGGC
>CAIRTQ010000102.1 GCA_903881545.1 uncultured Elusimicrobia bacterium
GCCGATGGCGGCGCCAGCGGCACCTCAGGCAGCAAGCTCCTCCCCTGCCGGAGGCCTGGACTTGATCGCCCCATTTCACGATGGCACAACAGTGCCTGCAGCCCAGACGGTGTCTGAGCTGCAGGGCAAAGCCGAGGCGGTCCAGCGCGCGACCGCCGACATGCTCGGGCCGGTCATGGGCCTGCTCAACGATCCGGCTCTTACCAAGAAACTGCCCCCGGAGCAGGCCAAGAGCATGGCCGCGTTGGCCGGCATGATGAAGGACATGCAGGCCGCCATGGCCGGCGGCAAGAATCTTTCTCCCCAAGAGCGGGACGCCATGAGGATCCGCCTGCAGACCATAATGCCCCAGCTCATGAAGCAGATGCCGGCGCCGGCGCAACCGACAGAGGGGAACCCCGGGCAACAGCCATGACCAAGAAGCCTGCGCGCGGCGCCGCCGCGCATTCGATCACTCGCGTCATCCATTTCTGCTACGGCCACCGCATACTCGGGCATCGCGGCAAATGCCGCCATCTCCACGGACACAACGGCGTCATCGAGGTCACCCTGCGGCGCCCCAAGCTCGATAGGCTGGGCATGGTCATGGATTTCGAGCGGATAAAGACCCTGGTGGAAAAATGGGTGCGGACCACCCTGGATCACAAGATGCTGCTCCACTGCCGGGATCCCCTAGCGCCGGTCCTGCGCGCCGAGGGCGAGCCCGTGGTGACGCTGCGCGGCAACCCCACGGCCGAGAACATCGCCCGCCTGGTCTATGCCCGAGCCCGGGCCAGCAAACTGCCAGTCCTTTGCGTGCGGCTCTGGGAGAGCCGCGACTCGGTTGCGCAATATCCCGGCGCCTAGGCACCCTATGGCCGACACTGAAAAACTGCTCATCCTAGGTTCCGGCCCGGCCGCCTTGACGGCGGCCATCTACGCGGCCCGCGCCGACCTCAACCCCTTGGTCTTCGCCGGAGTGTCCATGGGCGGACAGCTCATGATCACCTCCGATGTGGAGAACTTCCCGGGATTCGCCGAGCCGATCCCCGGGCCCGAGCTCATGGACCGCATGCGCCGGCAATGCGATCGGCTGGGCGTGCGGATCGTCGCGGAATACGCGGCCAAGGCGGAGCTCTCCAAGCCGCCTTTTCGATTGGAGACCACCGAAAGCACCGCGGCCTCGGCCCAGGCGCTCATCGTGGCCACGGGCGCCCAGGCGCGGCTCCTGGGCCTAGAGTCGGAATCAAAGCTCATGGGCCACGGCGTCTCCGCCTGCGCGACCTGCGACGGATTCTTCTTCAAGGGCAAGGAGGTAGCCGTGGTGGGCGGCGGCGACACCGCGATCGAGGAGGCGACATTCCTGACCAAGTTCGCCAGCCACGTCACCTTGATCCACCGCCGCGACCAGCTGCGCGCCTCCGCCGCCATGATCGAACGGGCTCGGCGCGACCCGAAGATATCCTACATCTGGAATCATGTGGTCGCCGATGTCCTGGGGCAAGACTCAGTGACCGGACTCAGCCTCAGGCACGCTCAGACCGGGCAGGCCCGCGAATTTCCCTGCCAGGGCCTCTTCGTGGCCATCGGCCACTCTCCCGCCACGGCCTTTCTCGCCGGGCAGCTGCGGCTGGATGCCAACGGCTTCATCGCGACCGACGGCCGCACCCGCACTTCCGTGCCCGGAGTCTTTGCCGCCGGAGATGTCATGGATTCCCGCTACCGCCAGGCCATCACCGCCGCCGGGACCGGCTGCATGGCGGCCTTGGAAGCCGCGAGATACCTCTCCGGCCATGCTTAGCGCAAGCCCGCGCCGATCATTGCCTCCTTGGCTGAAGGCCGCCCTTCCAGCCGGCGCCAATGCCGCGCGCATCCGCCAGATCTGCGCCGAACGCGGCTTGACCACGGTGTGCGCCGGCGCTCGCTGTCCCAACCTCGGCGAATGCTGGGGCGCGGGCACCGCGACCTTCATGCTCCTGGGCGGCCAGTGCACCCGCGCCTGCCGGTTCTGCGCGGTCGCCAGCTCGGCCCGCCCACCGGCGCCCCCGGCAGGCGAGCCAGGAGTATTGGCCCGGACCCTGGCGGAGTTGGCGCTACGCTATGTCGTCCTCACCACAGTCTGCCGCGACGACCTGCCAGACCAGGGCGCGGCCCATGTCGCGGCCTGCGTCAAGGCGATCAAGCATGATTGTCCCGGCGTCAAGGTGGAACTGCTCCTGCAGGACTTCCGCGGCGACGAAGGCGCCTTGCGCACGGTGCAAGAATCTGCGCCCGACGTGCTCGGCCATAATGTCGAGACCGTGGAGCGCCTCTCGCCGCTGGCGCGCGACCCCCGCTGCGGCTACCGCCTTTCCCTGGCCGTGCTCGCGACCCTGCGCCGGCTGGCGCCGCGCACCCCGCTGAAGTCCTCGCTCATGCTCGGCTTGGGTGAGACCGAGGCAGAGGTGCTGGCCAGCCTGAGCGACCTCAAGGCGACCGGCGTCGACATCGTCACCATCGGCCAGTACCTCAGGCCGAGCGCCGGCAACCGACATCTGCCCGTGGCGCGCTTCGTGCCGCCGGAAGAATTCGGCCAGTGGGCCGAAAGGGCCAGAGAGCTGGGGTTCCGGCACGCTTCCTGCGGCCCCTTGGTGCGCAGTTCGTATCACGCGGCCGAGGCTTTCGCGGCCGCGCAACTTTAGGAGACACCATTCATGGCGCTATCTACCGAAGTCCTCGTGATCGGCGGCGGGCCCGGGGGCTATGTCGCCGCTCTCAAGCTGGGCAAGCTTGGCAAAAAGACCTTGCTGGTCGAAAAGGACCGGCTCGGCGGGGTCTGCCTCAACAGCGGCTGCATCCCGTCGAAAGCCATGCTCCACCTGGCCGGCCAGCTGCACAAGGCGCGCAAGTCCAAGGCCCAGGGCGTGGAAGCGCCGGACCTTCGGCTCAACCTGCCCATGGCCATGACCTGGAAGGACGCCATGGTGCAGGGCTTAAGCCGCGGCATCGCGACCCTGGCCAAGGGCAACGCGGTCACGACTTTGGCGGGCGCGGCGCGGCTGACCGGCGCGCACGAAGCCGAGGTGGCGACGCCGGAAGGCCCGCAGACCGTTTCTTTTGAGCAGGCCGTCATCGCGGCCGGCTCGCGGCCGCTCGCCCTGCCGGGCTTCGATTTCGACGGCGTCCGTGTGCTCAGTTCCACCGACGCGCTGGCCCTGCGCGAGGTCCCGCCCAGGCTGCTGATCATCGGCGGCGGAATCATCGGCCTGGAGCTGGGCACGATCTTCGCCAAGCTAGGTTCCGCGGTCACCATCGTGGAGTTCCTGCCCGAGGTGCTCACCGGAATCGAGCCCGACCTGGTAGCGCCGGTGCTGCGCAACCTGAAGAGGCTGGGCGTCGAAGTCATGGTCAGCTCCCGGGCCAAAAAATTCGCGACCGAAGGCGACGGGCTCGCGGTCACGGTGGAGACCCCGGCCGGGGAGAAGACCGTGGCGGCGGACAAGATACTGCTAAGCGTGGGCCGCTCGGTCGCCAGCAAGGAGCTGGGCCTGGAGGCCGCGGGCATCGCCTGCGACTCCAAGGGCCACATCCTGGTCAACGAGCGCTATCAGACCAAGGCCCCGAACATCTACGCGGTAGGCGATGTGATCGGGCCGCCGTACCTGGCGCACAAGGCGTCGCGCGAAGCCGTGCTCGCGGCCCTGCATATCGCGGGCCGTCCGGCCGAGGCGCGCGGGGCCATCCCTTCCGCCATCTTCACGGACCCGGAGATTGCTTCGGTCGGAGAGACCGCGGCCCAGGCCATGGCGCGCGGCGCCGAGGTGCTGGTGGGCCGGTTCCCTTTCATGGCCCTGGGCCGGGCCCAGGCCATGCGGGAGACGGACGGTTTCGTGCGGATTGTGGCGGACAAAAACTCGCGCAAAATCCTGGGCGGCGCCATCGTAGGGCCCGAAGCGTCGGATCTCATCGGCGAGCTGTGCCTGGCTGTGAAGGTAGGAGCGACGGTTGAGGACCTGGGCTCGACCGTGCATCCTCATCCGTCCTTGGGCGAAGCGATCGCCGAAGCGGCGGAGGCCTGCCTGGGCCAAGCCCTGCACATCCTGACCCCGGGAAGGACCTAAGGCCTTCATGCTGGTCAGGCACCTCGGATTAAAGCCGTACGCCGAGGTCATGGCCTTGCAGTCCGAGATTGTGCAACGGCGCGCCGCCCGGCAAGCCCCGGACACCTTGCTCCTGGCCCAGCATCCTTCCCTGTACACGCGCGGCGCAGCCAGCCGCCGGCGGCCGGCATGTCGACTGCCCTATCCTTTACGCACGGTGAATCGGGAGGGGGGACTGTTCTTCTACGGGCCCGGCCAGCTGGCAGGCTATCCGGTGTTCGACCTGCGCGGCCGCGGGCTGACCCTGGACAGTTATGAACGGTCCCTGGAAGGAGTAATCATCGAAGCGCTGCTTGACATCGGAGTCAAGGCGATCCGCCACCGGGGCGAAGCCGGGCTGTGCGCCGCTGGCAAGAGGCTGGTCTTCATCGGCGTGGCGGTAGAAAACGGCATCTCCAGCCATGGCTTCGCGATCAACGTCGACGGCGATTTGGCGCCTCTGCGCCTCATCACGCCGCAGCGCGGCCTGGAGTGGACCTCTTTGCAGGAACTCTTGGGCCATCCGCCGGATGAGCTCGCGGTGGCCAGGTCCGTGGCCGAAGCCTTCCTACGGTATTTCTAATAAGCCGTTGCCGTTGTTTGCGGTTGGCACCGCGCCAGCGGCGCCAACCCCGGCGCCGCCCTTTCCTATGCGGCGCCGATTCTATAGAAGGCCGGTACCCATTCAATCCATTCCAACGATCAACTTTGGTGGGCCATCGCCGCGGGCGCCGACCTTTGGTCGGCGTGGGTTCCGGTGCCGGCCTTCGGCCGGCGCCGGAACCGCAGGCAGGACGACAACGGCGCTATAGGGCACATGTTAGCCTGACTATGGTTTTCCATTTCTGCTAGAATTATCCTCATGAAACTCGCCAACTGGATGTCCCGACTCGGCACGGAAACCGCTTTCGAGGTGCTTGCCCGCGCACGCGCCCTTGAAGCCCAAGGACGCAAGATCATCCATCTCCAGATCGGCGAGCCGGATTTCGACACCCCCAAGAACATCCGCGAGAAGGCCAAGACCGCCATAGACGAGGGCTACACCCACTACGGCCCCTCGGCCGGCCTGCCCGACATGCGCGCCGCCATGGCCGAGTACCTCAACAAGACCCGCGGCCTGAACTACATCCCCGAGGAAACCATCATCTTCCCGGGCGGCAAGCCCGTCATGTTCTTCACCATCATGGCCCTGTGCAACCCCGGCGACGAGGTCATCTACCCCAACCCCGGATTCCCCATCTACGAGTCCATGATCAACTTCATAGGCGCCAAGGCCGTGCCCCTGCCGATCCGCGAGGAGAACGACTTCAACTTCGACATCAAGGAATTCGAGCGGCTCATCACCCACAAGACCAAGCTCATCATCCTCAACTCCCCGGCCAACCCGACCGGCGGCTTCCTGGAAAAGGACGACCTAGAGAAGATCGCCAAGATCCTGGCCAAGCACCCTGATGTGGCCGTGCTCTCCGATGAGATCTATTCGCGCATCCTCTACGGCAGCGCCAAGCACCACTCCATCGCCGAATTCCCCGGCATGAAGGAGCGCACCATCATCCTGGAGGGCTTCTCCAAGACCTACGCCATGACCGGCTGGCGGCTCGGCTACGCGGCCGGCCCCAAGGACCTCATCACGGCCATGGCGCGCCTGGCCACCAACTGCCACTCCTGCACCGCCTCCTACGCCCAGATCGCGGCCATCGAGGCCCTGCAAGGACCGCAGGACGACGTGGTGAAGATGGTAGCCGAGTTCAAGCGCCGCCGCGATGTCATCGTGGCCGGCCTCAACAAGCTGCCGGGCTTCACCTGCCAGACGCCCAAGGCCGCCTTCTACGTGTTCCCGAACATCAAGAAGCTCGGCCGCCCCGCCAAACAGGTCGCCGACTTCCTGCTCCAGGACGCGGGCGTGGCCTGCCTCTCGGGCACGGCTTTCGGCGCCTTCGGCGAGGGCTACCTGCGCTTCTCCTACGCCAACTCCGTGGAGAACATCCAGGAAGCCATGAAGAAGATCGGCGAAGCGCTGCCGCGGCTGGAGCGCATGACCGCAGCCTGATGGAATCGCTCAAGCGGCTTAAGCCGTACCTCACCGAACACAAGACCAGGCTCCTGCAGGCCTGCCTGGTCATGGTGGCCGTCGCGCTCTTGAACGGCGCCACGGCCTTGGTCCTCAAGCCCGCCATCAACGCCATCTTCGCGCACCAGGGGGATTATCGGATGCTCTGGGGCGTGGTGCTGGCCATCCCCGCCATCTTCTTCCTGAAGCTGGTCATCACCTACATCCAGACCTACCTCGTCAACTACATCGGCCAGCGCATCGCCCAGCGCCTGCGCGAGGAGCTCTTCCGCCACCTCCACGCCCTCTCCCTGGACTTCTTCTGGAGGTCCAAGACCGGCGAGGTACTCTCGCGCCTGACCAACGACGTCACCAACCTCCAGAACGGCCTGCAGTTCGTGCCCTTATTCCTGGTGCGCGACACGCTCACCGTGCTGGCCTTGCTGGTGGTCATGTTTTACATCAACTGGCACTTCGCCTTGATCGCCATCATCGCCATCCCTGTCGCCGGAGGGGTGCTGGGCGTCCTGGGCCGCAAGCTGCGCGCCTCCGGCCGCAAGGGGCAGGAGGTCATGGGGGAGATCTACCACCGCTTCCAGGAGAGCCTGCAGGGCATGCTGGTGGTCAAAGCCTTCAACTACGAAGCCGAGGCAATGGTCAAGTTCCGGGTCGAGAGTGACGCATTCTTCGGCCAGATGATGCGCTACTACCGGGCCACGGCCCTCTCGGGGCCGCTCATGGAGTTTCTGGGCAGCATCATCATGGCCGCCATCGTCTTGAAGGCGGGCCAGGAGATCTATGCCCAGACGATGACCCCCGGAGATTTCTTCACCTTCCTGGGCTCCTTCTTCATGGCCTACGCGCCCATAAAGAACATCGCCCAGACCAACGCCCAGATCCAACTGGCCTTGGCCAGCGCGGACCGCATCTTCGCCATACTCGACGAGAAGCCCACCGTCATGGAGCGGCCCGGCGCCGTGCGCTTCACGGGCCTGCGCGAAGGCATCGTGTTCGACGATGTCTCTTTCAAGTACCCCAGCCGGGACCACTGGGCCCTGCGCCATGTCAGCCTGGAGATCAAAAAAGGCGAGGTCGTGGCCATGGCCGGGTCCAGCGGCTCCGGCAAGACCACCTTGGTCCACCTCCTGCTGCGCCTCTTCGATCCGACCGAAGGCCGCATCCTCATCGACGGCAAGGACCTGCGCGACTACGCCAGCCAGTCGCTGCGCGCGCAGTTCGGCCTGGTCACCCAGGACACCATCCTCTTCAACGACAAGCTGGGCGCCAACGTCGCCGTGGGCAGCCCCGGAGCCTCGCTCGATGACATCCGCCGCGCCCTGGAGGTGGCCAACGCCTCCGAGTTCGTGGCCGACCTGCCCGCGGGCCTCGATACGCCCCTGGGCGACCGCGGACTGCGCCTCTCCGGCGGGCAGCGCCAGCGCATCGCCATCGCGCGGGCCGTGCTCAAGAACCCCTCGTTCCTCCTTCTCGACGAGGCCACCTCCAACCTCGACGCCGGCAGCGAGAAGAGCGTGCAGGCGGCGCTGGAACGCATCTACCCCGGCCGCACGGTCCTCATCGTCGCCCACCGCCTGTCCACCCTCCAGAACGCCCACCGCATCGTGGTCCTGCACCACGGCGAGGTAGCTGAGGCCGGCACCCACGCCGAGCTTCTGAGCCGAGGGGGGATATACGCCACGCTCTACCGGTTCCAGCAGCTCGAGCCGGGCATCGAGGATGAAGCCGCTCCTAAAGAGGCTTGAGAGCCGCGGCCGCGACGCTGCGGCCTGCGCCTTGGGCCTGGCCCTGCGTCCGCGCCGGAGCACCCCGGAACTCATCCGGGAGGCCCTCGAAAGCGGGCGGATAAAGAAGGTCCTCCTGGTCAGGCCCTACCAGGGCCTGGGCGATCTTTTCTGCGCCACGCCGGTCATCAGCAATCTCAAGGCCCAGTTCCCCGGGCTTGCCATCCATTTCCTGGCGAATACCTTCAACCAAGCCGCGGTACGAGGCAGCCCAGGCCTGGACAAGATCTGGGCTTGGGATGAGCGCGCCGTCCGCAACCCTCTATCGTGGCTGCGCCTGCGCCGGGATCTGCGGGGGGAAAACTACGACCTAGCCCTGATCCTCTCCGGCAACGCCCTGTCCCTGACGAGCATATTGCTCGCCCACCTCTCGGGCGCGCGCCTGATCGCCGGCCTGAGCACGCAGGCCTACGGCCGGAATTGGGGGCGCTGGCTCTACAGTTGCGAGATACCGCATCGCAATCCGGTCAAGGAGATGGACAAGTTTCTGGGCTTGCTGGAGGGTCTCGGCCTGGCCTGCCCGAGCCGCGAGCCTGTCTACCGGGTCGCGCAAGAGCACGCCGACTTCGCGCAAAACCGCCTGCGCGAAATCTTTCCTCAGGGCGCCCGCCCCTTGCTCGGCATTTTCATCGGCGGCAAGGTCGACCGGCCGGAGCGCATCTGGCCGCCGAGCTATTACGCCGAGGCCGCCCGGCGCATCCTGGCGAAGAAGCCCTGCGACCTCATCGTCATCGCGCCGCCCGGCTCCGGCCGCCTCCGCCATCAGAGGGAAACGACCTTCTGGAAAGACGAGGACGTCCACCTGGCCGAATTCAGAAAGGCCTTCGCGGCCGAGTTCCCGGTGTTCCAGGACGCGGACCTCGCACGAGTGGCCGGCATGTTGAGCCGACTCGCTTTGCTGATCTGCCCGGACGGCGGCGTGATGCATCTAGCCGCGGCGCTCAAGGTCCCGACCTTGGCGCTCTACTTCGGAACGGACCCGGAGGTCTGGAATCCGCCCGTACCCACGGCACATTTTCTACGCGGCCCCGGGCCCGACCCCAAAAACCTGAATCCCGCCGCCGTGGCCGAAGCCGCGATCCGCCTGCTTGATGAAATCCATTAGCAGGAAGGCGCGTCTCGCCGCCGTCATCCTAGACATGGACGGCGTCATGGTGGACAGCGAGCACCAGTGGATGCTCAGCGAAGGCCCTTTGCTTCGGGATATGCTGGGACGCTGGGGCATCGCGGACCACCGCAAGGCGGTGGGTTTAGGCATCCCGGACTTATACGAGCTCCTGGTCCGCGAATACGGCCTGCGGATGGGAAAAGCCGACTTCCTGGCCAGATGCGAGACCATGGCCCAGGACATATACCGCCATAAGGTCAGCCTGGCCCCTGGCCTGAGGCAAGCCATCCGAAGTTGGCGCCGCGCGGGATTGCTTCTGGGCCTAGCTTCTTCCTCGCCGCAAGCCTGGGTGGATCTGGTCCTGCGCCGCTTCCGGCTAAGCCGCCTGTTCAACGCAGTGGCGACCGGCGACGACACCCCGGGACGGACTAAGCCCGCGCCGGACCTCTACCTGCTCGCCGCGCGCCGCCTGCGGACCCGTCCCCAAGCGTGCCTCGCCGTGGAGGATTCGGAGATCGGCGTGCGCGCGGCCAAGGCCGCGGGCCTGGCCTGCGTGGGGCTGCGCAGCGGATTCAACGACGAGCAGGACCTGTCCCGGGCGGACTGGCCGGAGCGCGGCTTCGCCGGGCTCGGCTACCGCGGCCTGATCTCGCGGCTCAAGGCCGCCTGAGCCTTGACGAAGCTGCCCCAGTCGGCCAGCAAGGACTGAGCCTCCTCGCGCGGCAGCGTCGGCCGGAAGACGCGCGCGGTCCGGGCTCGGCGCAGATGAGCGGCCCAGGGCGCGCCCGCGCACTGCGCGGCCAAGGAGGCCACGCCCAGCGCGGTCACCTCGGCCTCGCCGCAGCGCTCGATGTCCACGCCCAAGAGGTCGGCCTGGAACTGCATGAGATATCCCAGCCGCGCCAGCCCGCCCGAGGCCCGCACCGTCCCGGGCTGCAGTCCAGACCCGCGCAGGGCGGTGACGATGTCCGCCACCAAAAACGCCACGCCTTCGGCGACACCCCGCACCAGGTCCGCGGCGCGGGTCTGCGTGTTCATGCCGAAGAATGCGGTCTGCGTGAGATAGTCCCAGCGCGGGGCGCCCAATCCGCCGATGGCGGGCAAGGCGAAGACCCGGTGCTTGGAGGCGCGGCAGATCCGGTCGATGTCCGTGCGCTTTCTCTTGAGCAGACCCAGGTTCTCGCGCAGCCATTCGAAAGAGGCTCCCGCGGCGTGCACGGTGCCCTCCTGTAGGAAGGTCGCGGGGCCGTCCTGTAGCTTCCAGCCTACGGAAGTCAGCAGGCCCGGCACGCGATGCTGAACCTCGCCCGTGTTATGCAGGAAGAATGCGCCCGTACCGTAATTGGCCACCGAGGATCCCGCCGCCATGCCGCCCAGCCCAATGGTCGCGGCCTGCTGGTCCCCCAGGCATGCCAGGATAGGTATCTTCCGTCCGCCGCGGCAAACAAAGCCCCAATCGCCGGTCGAGGAAAAGATATTAGGCAGGGCCGCGCGGGGCACGCCGAACAAGGACAGCAGGACGGGATCCCAGTCCAGGGTCTTCAGGCTGAACAGCAGGGTCCGCTGGGCCAAGGACGGGTCCGCGGCGAAGACCTCGCCGCGCGTCAGGCGCCAAACCAAGAATGAGGCCACCGGCGCCGCCAGGAGGCGCCCTTCCTCGGCCAGCCGGCGGACCGCGGGCTCGTTGTCGAGGAACCACTTGATCTTGGGCGCGCCGTAATAAGGCGTGAGGTAGAGGCCCGTGCGCTCATGCACCTCTTTCTGCCGGTCCGCCAGAGGGGATACGATGGCCGCGGCGCGGCCGTCCTGCCAGCTCGGGGCCGGCGCGGCAGGCTTGCCGGTCTTGCGGTCCCAAAAGACCACGGTCGCGCGCTGAGAGGCGATGCCCAGGCCCAGGACCTCGACCGAACGGGGAAGCTGGTCTAAGACCTGGTCCAAGGCGCGCTCCTGGGTGCGCGCGAGCTCAAGGGCGTTGTGCTCGACCCAGCCGGGCTTGGGATAGGAGGTCTTGACCGCATGCTGGGCCCGGGCCACGACCCGGCCCCGGTAATCGATGGCCAGCGCCCGGGAGGCGGAACTGCCCTGGTCCAGGGCGATGACCACGCCCTGGTTCACAGGGGCGTCACCTTGAGGTCAGACGCTTCGACCGGGGCGCCCAGAGCGCGCAAGGCGGCGCGCAACTCCGCGTCGGCTCCGGCATCGGCCAGGAGCTTCTGAATGAGCGGCGCGGAGGGCGCCAGCACGCTCTCGTAAAGTCCCGCCGCCTTGATCAGGTGGATGACCTTCTTCTTGTTGGCCTCGGAGAACTCGATCTTCCCCGCGCCGCAGCGCTGGACTTCAAAACGGGCGCCGAAGGCGCGGACATAGCCCTTACGCCGCAGGATGTCGAGCAGGGCGGCCTTCACGCCGGCCGCCTCGCCGTCCAACTCAGCCCGGCGCGCCGTCAGCTCGCCGAACCTGTCGATGAGAGCGGCGAGCTCGTCGGCGGCCGGCACCACCGCTGAAGCGCTAGAAAACACCGGGCAGTGGGCCTTGAAATCGCACCACCGGCAGGAATTCTCGGAAGGCTTGGCCTCGAAGCGCTCCGCGATGATCGCCTCCGCGGTGCGCTTGATGCGCGCGCGCAGTTCCCCGAGCTGCTCCTGGGAGCGCCGACCCACGGAGTGCTCGTGGTGCGTGGGCAGATGGTAGAAGATCAGGCGCGCGACCTCCGCGCCCAGCAAGGACTCGCAGGCGAGCTGATACATGGTCAGCTGCGCGTCCTGCGCGACGCGCCCCGCGGTCAGGGCCTTGCCGGTCTTGTAATCCACCACGCAGAAGCGCCCGTCCTCCTGGCGGTCGATGCGGTCCACCTTGCCGGTGACGGGCACCCCGTCGACGGTGAACCGGAAATCGTACTCCACGCTGTAAGGGATCCGGAGGGCGGCGGCGTGCCGCCGATGATAGCCGGCGAGGATGTCCTTGCCCTGCTGGAAATATTCCGCTTCCTGGGCCTGGTCGCGGTAGCCGAGCGTGACCCAGTTCTCCCGGTAGTTCTTGAGCAGCTCCTCCAAAGACGGAGCGGGCAAGGCCTCGACCTTGTAGAAGAACTCCAGGGCCTTGTGCACGCTCTGGCCGAAGGCGAAAAAATGCTTGGGCTTCTCAGGGATGCCGTCGACGTACTTCAGCTTGTACTTGAGCGGGCACTCCCCATACATGGAAATAGAGGAATGCGACAAGGGCCGGGGGAGGTTCATGCCTGCGAGGATATTCTAGCAAACCGACGGGGCCGCGGCGGCCTTCAAAACGCCTTCAGGACAGCAGGCCGCGCTCCCGGAAGCTGAAGAAGCCGGTCCCGGCCACGATGATATGGTCGAGCAAGGGGACGCCCAGGATCTCGCCGGCGCGGACCAGACGCCGCGTGGCGTCCCGATCATCGGCGGAAGGGTTGCAGTCTCCGGAAGGATGGTTATGCGCCACGACGACCGCGGCGGCCGAATGCGCCAGGGCGGGGGAAAAGACCTCGCGGGGATGCACCAGGCTGGCCTGGAGGGTGCCGATGGAGACCGTCTCCCGATGCAGCAGCTGGCTGCGGGCGTTGAGGTAGAACGCCAGAAGATGCTCCTTGCGGCCGGCGCGCACCTCATCGGGGATGGCCTCCAGGACCCGCGCCGGGCAATCCAAGACCGGACGGTGGTCAGGCCGCGCGCTGAAGCGCCGGGCCAGTTCGAAGCCCGCCACCAAGGCCGCGGCGCGGCTCGCCCCGACGCCCTTGACGCGGCTCAACTCGCCGAACGGCGTCGCGCTCAGGCCGCCGGGGAAGCCCTCCAGCAGGGCCGCGGCTAGGTCCATGACGCTGCGGCCCGCATAGCCGGTGCGCAGGACCAGGGCCAGGAGCTCCTGGTCGCTCAGCGCCTCGGGGCCGGAGCGGGCCAGCTTCTCGCGCGGCCGCTCCACCGGATGCAGGTCGCGCAGGAATATCCCGGCAGCGGGCGCGGATGCGTAGCACGCCATCCCGGCTTGGTTCATGGCACGGACTCCGCCACGCGCCGCAGGACATCATAAGAGACGGAGCCGACCAGAATGAAATGCTCGCCCCCGGAGTTCCAGACCAGCACATTGCCCTCGGAGCTTTCGGTGCGGTAGCCCCGGCCCACGGAAAGCCTGACCTGTGCGCGCGGCGCGCGGCCGAGGTCGAAGCGCATGTGGGGGGGACATTGAAATAAGGAGAGCGCGTCCACGCCGTCCGAGAAGCGGTAATGGACCACATTGCGCTGGCCCTTGGGGATAACATCGAGGCTCTCGAACACATAGCCGGAAGGCAGCCAAGCCGGCAACCTGGGCTCGATGCCGGAAGCGGCCTTGGTCTCGTCGAGCGCCAGGTAATCCGGCGCGCCGCGCCTGACCACCGTGCTGCCGGCAGGCGGCGAGAAATGGAACAGCTCCGGGTCCGGCGCCGCCCCCAGTTGCAGGCGGTCGTAGACCGCGGAGCCGGCCCAGGTCCCATCCTGGCGGAAGGTCTCGCCGCGCAGGACGATGAAGCTCTGGCGGTCCACCCAGAATCGCCTGGCCAAAGCCGCTCCAGAACGCCCGCGCAGTTCCAGCAGCCAGGTGGCGCGGCCGGCGACCGGCGCCCCGGTCGCTAGGGACAGTTCGTAATTGACGCGGAGGCGGTCGAATTCCTCATCGGGACCGAAGCGCTTGAACAGCGGGTCGGCGGGCTCCCCCTGCCAGATCTTGCACCGCGCCGAGTCGTAGACCCATTCGCTGCGGCCGTCCTCGACGATCACCTGCCGGACCTCGCCGGACGGGCCCAGAAGCTCGCGCCGATAAAGGCCGGGAGGGGAGAAGAAAAGCCGCACGCGCTGGGAACGGGACCCGCCCGCCTTGCCCTCTGGGCGCAGCAAGGCAAGCTCGGCCGAGTAGGCGGCCTTAGGTGGCTCCAGGCTCTGGCGCAGGACTTCCAGCGCCTCCGGCAGGCGCGCGGGTTGGGCTGCGGCCGAGCCGGACAAAGCGCAGACGCAGAAGAGCAGAAGCCGCTCAATCATGCCCGCCCCCTTCGGCCAACCGCGGGCCCAGATCGGAGAATATCGCATCCCGGTCGGCCGCCGGCATGGTGAGCCGGTAGCGGCTGTGCGCGGCCAGGACTTCGTCCAGGGAGATCTCCCGGCTCCCCGCGCTCGAAAACCGGCTAAAAAACAGCAGGCCCGCCGCCGCGGCGCAGGCCGAGGCCAAGCCGAAGCCGGCGGCCAGCCGCCAAGAGAGGCGTAGAGACTCCATCCAATCCGGCAGCGCCTTCCGGGTACGGCCCGCGGCCGCGGCCTGCCGCATCAGCTCGTCCCGCAGGTCCTGGGGCAGGGCGGGCCGGGGTTGAGCGCGCACCGAGGCCTTGAGCGCAAACAACCAGCGCAGCTCCTTGGCGCAAGCCGGGCAGGCCTCCAAATGCGTTTTGAGCCTAGCCTCCGGCTCGCCGGTCAACTGCCCGGCGGCATAAGGCTCCAGCCACTCCTTCATCCGGTCACAATCCATGCGCGGCCACCTCCCCGTCCGTCTCCAGCACCGCCTGCTTGAGCGCCGCGCGCGCGCGGCTGACGCGGGAACGGACCGTGCCTACCGGACAGTCCAGGACCCGCGAGATGCGCTCGTAGCTGAGCCCTTCCACGTCGCAAAGAGTCAAGATCGCCTTTTGCTCCACCTTGAGGCCCGCGAAGGCCTGGCCGACTTCCGCGACCATGCTTTCCCGGCAGAGGCGATCCAGCACGCCGTCCTCGCGAGGGTCCGCGATGTTCTCCGCGAGGCTGCCGCCGGCCTCGCGGTCCGGCGACAGGGGCGCGTCCAGGGAGACGCCGCGGCGCCGCTCGTAGCGCTTGACGCTGTCCAGAAACACGTTCCTCAGGATGGTCAGGTACCATGACTCCAGCCCCTGGGACTCGTCGTAGCTCTCCCAGTTGCGGAAGACGCGGACGAAGGATTCCTGCACGAGCTCCTTGGCGTCTTCCGCGCTGCCGCAGAGACCGTAGGCAAAATGGTAGCCGCGCTCCGAGAACTCGGCCACAAACCGCTCCAGCTTCTCCTGGCTTGCCACGGTGCCCCTTTATCAGCATACGAGCCAGGGTCGAAAAGGTTCCAGGGCCTTCGGACCCTGGGGCACAAAGGCCCTAGGGGCACGTAACAATCCGTTAACAGAATATCAATTGCGCTGTAACAGATCACGCGCATACTCAAAGCGTGAACGCCAAGGCCCCAGCCGCTCCGCAATGGGAAGACCTGGCCGAGCAACAGGCCCCGGCCGCTGATTGCGAACAGATCCAGGCTTCCTACCTTACCCACGAACTCCGCGCGCCGGTCACCGCCATCCGCCTCGGCCTGGAGATGCTGGAGGAGGCCGCCCAGGACAAGCTGGGGGGCACGGAACGGCAGCTGCTGGCCGGAGCCATAAAGAACACCTCGCGACTCTCGGAGCTCATCAACGACATCATGGATTACTCGAAGATCGTGGCGGGCAAGATGACCGTCGCCCAGGAGCCCTGCGAGGCGCGGGCCTTGGTCAACGAAGCCGTCGACGAGATGCAGCCTTTGGCCCTGGCCAAGGGCGTCAAGCTGGTCAAGCAGGTCGAGGAGGGGCTGCCCCGGGTCGCGGCCGAGGCGCGCCGGGTGGTGCAGGTCCTCACCAACCTGTTGAGCAACGCCGTCAAGTTCACTCCCGCGCGGGGCGCGGTCACGGTCTCGGTCAAATCCGCCCGCAACGAGCATGCCGGCACCTTGGTCTTCCGGGTCAAGGACACGGGCTGCGGCATCGCGGCCGCGGACCTGGAGAAGGTCTTCGACATGTTCGCGCAGTGCGCGCCGAGCGAGGCGCGGCAGTCCTGCGGCACCGGACTGGGGCTCGCCTTGGCCCGGGCCATGGTCGAGCTGCACGGCGGGCGCATCTGGGCCGAGAGCTGGAGGGGCATGGGCGCGAGCTTCTACTTCACCATCCCCATCGCGACAGAGGACATGGTGCGCAAGATCGAGGCCTACCCCCAGCCCGTGCAATACCACGGCCTGTTCGTCGATATCATGCGCCGAGTCAACGCCGTCCTGGCCATGTTCGTCTGACGGGGCCGGGCCGACCGTCCGCCGCAAAACTACTTGCCGAGGCCGGAAACGTCAAACTTTGGCGGGCCTGGCGGACGGCGTCTCGCAATTTACGCGCCAGGACGTTGCTGGGCGGCAAGTCGGTCATGTACTGCGCGACCCGGATGCCGCTTTTGTCGAGCTGAAGAAGCTCGACCACCTCGCTTTCCCGGCCAGCGCAAAGAATGAGGCCTATGGGCGGCTTCTCACCCGGCGCGGCTTCATGCTTTTTCAACCAGCGCAGATAGAACTCCATCTGGCCTTTGAATTCGGGCTTGAAATCTTCCAATTTTAATTCGATGGCCACCAGGCGCCGCAATCGGCGCTGGTAGAACAATAGGTCAAGGTAATAGTCCTTGGTTCCGACCTGTATGCGCTTCTGGCGGGCTACGAAAGCGAAACCGGCGCCGAGCTCCAGGAGGAAGTCCTGCATCTCCCGCAGGATGGCGGCTTCGAGGTCTTTCTCCTGGAAGGCGCCTTTGAGGCCGAGGAAGTCCAGGAAGTATGGGTCGCGGAAAACGAGGTCGGGTGTGAGCATATCTTCCTCGCGGAGCTTCTTGAGTTCCAGCGCCGCCAACTCGGCGGGCTTGCGTGAGAGAGCCGTGCGCTCGAACAGCATGCCGCCGATCTTCTTTTGCAGCGTGCGCACGCTCCAGTGCTCCAGACGGCACATCTCTATATAAAACTCGCGCTGGAGGGGGTCATTGAGCGAGATAATTTCGCGGAGGTGAGACCAGCTCAATTGTGTCCACAGTGTGGACACCATCTCGGAATTGGGAAAAACTTCGGCGAATCGCACCATACGAAAGAGACTACGATGTCCGAATCCTGAGCCGTATTCCCGAACCAATCGCGCGCTCAGTGTGCGCACAATCTTCTCCCCATATCTGGCCCGTCGTGACTTGAGGATTTCTATCCGGATACGGACCCCGATCTGCCAATAGAGCATAACCAACCCGACGTTGACGGCCCGGGCGACTTGGCCGCGGGCGGATCCGATGAGGCAGCGGATGTCACCCAGCAGGCTGTGCATGCGGGTGGTGGGCGCAAGCGCGGTGGTAGGCGGCTTGGGCAGCGGGGGAGTATCCATGATACCCATACGACTTGGGCGTGAAAGAGTTCCATCAAGCGGCAGAGGTGCCGACCCAAGACGCGCAGAAAGCTCTGGGGAAGTGGGCTTAACAACTCCGCAACACAGACTTGGTGGAATATACTCATGCCTATATTCCAACTGGAGCGCCGCTACCATGACATCTGGGTCGTCCTGGACCGCGCTTATCAGGTCATCGATTCGGGCGACTGCCTAGCCCTGCTGCGGCGCAAGCACGGAGCCCAGTCCCGGCGCACCTTCTGCCTGCTGTCAGGGTCGAACCAGGAAACCGCGGCGCCCGCCGCCCCCGCGCCATGGTCTCTGCGGGAGCTGTTGGGTTACGGCCCAGCTTGATATAGGACCTGCAAGACTTTCCGGAAGGGCTGACGCGGTCAAAATTGCTATCCTTGGACTCATGACGAGGGCGAAGAAAGCCTCCTACCTTCTGGTGCCGGTGATCTTGGGGCTGACGGTGTGGCTACACCTGGGCCCGGTCATCTTGGCCGGACTATTCTCCTACATGGTCCTGGATGTGACCTACCGTTTCTTTCAGCGGCGCCTGAGCCGCGCACTCTCGCTGTGGCTGGCGCTGGCGGCCTTCCTGCTGGCCGCGACCGCGCTGTCCTGGATGCTCGTGCGGTTTGTCCGCCAGACCATCCACACCTTGCCCCAGATTGCGGCCACCGCGATCCCTCGGCTCGTCGTGCTCTCCGATTCCCACGGCATCAATCTGCCCTTTGATAACGTCGACGAACTGCACGAGATGGTCATCCATGCCATCAGGGGCAACGCCGAGGCCATCACCAAGACCAGCGGCGCGCTGACCACGGATATCTTCCACGTGCTCATCATCATGCTCGTCGCCATGCTGGCCTTCTTCAGCCGGCAGCAGCCGGTGGAATACGGGCCGAACCTCTTCGACACCCTGCGCCGGGAGCTGGGCGCGCGGACGCAGACCTTCCTACAGGGATTCGAGAAGGTCTTCGGCGCCCAGCTGGCCATCTCCGCGGCCTACGCGGTGCTGACCTTTCTCTTCCTCTGGACTATGGGCTACTCCCATGTAATCTTCCTGACCTTGGCGAGCTTCCTCTTCGGCGTCCTCCCGATCATCGGCAATCTCATCAGCAACATCATCATCGTGGCCTCGGGGCTGGCCATGACCACGCGCCACGCGCTCTTCGCCCTGGGCTTCCTTGTCCTCATCCACAAAAGCGGCTATCTGGTCTACGGCCGGGTCCTGGGCACCAGCTTGAAGGTCCCGATGTGGCAGACGCTTCTGGCCATCCTCTTGGGCGAGGCCGCCCTGGGAGTGCCGGGTATGCTCTTGGCACCGGCCATGCTGCACTATATAAAGGAAGAATTGCGCGCCATCGCGGATTAGCCGGGACTGCCTACCTGATGATGATGAACTTGCCCTGCTTCTTGGGCGCTCCGGGCTGAATATAAGTGAAGATGTAAACCCCGCTAGCCAGGGCACCGCTCTGGCCGCCGGCGATGCAGGTCGGCGTGTTGGTCTGTCCGGTCAGAGGGCTCCAGGCGCAGGTGTTGCCGGAGTCGTCCTTGGTAAGGGTCTGCACCAGCCGGCCGTTGATTGAGAATATCTTGATGGTGACCTGCGCCGGCAGGTCGGTGAAGGTGACAAGGGTGTGGCCCTTGTTGGAATTGGGCATAAAAGGGTTGGGGTAGGCGTGCGCTGCGGCGAGGTTTGTGGCGGCGGCGCTATTCGTGGCCAGCACGCCGGGCCATAATTGGTAGCCGCCTCCGGTCATCATGTTCACGCTGTGGCCGCCGACGGCGCTGTAGTTGTGCCTTTGCCCGCCTCCCGAGATCGGCCCGACCGAGGGGCAGACTCCGCCTGAAAGGATGTTGAAGATGTCTATGGAACAGGGGGCGGAGGCACTGCAGATCGGAGGGATTGTGAGGCTCTCAATTCCAGTGGCGTAGACCGAGCGCACGGCCGAGAAAATTGCGGCTAGCATCACAATGGCAAGTATGATGACAAGCTGAATTCGAGGCACCTTGCGCATAGCTATCTCCGAATTACTCCCGGTATATACATCGCGCTGTATTTCTCAATCATCACATCTTGCGCCTTACTGTCCGAAGCACACATAAAAGTACGTTTGGCTCGCGGTAAGCCCTGATGTCGTGAGAGCCGTAGTGGTTATGATATAGAAGGGGCCACTGCTAGGTCCTGAAACAATGCAAAACGGTGCTGCCGCATACGCCTGCCCGAATGTAATAGTACAAGCAGTTCCGCTCGCGCCAGTTATGAAGGTACCGCGCGCATCGTTGCTACCTGTGCCTAGGCTCGGCCCTGTTCCGCAGGATGACAATACCGGCGTTGCACCAGCATTGCCCATGTCCACATGTCCCTTGTTATCTATAACAAATGTGTCTGCGCTGCTCATCTGCAACTGGATAAGCTTACCTGAACCAGTATTATTGGCGAGTATCGTACTGCTCGCTCCACCATTCGACAAAGCCAAAGAAGTCAGAGTGCCGACGCCGGTCACACCGGCATAGGAACCGGAAATATTGGCCGAAGGAACAGTGCCGGCCAATTTGGTGGCGTCGAGCAGGCCGGCCGCGGTCGTTATCCGATTGCCCTTCACGTTGATCTGGCCGGCGCTCAAATACACGTCGGTCGAAAAGGTGACCTGATTGCCGTAGGTCTGCCACGCGCTCCAAGTGTTCGTCGAGGCCAACAGAGCGGAGCCTGAGCCGCCGCCGCCCGCGGACACCCAGGCCGGGGCAGAGCCCGCGCCGTTGGCTTGAAGAACATAGCCGGCCGCGCCGGTGCCGATGGTGCCCAGAACGCCGATGGCGGAGAAATATGGCACGCCGTTGGCAGCCGAAAGGTGGAGGTCGGCGCCGGTGCCGCCGTACTGCGAGCCAATGATGTTAGCGGTCCAGGCCCCGGCGGTCAGCGCACCCACACCCAGAATGTTGGGGAACGAGCCGCTGGCCAACTGCGAATTGGTGATCCCGACCAAGGAGGCCAGGGGCACGGTGTTCGTTAGTTTAGCAGCGTCCAGCAAGCCGCCTGCGGTGGTCAGGCGATTACCCTTTACATTAATCTGCCCGGCGCTCAAATACACGTCGGACGAGATGGCGACCTGATTGTTGAAACTCTGCCAAGCGGTCCAGGTGTTGGTGGAGCTGAGGATAGCGCTGCCCACGGAGCCGGCCGAAACCCAGGTCGGGGCCGAGCCGGCGCCGTTGGCTTGCAGGACGTAGCCTGACGCGCCGGTACCCACGGAACCCATGACGCCTGTGGCTGAGAAATAAGGCATGCCGTTGGCGGCCTGGGTATGCAGGTCCGCGCCGGTGCCGCCGTTGGTAGGGGACACGATGCCGCTGAGCTGCGTGGCGTCGAGCAGGCCGGCCACAGTCGTAATCCGATTGCCCAGTACATTAATCTGCCCAGCGCTGAAGTACACATCGGTCGAGATGGTGAGTTGATTGCCATAGGTCTGCGCGGCGGTCCAGGTATTGACGGCTCCAAACCGGGCATACTTGCTCACCAAAGTCGCGCCGGCCTCGCGCAGATTCCCGGCCGCGTTGATGTCGCCGGCCTGGACATCCAGCGGGTAACCCGGCGTCTGCGTCCCGATGCCCACCTTCCCCGTCGCGGAGGAAACATACAAGAAGGTCTGCGCCGGCGTCGGGGCGGAACTGCCGCCGACGACGAACCCGCCGCTGGACACGTCGATGGTCCCTTCCAGCGACCTAGCAACGAGCGCATAGGGCACCGCGTTCAACTGCTCACGGGGGGACATCTCCGAGATGGTCCCGCCGGTCAGAGGACCGACCTTTACATCCAGCCAGCGGCCTTTACCGCCGCCGTAAAGAGCCTCGGGAGGCACGGGCAGCTGGACGTTGAAAAGACCGCTATTGACCGCCACTCCACCCGGGACATCATAAGGGCCCCACACGATGTTGCCTGTGGTAAGGGCGTCATAGATGGTAAAGGTCATGGCCACGGTCCCGTTCTGCGGGTTGCCGTTCTGGTCTAAGCGGCCCTGGTAGTTGATCGCCAAGGGCACGCTGCCCGGCAAGGCGGTGGTCATCGGGCGGAAGACGGCGGCGCGTCCGGGCCCGGCGAGCACGGCGCACGCCACGATCAAGGCCGGCACGATGTGCAGTCGCTTCATAAGGTCACCTCTGGTCTCCAGCTCATGGCTTGACTCCGTCTTCAGGCAAAATCAGGTCCGAAGACTGCGGCGCGCTCGACGGCGCCAAGGCGGGGGCCAGCGCGGGCGCCTGGCGCAGGGCGTCCTCGTGCGCGGCCGCGCGATAGCGCGCATGCCGCCGGCCGAAGATGTCCAGCCGATCCCGCTCGTAGAGCGGCTCCCCGAATTTCACCACCATGCTGGCGCGCTGGGTCGTGGCGAAATCGCCGGAATTGGTGAAGGCGTAATCAAAGCCCAGCTCGAAGCCCTTGTGCTCGCCGCGAAACACATAAATCCCAGCGCCGATCGTGTATCCGGGACCGGCGCCGGCATCGGTCCTGCCGCCCACGCGCAGGGCGAGTATATTCTCGTACCAAAACTCCGCGCCACCCGCCGCGGCCAGGACGCTCTCGCGCGGCTTGGTCACATCGCAGGCCAATGTGATCCAGTGCCGGTATTCGTCCGGAGAAAAAGGCGTCCACGAAGCTCCGACGCGCACCATGGTCGGCAGGCTCTCGGTCACGGCCACGTAGCGCAGACCAGGGCCCAGATTGAGGACGGCGCCGCCCACGCGCAGCCGAGGCAAGGGCTGCCACAGTACGCCCCCGTCTACCGCATAGGTCTCGGCCGTGGTGTTCCAAAGCCGCGAGCTGATGCGCTTGAACGAGCCTCCGAAAGCCAGAGTATCCGAGAACGGCAGGGCGTAGGTGAGCTGATAGGCCGAATCCATGGCCGAGGCTTGGCCGACGACCTGGTCGTTGGCGTCGTAGGCGTCGAAAGGCTTCACGAAAAGCATGTTGGCCGAGGCGCCGAAGGTGCCCAGGGCGGAAGGGTAGACATAGCCGGCCCATTCATGATACACGCCCGAGGCGTAGGCGTCGTGCACGAACCCCATCTCCTGCTGGCGCAGCAGGGCGGGGCCCGCCGGATTGTAGGCCAAAGCGTGCACGTCGTCCGCCAAGCCGGTGAACGCCTCGCTCATGCCCGCGGGGCGGGCACCGACCGGGATTTCCAGGAACCCCACTCCCGTCGTCCCCGGGGGCGACGCCGCGGCTGGGGGCGACGCTGCGGCCAAGATGCCGGCCGCCAATAGTGCGATCATCCGCCCGCTGGGTCGCATGGCAACGAATTATACAAACGACGCTTTGCAGGAATATTGCCGAAAATCCGCCGGGGCGGCTACACCGCGCCAGCGGCAATTTCCAGCAGCCCGGCCGCCTCGCCGATCTCACTGGCCAAGCGCACCCGCTCCTCGCTCAACGCCGGCAGGCGCTCAAGCAGGGCGAAAAACCGGTTCTGCGTGCGGAAGCGCCAGCGGGTCAGGCCCATCTCCTTGGCGGCGCGGACTAAGGCCGACAAACGGCGCAGCCAAACCGCGGAGACCTCGCGTTCCAGCCCGGCCAGGACCATGGCGAAGCATTTCTCCCAAGCCTTTTCGGCGGAGGTCGAGGCCGGGGCCAAGCCTACGGCCTTGGCCCGGGCCATGGCCCCTGAAACTCCGGCCAGGTCATCGTCGGGGCGCTCCAGGAACTCCCGGGCCCAGCGCTGCAGCGAAGCGTCGAGCACGGCGTCGGCCTGGCCGCGCAGTCCCACGGGCAGCTCCAGCCCCAACTGCGCGTACTGCTCGAGCAAGGACAGGCACTCGCCCAGACTCAAGGGGGGGGAGGCCTCCCAAACCGCCCGGCTCTTCTCCACGACGCAAGCGAGGATGCGCTCCCGCTCATCCGCCAGAAGGTCGGAAAAACCAAAGGGAGATTTGACGAATATCCCGCCGGCGAGGGCGGCCAAGTCGCTGGCCACGGCCGGGGTCTGAGCCCGCACCCGGCCGGCCAACCCGTCGAACTGCTCCGGGGGCAGGTCCGCGGGGCGCACGAACACCTTAACCGCGCAGTCGGGCAGGGCCGCGGCCAGGAACACCCGAGAAAACGGCGCCGCCGTGAGCCCGCTGCGCAAGGTAATGCGGCCGGCGCAGAGCCTGGCGTCGGCGGCCTCGCCGCGCGCGGCCTCGCAGGTGAGGGTCTCGAAATGCCCCAGCGACCGGGCCGGCGCCGGCGCGCAGAAAAGCAAGGAGACGGCCGCGTGCGCCGCGGCCAAGTCCTCGTCCACGCGGCCGACCTTGGCCAGCTCGCGGTACACGATCTCCCCGTCCTTGAACTTGGGATGATTGCCGGGCGCAAGCCTCAGCCGGTCCAGCAACCCTGCCTCCAGGTCCACGCCCGCGGCCTCGCGCGCCAACTCGACGGCCCGGGCCGCGTACTGCAGGTTCTGCACCGCTTCGATGCCGGCGATGTCCGAGAAGAACCAGCCGCAGCTTGTATACATCAGCATGGCGTGCCGCTGCATCTCAAGCAGGCGCAGGGCCTTCTGCCTGGCCTCGGGCGCGTCCGGAACCTTGAGGTGCTCCGCCAGGAAGGCCGCCAAGGTCTCCTCGCGGCGGTCCAGGACGACGGCGATATAGGCGTCGCGGGCCGGCCAGGCGTCCTGGAAAAGGCGCTCGCCCTCGCTCTCGTAGATCTGGGCCAGATGGTCGCGCAGCCAGTCCAGCGCCTCGCGCATGGGCCGGCGCCAGCCCAGCTGCCGACCTTCCGCGCCGCAGCCGCAGGCGTCGGTCCAGCGGGCCACGCCGTGGCTGCAGCTCCAGGAGGTGCCCAGGCCGCCCGGGCCGGGCTTGATCTCCGCCTCCCATTGCGGCGGGTTGCCGGCCAGGAAGAACCCGTAGTTGACCACCTCGATACCGCGGTCAGGGAGCTCGCGGACCAGGAGGCTCGCCAGGCCCATCTCACCGAAGTGCTCGTGATGCCCGTAAGACTCGCCGTCAGTGCAGAGGGAGACGATCTGGGGCGCGCCCGGCACGCCGGGTGCGGTTCCCACTGGGGGGGGCGGGTCGAAGGTGGCGGCGATGCGGTCGGCCCAGGACTTGGCGTCCGCCATGACCTTCTCGAAGGCCACGCCCTGGGACAGGCCCGCGTCATAGAAGAACAACGCGATGCTCTTGCTGCCGTCGGAGCCAGGCGCGGACCAGCGGTAGGCGCGGCGCGTGTCCACCGAGCCGCTGGAGACGTCGTCCCACTGCTGGGCGCCGAGGGACCGGACGCGCAGGGCCTGGCTCGGGGCCAGCAGGACATACTTGAGGCCGTGCTTGATGAGGGCCGCAAGGACCGCGTCGCTGCAGGCGGTCTCGGGCAGCCACATGGCTTCGGGCTCGCGGCTGAACCGGTGACGGAAATCGGCCAGCCCCCAGCGGATCTGGGTGAGGAGGTCCCGGGGCGAGGCTAAAGTCAGAATCATGTGGTTGTAGGCTTGGGCCAGGGCGTTGCCGTGACCGCCGAGGCGCCGGCAGCTGGACTGGTCGGCCGCGATGAGGCGGCGATAGTCGTGCGGGCAGGCCTTCTCGAACCAGGAGAGCAAGGTGGGGCCGAAATTGAAGCTGAGCGATTCGTAATTATCCACGATCCGCGCGATGCGGCCGTCCGCGCCCGCGAGGATGCGGGCCTGGCCGTTGGGGATATAGCACTCTTTGGCGATGCGGCGGTTCCAGTCGTGCTCGGGCCGGGCCGAGGGCTGGCGCTCCACGGTCTCGGTCCAGGGGTTCTCGCGGGGGGGCTGGTAGAAATGGCCGTGCACGCAACAGTATCGTTTCAGCACGGGGAGATTATATGTTTTCCGCGACCAGGCGCCGCAAGGCCGCGAAGGGACCGCGGCGGTCGAGGCCCTGGAGCGCGGGCAGGGTCTTCTTCCAATCCCGGCCGTTGCGCTCATGCAGGGCGCGGAACAAATCGAGGTCATTGGTGTAGAGCCGATGGGCGAGCACGGCCGCGTTGTTGAGCGGTTCGCCAAGGGGCTGGCCGATGCCCTCCAGGCGTTGCCGGCCCCAGGCGAAGACCTCCTCCCGGCGGGCCAGCTTCTCCGCCTCGCTCGCGCCGCCGGCGTAGAGGGCGGCGAGCCGGTCGTAGATCTCGCCCATGGCCGCGGAAAACGCCTGCTCGCGGACGAGCCCCCGCCGGTAGTCCTTGAGCTCGGCCGAATCCGGGCCGAAGCGCTGGGCCAGAAAATCCGCGGCGCCTTCCTCGCCCACGAAAGTCGCGGCGGACTCGTCAAAATCCACGTCGTCCTTGAACCATATCGTGCCGTGCGTCAGCTCGTGGATGAGCAGTTCGGCTAGTTCGCCGGAAGGGCCGTCGAGCGCGTTGGACGGCAAAGGGTCCGCGAACCACAGCGGCGTGTGGTAAGCCGCCACCGCGCCCACCCGGGCGTCGAAGCCGCGGCTGACGAAATCCCGCATCTCCCGCACGGCCCGCGCCTTGAGGAAATAGCCCTTGTAGGGGACCTTGCCGACGAAAGGGAACCACCACTGGTAGGACCGCAGGCTGGTGCGCGGGCAGGCCTCGACCACATAAGTGACCGCGCCGCGCACGGGCGTGACCGTGGAGTAGTCCCGGGTCTTGCGCAGTCCCATCCGGTCGAAGGCAAACTCGCGCGCCGCCAGCGCCAGCTGGAGCTTCTCTTTGCTCGGCGCGGGCACGGCGGGGTCACGCAAAACCGCGGCGATGCCGCGGCTGCGCCACAGTAGTCCCGCGTGGCCCGCGGCCACCTGCGCCACATAGACCGGAGAGCAGGCGCACAGGAAAGCGGCCGCGGCCAGACCCGGCAGGACCCGGACAGCGAGGCTCATTTTTCTCCACCCGACGACGGCGGCATTATACCAATTGCAACCAAGGCTTATTGAAAATGTAACATCGACTTGTTATGCTCCTGCTGAAGCGCAACGGAGGCGTCCGCATGAACATGATGAGATTTTTCCTGGGCTTGGGCGTCGCGGCAACGGTCGTCAGGCCCGTCTTGGCCGAGGCTCCAGCCGTTTTACCATCCACGGCGGCCGTCCAATCGGCCGCCGCTGTTCCGGCGAAGGCCCCGGTGATCCCGGCCGCGCGTCCCGCCGCCAAGAACCGCGCGCCCCGTCCCCAGCGAAAGGAGCCGACTTTCAAGCAGGCTCTGAACATCCAGCCGGCTCCAGGCCCTTGGCCGGTCGCGCCTTCCAAGCCGATCCCGCAAGCCCGGCTGGCCGCGCCCGCCCGCCACTCGGCCTACCAAACGATGGCCTCTTCCTGGACCGTCACGCCCCGCGAAAGCGGCGGCATCTGCCTCGAAGAAATCCAAAAATATTGCCAGACCGCCCAGCGCGGCAGCCTCAGCGTGGGCGCGTGCCTGGATGGCAACGCGGCCCAGCTCTCTGAATCTTGCCGCGCGGCCCGCGTTCAAGCCCGGGAGAGGATCCGGCAGCTAAAAACCGGCCATTGACCCGATTGAGCTCATCCCTGAGGTTGTCTGTCTTCGCGGCCGGGCTCGCGCTGGCCTTTACCTCGGCGGGATGCAGCGGAGGCTGTGGCCAGCAGCCTGAGCAACAACCGGCCCCAAACGATTCCTCAGGCAGGTCCGCCGCCTCGGGCGGCGGAGGCACAGCCTCCGTAGGTTCCGGCGAATTCACCAGCGCGATAAAGAAGGTGGAAGTCCCGGCCCCGGCGGCGCGGCCGCGGGCGGCCCGGAGCCCGGCTTTCACGGGCCCGATCTTCGAAGAGATATCGAAAGCCTCCTACGAGCGCAAGGTGCTCAGGATCCTTGGTGGCGCCCTCGTGGTCTGTTACACGCCGGACTGCGCGCGCTGGAAAGACATGCTGGCCGCCCTCAAGGGCGTCTCCCATGACCTCGCGGGCCAGATCGCGGTCTACCGCATCAATGTGGCGCGTCCGGAGCAAGCCCAAGTCCTGCCCACAGGCATGTCCGCAACGCCTGCGCCGGGCTTCATCTATTATGAAGGCGGCCAAGCCCTGGCCCAGCGCCAGGGCCTGCCTTTCGACGTCCGAGTGGGCAGGGGGGGAGAACCCCTAGAGACTTCCGAAGAGTATCAGAAGCGCCTACGCCGCTGGCTGCGTAGCGCGATCGCCATGAAGAACCTCCAGCTGCCGGAACCCAAGTAGCCCTCGCCCAAAAAGCCGCCGCCGGACATATCGCGCTTTAGTTTTATATAATTCGATATATGCCGAACAACGCGATATGAGCGACCAAGTCCTCCACGAATTCATGTCCATTTCAAAAGCGCTGGGCGACACCAGCCGCGTCCGCATCCTGGCGCTCCTGGAAGCCCGGCCTTTGTGCGTCTGCCAAATCACGGAGATCCTCAGCCTGGCGCCCTCGACCATATCGAAGCACCTGTCCCTCTTGCGGCAGGCCCGCCTCATTGAAACCAACAAGGTGGGACGCTGGATCCACTGCCGGCTCGCGGATGTGAAAATGAACCACCCCGCGATGGGCGCCCGCAAATGGGTATCCGCTGCGGTCACCGGCTCCAGCCAGCTCAAGAGTGACCGCCAACGATTACGCGACATCCTCAAGATGGAACCGGAAGCGATCTGCCGCAGGCAGCTTAAACGCAAGAACCGGCCATGAGCCCTGAAACCGTTGGTCCCGCTCGCTGCGCCTGCGGACACGCGGAAAAAGGGGCCGCCCCGCGTCCGGCGCGAGCATGGCTGCAGGGCAGCGCGATCCTCCTGCTCTGGCTGGCCGCATACCTGAGCTTGGCGCCGCTGGCTCGCTGGGCCGCCTATCGCCTGCTCCCGCTGGCCCCGCAGACGCATCTGGGCTCGTCCGTGGAGTTCCTCTTGTATGAATTCCCGAAGGTACTCCTGCTGCTGACGCTGATCGTCTTCATCATGGGGATCATCCGCAGCTTCTTCACCCCGCAGCGCACGCGCAGCATCCTCGCAGGTCAGCGCGAATCGGTCGGCAATGTCTTGGCGGCGCTCCTCGGCATAGTCACCCCGTTCTGTTCCTGCTCGGCGGTGCCGCTCTTCATCGGCTTTGTCACGGCGGGAGTCCCGCTGGGCGTGACCTTCTCCTTCCTCATCTCCGCACCGATGGTAAACGAAGTCGCACTGGTCCTCCTGTTCGGCCTCTTCGGGTGGAAGGTCGCCGCGCTTTACGCCGGGACCGGAGTCGCCATAGCCATCGCGGCGGGCTGGACCATCGGCCGCCTGAAGATGGAAGGGCAGGTCGAGGACTGGGTCTACAAGGCGCGCGCCACCGCAGACGCTCCGGAAGGATCCCAACAGTGGCCCCAACGCGTCGCGGCCGGCCGTGAAGCTGTCTGCGACATCGTGGGCATGGTTTGGCCGTACATCCTGGCCGGTATCGCGGTGGGGGCCGGCATCCATGGCTATGTGCCCCAGGATTTCATGGCTGCACTGATGGGCAAGGACGCTTGGTGGTCCGTCCCTGTCGCCGTCGCCCTAGGCATCCCCATGTACTCCAACGCGGCAGGCATCGTACCCGTGATCCTGGCGCTCATAGAAAAAGGGGCGGCGCTGGGCACCGCCCTCGCCTTCATGATGTCCGTCATCGGGCTTTCTCTGCCGGAGGCGATCATCCTGCGCAAGGTTCTAAAACCCAAGCTGATCGCGGTCTTTTTCGGCGTGGTAGGCGCGGGCATCCTGGTCGTGGGCTATCTTTTCAACTTCATCTTCTGATGGCGAAATACGCCGGGAAGGGACAATGATTAAAAAGAAACTGTTCACATGGGCACTACTGGCCTTCGTCGCCATCAGCCTGGCGTTGACGGCATACCGGGCCCTCAGGGAAGAGCGCCAACCCCCGCCGCCCCGGCAGGCTCCGCCAGTAGCCAGCGCTGATAGGATACAGGCTCCCACCGCGCCTGCCGCCAAAGAATCGAACCAGATATTGGCCTTCTATTTTCATGGCTTCGCCAGATGCCAGACCTGCAAAAAGCTGGAAGCCTATACCCAGGAGGCCATCGCCATGGGATTCGGGCCCGCGCTCAAGTCCGGAAGGATCAAGTGGCAGGCCATCAATGTAGAAGAGCTTGAGAACCGGCACTTTATCTCGGATTTCCAGCTGACCAACAAATCCGTCGTGCTGGCCTACGCCCGGGGCGGAGCGGTAAAGGACTGGAAGAACCTTCCGAAGATATGGGAGCTGGTAGGAGATAAGGATCAGTTCCTTAAATATGTCCAGGATGAAGTGCGGTCTTATCAAACAATGCTATGACCGGCTTCGAGATGGCGTCGCTGTCGGCATTTTGGCTGGGGCTGCTGACTTCGGTGAGCCCCTGCCCCCTGGCGACGAACATCGCCGCCGTGGGCCTCATAAGCCAGGAGGTCACGCGGCCCGCTAAAGTTCTTGGCGCCGCCGCGGCATACATGGCGGGACGGATGCTCACCTATGCCGCCCTCGCCTTCGTCTTAACGGTAGGCCTCCTCGCCATCCCGGATGTCTCGTTCTTCTTGGAAAAGCACGCCAACAGCATCCTCGGCCCGGCCCTCATACTGGCCGGGATGCTCATCCTCGACATGGTGAGGCTGCCCCTCCCCGATTTCAACAAGAGCACCGTCGCCGGCTTCCTGACCAGGAGGTGCGGGCCGGCAGCCCCTTTCGCCATGGGCGCGATCTTCGCCCTGGCATTCTGCCCGGTTTCCGGCGCGCTCTACTTCGGCAGCCTCATACCCCTGGCCATCCGATTCAAGTCGCCGCTGGCCCTCCCGCTGGTCTATGCGGCCGGGACCGCGCTGCCCGCGCTCCTGGCCTCGATCTTGCTGAGCGCCGGGGCCAAATCGTTGGGAGAAACATTAAACCTCATGGCGGCCTTCGAGTCCAAGGCGCGGAAGGCAACCGGGGTGGTATTCATCGCCGCCGGAATCTATCTTTCGCTCAAGTATGCGTTCAGGATCATCTAGGCGGAGGTGCGCCCCATGAAGATCGAGATATTCGGAACAGGATGCCCCAAATGCCATACTGCGGAAAAGGTCATCCGGGAAGTGCTGACCGAGATGCGCCAGGATGCGGAGGTCGTAAAGATCACCGACATCCAGCAGATAGTCGAGCGCGGGGTCATGTGGACGCCCGCAGTGATGATAGACGGAAGGAAGGTCTGCGAGGGGAAGGTCCCGACCGCCGCGATGGTCAAAGAGTGGCTGAGCGGTCCAGCATGACCCGGATACTATTCCTCTGCACGGGCAACTCCTGCCGAAGCCAGATGGCCGAAGGCTGGGCTCGCCATCTCCACGGGGACAAATTCGAGGTCCATTCAGCCGGCATCGCGCCGGTGGGACTCCACCCTCTGGCCGTGCGGGTCATGCAGGAGTCCGGAATCGATATCTCGGGCCAGAAATCAAAGCCTGTCAGCGCGCTCAAGGACATGGCCTTTGACACTGTCATCACGGTCTGCGACAGCGCCAGGGAAAGCTGTCCGCACTTTCCCGGCAAGACCAAGGTCCTGCATTTTGACTTCGCGGACCCGGCCGCGGCGAAAGGAAGCGAACAGGAAGTGCTGGCAGTGTTTAGACGGGTGCGCGACGAGATCAGGGATTTCGTCTCAGGTCTGCCGGAATATCTATCCAACAGGAGGACAGCATGAGCGACGGGGTTGCCGCCAGATTATCTTGGCTTGACAGGTTCCTCACCCTATGGATATTCCTCGCCATGGCCATCGGCGTGGGAATCGGGCACTTCATCCCGGCATCCACGGCGTTCATCAACCGGTTCCAGGTCGGGACCACCAACATCCCCATAGCCCTGGGGCTGATACTCATGATGTATCCGCCGCTGGCCACGGTGAAATACGAGGAGATGGGGGATGTTTTCAGCAATCGGAAGGTCCTGGGATTGTCTTTGCTGCAAAACTGGGTGATCGGCCCCCTCCTCATGTTCCTGCTGGCCATCATATTCCTGCGCGGATACCCGGAATACATGGTCGGTCTCATTATGATCGGCCTGGCGCGCTGCATCGCCATGGTCATCGTCTGGAACGACCTGGCCAAGGGCGACCGGGAGTACTGCGCCGGGCTGGTCGCCTTCAACAGCGTCTTCCAGGTACTCTTCTTCAGCGCCTACGCCTGGGTGTTCATCACCGTGCTGCCGCCGCTCTTTGGACTCAGCGGCAGCGTGGTCAAGATCAGCATGGGGCAGATCGCCCGCAGTGTGTTCATCTACCTGGGCATCCCGTTTTTGGCGGGGATGGCCACGCGCTTCGCCCTCCTGAAGATCAAGGACAAGGCTTGGTACGAGGCCGTCTTCATCCCCAAGATAAGCCCGCTGGCGCTCGTCTCATTGCTGTTCACCATCGTGGTTATGTTCAGCCTGAAGGGCGACCTCATCGTCCGCATCCCCATGGATGTGGTGCGCATCGCCATCCCGCTGTTTATCTACTTCACGGTCATGTTCCTGGTCAGCTTCTGGCTGGGGCACAAGGCCGGAGCGGACTACGGCAAGACTACCACCCTGTCGTTTACGGCCGCGAGCAACAACTTCGAGCTGGCCATCGCCGTGGCGGTCGCGGTCTTCGGGATCAACTCGGGCGCCGCTTTCGCCGCGGTCATAGGGCCTTTAGTCGAGGTCCCGGTCATGATCGGCCTGGTGAATGTGGCGCTCTACTTCAAGCGACGGATCCAATGGAGGGCATATGACGAAATCCGATAATTCCAACTAAGACGCACGAGCTGGTCCAGCAGGCTTACGGCGACGTCGCCAAGAAGACCTCTTCCTGCTGCTGCGGGCCGTCCGGCTGCGACTCCGCGCAGACCGCTACCGAGGGGGACCTTGGGCTCTCCTGCGGAGACCCGGTGACTTTTTCCTGCCTGGAACCGGGCGACATCGTGCTGGACCTCGGCTCGGGCGCGGGCAAGGATGTGTTTTTAGCCGCCCGGAAGGTCGGGGCCTCGGGCTGGGTCATAGGCGTGGACATGACCGACGAGATGCTCACCCTGGCCCGGCGCAACGCCGAGAAGTTCCAGGATTCTACCGGCCTGGACAACGTGGAATTCCGCAAGGGCTGCATCGAAGATCTGCCGCTGGAGGACGCCTCGGTCGCCATCATCATCTCCAACTGCGTGATCAACCTGTCCCCGGACAAGGCGCAGGTCTTCCGCGAAGCCTTCCGCGTGCTGCGGCCCGGCGGCAGGATGGTCGTCAGCGACATCGTGCTGGACAGGCCGCTGCCCTCAGGTCTGCAGGACCACGCAGGGCTCTACACGGCCTGCATCGCCGGGGCCTTGCCGCGGGCGAAATACCTGGAGGCGATCCTCCAGGCGGGATTCACCCAGACAAGGATTTTAACGGAGCGGGGCCACCAAGCTGGCCAGGCCCAGGGCGACCCGATCACCAACGAGGTGGCGGATAGCCTGGAAGGCGTGGCCGCGAGCATCACCGTCTTCACGGAGAAACCGCCCGCGATGGATGGCGTTTAACTCGGCGCCCGAAGGTCCACGTCCTTGGTCTCGGGGCTCCCCAGCAGGCTCAAGAACGCGATGACCGCGCCCAAGGTCATGGCGCAGGAAGCTGAGATCCACAGTTCCTGGCCGCGGCGGCTCTTTTCTGGCGGACCCGGCCGCAGATAGGGCTATAAACCAGCCTGATTATTTCGCGGCGATCCGGAGTGAGCCGTCAGGCGCAGAATTTCCGGCTTTATTAAATCGGCCAAAATGGCATTGCACGCACTTGCCAGATGCACATGGGTGACGAAGCAATCAGCATGGCCGTCAAGAGCGCTGATCCCATCGAGCAAAATAAAATTATTTTTCGAATAAGAGGCCATCCCGCGCATCAGTTGATAATGAGCATAGGCGATGTTATTGGCAACGCTGGCGCTAAAATTTCTTTGGTTACGAGAAGCCGAGAGGGCGGCGAAGTAATCGGCATAGCTCTTCCGTCTTGTATCGACGTCCTCCTCGACTATTTTCTGGGTGACCACGATAAATCGGACACCTTGTTTTTTAAAACGATCCGCCAGAAACAAAAGGTTGCTTTTAAACTCGGGTTCGAATTGATCGCGAGTGAGAAACACCTGGGGAAGATCGAACAACGACGTCCGTGCGCGGAGCATTTCCTGATAATTAAAAAAGATGCTCCTAAAAACATCTACAAACAAGAGCGGCGAGCGATAGTCCAATTCCCTGGTTCCGGGACCAACAAAATTCCCAATATCATTGAGCCCGCCATAGTAAGTGACGATATCGGGATTCAAGGACAGAATCTCCGGCGTCAGCATGTGCCTGAGATGATCCGTGTTGCATTTCGAGACGCCTAAATTCAGGACTTCATATTTTGGGTTGCGCGAATCTCCGTTCAACCGGCTTTCCAGAAAATAAGGATAGGTTTCGTCATCCCGGTCAAAAGCCCCGAAGGTCGACGATTCGCCAAGGCATAGGACCCTTGTGACTCCAGGCTTTTTCTTAAGGTCAAATTCCTTGCCGCGAAACCCCTGGCGATTGATGTGAGCGAAGTAGGGCCTCAGAGAGGACGATCCATACGATAAAACATATATTTTTTCCTGGGGTTGAAGGAATATTTGCGATATCCCTCCATCCTCAGGTCAGGGGTAATGCTGGCGAGCGGCCCGAGGCTGTCCAAGGGAATAGCATAAAACAGCAACTGCGGATCGTTGAATCTATAAGCGAAAAAGCCGCGCACCAAGCATTCAACGGCGACTACGCATAAAATCAGAAGAAGGCCAGTCTTAAGAAAACGAATCATTTTAATTATTATACTGCTTTCACCTGTTCGTAGGCTGAGGGCCTGCGACTCCTAGGCGCCCGTCTTCTCACGGCCGCCGCTTAAGCTCCTGCTGCATCGCTTCCAGCTCCCGCCCGGCCTCGGCCAGCCTGCCCTGCGCCGTGAATTCGCGATAGCGGTCGAGGTGGGCGCGCAGCGAAGCCAGGGCAGATGAGTCGCTAGGCTTCGCCCCAGCGCGCGCCAGGGGGGCAGCTTCGGCGGCCTCAACGGCCAAGGATGCCTGCTCATGCGCAGCCGGCGGCCGGGCCAGCCGCTTGATCGCGGTATCAAGATCGTCGGCGTAGACCAGGCGGTTGCCCACGGCGAGCACGATCTTCTTGAGCTCCGGCATCCTGGCCTGCGTCGCCTGGATATAGATCGGCTCGACATACAGGAAGGTGTTGTCCACCGGGAACACCAAGGTGCTGCCCCGCACCACGCGGCTGCCCTGCTGGTTCCAGAGCGACAGGTCCTTGCTGATGTCCCGGTCCTGGTCGATGCGGCTCTGCACCTGCAGCGGCCCGTAGATCAACTGCTCCTTGGGCAGGCGGTAGAAGACGATCTCGCCGTAGTGGGCGGGATCGCAGCGCGCGGCGATCCAAGCGATCAGGTTGTCCCGGTTGCGGCTCGTGAAGGGAAGCATCAGGGCGAACTCCGCCTTGGCCTGCCCCGGCAGCGGCAGCATCGCGTAATAAGGCTCGGTGTAGCGCACCGCTTCCTGCGTCACCACCTGCTTGGCCACTTCCCACTGGTCCTCTTTATTGTAGAAGACCTGCGGGTCCCGCATGTGGAACGTCCGGTAGGTCTGCGCCTGCGCATTGAAGATCAGCGCCGGATAGCGGATGTGGCGCAGGAGGTCCTGCGGCATGGCCGAGCGCGGATCGAAAAGGTCGGGGAAAAGCCCCCGGTAGGCGGCCAGGATCGGGTCGGCTTCATCGAAAACATAGAAATGGACCGTCCCGTTGTAGGCGTCCACCGTCACCTTCACGCTGTTGCGGATGTAGTTGAGCGACTCCTCGCCCACGCCGACCGGCTGCGAGTACGGATACTGGTCCGTAGCCGTGTAGCAGTCGAGCATCCAGAACAGCCGCCCCGAGTCGTCGTTGACCAGGTACGGGGCCTGGTCGAGCCGCAGGAAGGGCGCTAGGCGCTGGACCCGCTCCCGGATCTGCCGGTGCAGCAGAAGCCGGGAGTCCTTGGTCAGGTAGCGCGTCAGGAGCACATTCCAGTCGTCGCGGGCGATGGCGGCGGCCAGACGCATCCAGGTCGAGCCGATGGGGATGCCCGCCGAGCCCCGGTAGGTGGTGTAGGCGTTGTCGTCGCCCTTCGGGTAGTCGAACTCCTGCTGGTTGGTGTCCACGAAGACGGCGCGGCCCGCGCCCGGGCCGAAGTAAAGCTCCGGCCGGTTGATCTTGAAGGCCGGCAGCGCGCTTTGCGGCGGCGCGTCCCTCAAGGCCATCTCCGGGGCGCCCTCCGGCGTCGCGGAATTGACGAGCGCCGCCACGGCGCCGTAGCCGTGCGTGTACTGCATGTTTAGGTTGACCCAGGTCTGCGCGCTGTCCGGAAAAAGGTCCGTGTGCAGGCTGCGCGCCGCGATGAGCACCTGCCGCATCCGCCCCTTGATCAGGTAGCGGTCGGTGTCCACCTCGGGGAAGGCGTAATACGGGCGCAGGGCTTGGCGCTGGGTCACATTGTCGCGGAACGGCTCCCAGTCCCAGAGCCGGATGTTCTCGGCCACATCGGGGTGGCGGGCGAGGTCGAGCGTCTCGGTCGCGCGCGGGGTGAAAGGCTCCTCGCGCGCATTGCCCGCGAGGTTGAAGGCCTCCAGGGTTGCCTCGATGTGGCGCTCGATATAGGGCCGCTCCAGCGTCAGCTCGTTAGGCTGCACATAGAGCGCGCGCAGCGCCGACTGCAAAAGGCTCGGCACGATCAGAAGGGCCAGCACGCCCCCGATCACCGCCGCCCAGGCCCGGCCCGGCAGCGCCTGGACTACGGCATCGGAGATGCCCAGCCCCTCCTCGACTACGAAGCGCCGGCGCGGGGCGACCAGCATGAGCGCGGCCAGGGCGAGGGCGAGCGCCGCCTGCGCCCAGCACAACGGCAGCCCCAGCCGCGCATCCACATAGTCCGCGCCGTAAAGGAACTGGTGCTGGGAAAAAAGCAGGCCGTAGCGCGCCAGGAAGGCATTGGCCGCAAGGAGCGTCAGCAGCAGGACGCCGCCCAGGCGCACGGTCCCGGAGATCTCCCGCAGGACGGCGGGCGCGGGCGAATGGATCCGCAGGGGCTCGTGCGGCCGCTCCATGAAGGAGAACACGGAGGCGCCCAGCAGCGAGGTGAGCAGGTGGACCGCCAGGCCCAGGACGCAAAGGCCCGCGGCCCAGCCGAGCAGCATCCGGTAGAAGGGCAGCTGGAAGAAGTAGAAAGCCAGGTCGCGGTGGAAGATCGGGTCGGAGTAGACTCCGGTGGCCCGGGAACCCCACCAGAGGGCCGTGGTCCAGGGATCGACGACGGCGATGGAGACCAGCAGGCCCGCGGCCGCGGCCAGCGCCGCGCCGGCCACGGAGAAAAGCCGCGTGCGCGAAAGCGGCGTCGCGCAGCGGCGTCGCGCCTGCCAAAAGATAACCAGGAAGACCAGCAGGCCGGCCAGGCCGGCCGCGATCTGCGGCAGCCAAGCGATGTTCACGAACCGCCAGAATGTACGGACCTGGCCCAGCTCCTTCCACCAGGCAAGCTCGAGCAGCAGGCCCGCGGCGCTGCTGAGGATGAATGCGGCGACGACGGCAAGGGCGATGTCCGCGAGCAGGATGCCGCCGGGCAGGTGGCCCCGGCTCTTCGCGACTGCGGCGCAGTGGAGGACGACGAGGGCCAGCGTAAAGACGAGGATGACGCTCACGGCGATGATTCTAACACTAAAGCAGCCCGCCCGCCCAGAGTGGCCGCCGCAGCCGGACCTGAGCCAGCCTCAGCCGACTTCGGCAGATCCGCCTTCGAATTCGTCGGCATCCTCATATACGGCGGCTTTAGACCCGGTCGCCCGGATGAGGTATCCCGCCGCAGCGCCGCTGAGGAGCGCGAACACCACGGTAAAGGCAATCCCGCTCAGCTGCGCTTTCGCTATGCCGGGCACGACGAATGCCGCGATAACGCCACCGAGCAGGCCCGGCATCCCATGCAGATTATGGACGCCGCAGGTATCGACGATCTTCAGCAGGGATTGCATCCTGGGCTGTATCACCACATAGCCGATCACGCAGAGAGCGCCGGCCGCCAACCCGACGCCAAAAGCGCCCAAGGCGGATACGCGATTGCATGTCGCCCCGATCGCGACGCCCCCGGCCAATGCGGCGTTGGCCATGTCGGAAATAGAAACCTTGCCTTTACGCAGGAGCATGCTGGTCGCGCAGGTCATCACCGTCGCGCCGCATAACGCGAGGATGGTGTTGATGGCGGTCGTGGGCATCTGTTCGTGCGGCACTACGGCGCTGCAGAAACTCGGCCAGAAAACCCACAGCACCATGGAGCCCAGCATGGCAAACCGATCCGATGTGGCGTCGCTGGCGATGGCCTGGCTCCGGCTGGCTTGGCTGGTCAGAGCCAACGCGAGGCCGATCCCGAAATAGGCGCCAAAAGAATGGATGACGATGGACCCAGCCGCATCCACGAATCCCTTGGTTATCCCCAGTCCGCCGTCCAGGACCAGCCATTCATTGACCATATATCCGGCGACGGCAAAGGCGCCGACCAGGGCATATTGATAGACCCGCAGACGCCCCAGGACGGCGCCCATGGCGATCAGGGCCGCGGCCGCCGCGAATTCGGCCAACAGGAGGACGGCGATATTATCCGGAGCAATCGCCTCGATAGAAATCACGCCGGTAGATCGCAAGAACAGATATAACGGCAGACCCGTGGCTACGATGAGGAATGTCCCGGTCGTGGCGCTATATCCATATTTCTTGACGAAGACCATCAGAAATCCAAAGCCGACCAAGAGCATGGCGAGGATATGTATGGAAAAATTATACTGCTCCACCTGACGCAGGCTGACCGCCAATGCGTCGACAGCGGCCTCGCCAGACCAGGCGAGCAACGGCGTTACGAATAGGCCCACGGCGGCCACCAGCAGTATCACGCCGTTTTTCTTCATGGTTTGCGGCCTCCTCGACAAGTTGCAGCGCCAGGGACACAGCCCAATCCAAGGTTTTTAGAATATAAAACTAAGGATATTCCCTATTGCCAACTTTGCATATTATAAATATTTATTTTGGAGAAGTGGGCTTGGGGCGGCCCGGGAGCCTGCGACGCGGGGATTACAGAGGGGGGGACTTAAGATCCACATCCTTGGTCTCGGGGCTCCCCAGCAAGCTCAAAAAAGTGATGACCGCGCCCAAAGTCAGGGCGCATGAAGCTGAAAGCCACAGTTCCTGGCCGCCCTCTATCGCCGTGACGGCCGGCAGACTATGGAGCAGGCCCACCAAAGGGACGATGCAGCCGCCTCCGACCAAGGCGCCCGCGGAATAGCCGAGGCCGACCCCGCAGGAGCGGGTCCGGGTGGGGAACATCTCGGAAAGATAGGCGGGCACGATGCCCCAGGCCAGCTTGAAGCCAGCGGCCATGACCGCGGCGGCCAAGGCCAAGCCCAGGCTCCGGGTTGAGGCGGCGTAGATCAGCAATTTGTAGAGCGGCACGCCTAAAAGGGCGACGCCGAGGCAATACCACATGGTCATCTTGCGCCGCCCCCAGCGGTCCGACAGCCGGCCATAGAGGTTGTAGCCCACAAAGGCGCAGAGCAGGGCGAAGCCGTAGATGAAGGTATAGCGCACCAGGTCGAATTTCCCGGGGCCCTGCAGGATGGCGGGGAGGAACTGGTAGACCGCGTAGTCGGTCAGGAACAGCCCGGTCATGAAGGCGAAGACCTGCAGGAATGGCCGCAGGGCCGGCGGCCGCAGAACGGCCAACAGCGGCGGCGCGGCGGCAGGATCGCGGCTCTGGGCCGCGGCAAAGACAGGAGACTCGTCGAGCGACTTCCTTATGTACAAGGCGAAGGCCACCGGCGCGATGCCGGTGGCGAACATCAGCCTCCAGCCGTAATCCTGCATGGCCTGCTCGCCCATGAGAAGGCTGGCGCCCAGGACCATGAACGAGGCCGCGGCATAGCCCAGGGGAAAGCCCGACTGGATAAAACCGCCCACGGCGCCGCGGCGCGCGGCCGGCGCGTGCTCGATGGCGAAGGCGTGGCCCACGGCGTATTCGCCCCCGAAGAAGCAGCCCATGACGACGCGCAGCGCCATGAACAAAGTGAAGGCGGCGGTCAGCCCGATGCGGGCCGGCGAAGGGACGAAGGCGCAGGCGGCGGAGAGCACGCCGACGCCGGCCATGGTGACGATGAGCAAGGAACGCCGGCCCCAGCGGTCGGCGAGGTGGCCGAAGAGGAGCGCGCCCAAGGGCCGGGCCGCCGCGGTGGCCGCGTAGAGCATGGCCACCATCAAAAACCGCCCGGCGGAACTGAGGCCGGGAGCGCCGAAAGTCTTGGCGAGGACCGGAGCCAGGACCACGACCATGGCCATGTCGTAGGCGTCCATGCCAAAGCCAAGGAACTGGGACCACATGGCGCGCCGGCAGGAGGCAGACATGGCCGGCGGGGACATTCGAGTATGATAACATAGCGCAACGCGGCCGCTGCCAAAACCCCTCGTGGAAACAGACCAGTCATCCTCCCAGACAGATGATGCGCCTCGGCTCGCGCCGCTGGTCCTACGCGGCGTGGTGTTCGACCCGCCGCTGTTCTGCGCGCCCATGGCCGCGATCACGCACAGCGCCTTTCGCCGCCTGCTCGCCGGGTTCGGCGGCTACGGAGCGCTGTTCACGGAGATGCTTTCCTCCCGGATGATCCTGCGCGAGGACCTGGAGCGCTCCCCCTGCCTCAAGCGCCGCCCCGGCGAGGGCAAGCTCATCTATCAGCTGATGGCCTCAGACACCGTCCGCCTGCCCGAAATCATAGAGCGCCTCTCCCCGCTACGGCCCGACGGCCTCGACCTCAACGCGGCCTGCGCGGCCTTTCCCGCGGTGCGCCAGGGCTGCGGGTCCGACCTTTTCCACGACGCGCCCCGTCTGCGCGAGGTCCTGCGCGTGATGCGCCGCAGCTTCGCCGGGCCGCTCACCGTCAAGATCCGCCTAGGTCGTCAGGACGAGGGCTGGCGCGGCCAACTGGAGGAGCGGCTGGACCTGATCGCCGGCGAAGGCGCCGACGCCCTGACGGTCCATCCCCGCTTCTTCGAGGAGAAATTCAAGCGCAGCGCCCGCCACGACCTCTACGGCGAGCTGGCCCAGAAGGCGCGCCTGCCCATCATCGCCAGCGGAGACATCCGCGGCCCGGAAGACCTCCGCGAGCACGCCGCACATCTGGCCCCGGCCGCCGGGGTGATGATCGGGCGCATGGCGGCGGCCTGCCCCTGGGTCTTCGCGCGCTGGAAAAACCCCGGCCTGCGCGTGGACCACCTCGCGGTCTGGCGCCAGCTGTGCGACTATATCGCCGAAGATTTCGACGCGGCCAAGGCCCTGGCCAGGCTCAAGGTCATCGCGCCGTATTTCGCGCGCAATTTCCTGTTCGGGCACACCTTCTTCAAGGCGGCACAGGGCGCGCCCGACCTGGCAACCGCCCGGCGCCGGACGGAGGATTTCCTGGCCGCCGGACCGACCTTGGTCAAAAGCGTCAGCGTCGGCGGGATCTAGACCCCGGCGCTCAAGAAGACGCCCGCCGCCGCATCATGTCCTTCAGCGCCTCGGCCATGACGGACAGAGGCTTGGCCTCCTGGCGCGGCGCGCGGTCCTTCTGGCGCTCCGGCCGGGGCCCGCGTTCGGGAGGAGCGGACCGGCGGCTCTCCCGGGGGCCGATGACCGGCTTGCTCTTGAGAGACAGGGCGATCCTCTTGCGCTCCGGGTCGATGTCGAGCACCGTGACGATCACCTTCTGGCGAACCTTGACCACGGCGTGGGGGTCCGCGACGAAGCTGTCGGCCAGCTCGCTGACATGGACGAGGCCGTCCTGGTGCACGCCGATGTCGACGAAGGCCCCGAAGGCCGCCACATTGGTCACGATCCCCGGCAGCTTCATGCCCGGCTTGACATCTTCGAACTTCCGCACATCCGCGAAACTGAAGGCCTCGAAGCGCTCGCGCGGGTCGCGGCCCGGCTTGGCCAGCTCGGCCACGATGTCCTTGAGGGTGGGCTCGCCGACATCCGCCGAGACATATTTCGAGACAACGATCCGCGACCTCAGGCCGGCGTCGGCCATGAGGTCCTTGACGCTGCAGCCCAGGTCTTCGGCCATCTGTTCCACGATCCCGTAGCGCTCCGGATGCACGGCGCTGGAATCCAGGGGGTTCTTGCCTTCCCCGATGCGCAGGAACCCCGCGGACTGCTCAAAGGCCTTGGGCCCGAGCCGCGGAACCTTCTTTAATGCCGCACGCGAGGCGAAGGCCCCTTGGGCGTCGCGGAACTCCACGATATTCTTGGCCAAGACCGGGCCGAGCCCCGAGACATAGGTCAACAGCTCCTTGCTGGCCGTGTTGACCTCCACGCCCACGCTGTTGACGCAGCTGATCACCGTGTCGTCCAGGCTCTTCTTGAGCTCGCCCTGGTCCACATCGTGCTGATACTGCCCAACGCCGATGGACTTGGGATCGATCTTGACCAGCTCGGCCAGAGGGTCCATGAGGCGCCGCCCTATGGAGACGGCGCCCCGCACGGTGATGTCCTTGTCCGCGAACTCCTCGCGCGCCACCTCCGACGCGGAGTAGACCGAAGCCCCGCTCTCGTTGACCATGACCACCGCCACGCCCTCCAGCTGAAGGCTATTGACGAACGCCTCCGTCTCCCGGCCCGCGGTGCCGTTGCCGATGGCGATGACCTCGGTCGCACGCTCCCGGCACAGCCGGCGCACGGTGAGCGCGGCCTCCGCCTGCCCGCCGGCTCCGGTGTGCGGATGGATGACATCGTCGCAGAAGAGCTTGCCCTGGCGGTCCAGGCAGACCAGCTTGCAGCCAGTCCGAAAACCAGGGTCCAGGGCCATGAGGTTCTTATGCCCGAGGGGGGAGGACATGAGTATCTCCCGCAGGTTCCTGGCAAAGACGAGGATCGCTTCGCGCTCGGCCCGCTTCTTGGTCTCCAGGCGCACTTCCGTTTCCATGGCCGGGGCGAGCAGGCGCTGATAACCGTCGGCCACAGCCTGGCTGACCTGCGGGGCGCAGGGGCCCCGGCCTTTGACAAAGAGCGGCTCCAGCAAAGCCAGGGCTTCGGCGGCCGCGACCGTGATGCGCATGATGAGGAAGCCTTCCTTTTCCCCTCGGCGCATGGCGAGTATGCGATGGGAGGGGGCCTTGGCCGCGAGCTCCTTCCAGTCGAAATAGTCCTTGAACTTGACGCCCTCCGCCTCCTTGCCCGTCAGCACGGTGGAATGGAAGAAGCCTTTGGAGAAGTAGAGACCGCGCAGCAGCACGCGGGCGCCCTCGTCCTCGCTGACCCTCTCGGCGATGATGTCCCGCGCTCCGGCCAGGGCCGCGTCGGCGTCCTTGACGCCTTTCTCCTCGCTGACGAAGGCCGCCGCCAGCCGGAAAGGGTCATCCTGGCCCTGGGCGAAGAGCGCGTCGGCCAGCGGCTCAAGTCCCTTTTCCCGGGCGATGGCGGCTTTGGTGCGCCTCTTGGGCCGATAGGGGAGGTAGATGTCTTCCAGTTGGGACAATGTCTCGGCGGAGGCGACCTTGGCTTTAAGCTCGTCGGTTAGGAGGTTTCTTTCCTCCAGGGACTTGAGGATGGCGGCCCTCCTGGCGTCGAGTTCCTGGAACTGGGCCAGCCGGTCGCGGACCTGGGTGATGGCCACCTCGTCGAATCCGCCCGTGGCCTCCTTGCGATACCGGGCTATAAAAGGAACGGTGGCGTCGGCATCCAGCAGCGCTATCGTGGCCTTGACGCCCTGGGGCCTGAGGGAAAGTTCCGCCGCTATGCGGCCTATGTAGTCACCGGGCATCGGATCCTCCAAGAGTGGCTGGCGGGTGCCCGCCCAGGCCGGGCCCAGGCGGAAAAGACATCATACCAAATGGCCTCCGGCGATATGATATACTGCTCCAGGCAGTTTCCGAAGCTGAACGATCAGCAGGATCTTGACCCCCGAAAGGGGGTTTTGTATTTCCACACCACACTCCGCCATGGCCATCCTTCTTAGCTGTCAAAGCCTTTCCAAAAGCTTCGGCCCCCGTCCGCTCTTCGAAAGCCTCACCTTCGGCCTGGCCGAAGGCGAGCGCACCGGCCTCATCGGCCCCAACGGGACCGGGAAGTCCACCCTGCTCCGGATACTCGCCGGCCTCGACGACCCCGACGGCGGACTGCTGTCCGTGCGGCGCGGCCTGCGCGTGGGCCTGCTGGCCCAGCAGGACGGCGCCAGCGACGACGCCGGCGCGGGCCGCAGCGTCCGCGAAGAGCTGGCCGGCGCCCTGGAAGGCCTCGGCCTGCCGGACTACGAGGCCGACCAACGCATAGAGGCGGGCCTGCTCCAGGCCGGCTTCACGAACCCCGAGCGCCCGGTCGGCGAGCTTTCCGGCGGCTGGCGCAAGCGGCTGAGCATACTCGCCCAGGTCGCGCGCGAGCCGGACCTCCTGCTCCTCGACGAGCCGACCAACCACCTCGACCTGGAAGGCGTGCTCTGGCTGGAGCGGTTCCTTTCCGGGCTGCGCTTCTCTTTCCTGGTGGTCACCCACGACCGCCGCTTCCTGGAGCGGGTCACCAACCGGGTCATCGAGCTCGACAAGCGCTACCCGGAAGGCCACTTCAGCAGCGTCGGCAACTACAGCCGGTTCCTGGAGAACCGCGAGGCCCTCTTCAGCGCCCAGGCGGCGCGCGAGGACTCCGTGCGCAACATCGTGCGCGGCGAGATCGCCTGGCTGCGCCGGGGGCCCAAGGCCCGGACCACCAAGCAGCAGGCCCGCATAGACCGGGCCGGAGACCTCATAGGCGAGCTGGCCGAGCTCAAATACCGCAACGCCCAGGGGCGGGCCGCTGAAATTGATTTCTCGGCCAGCCAGCGCCGGACCAAGCGCCTCGTAGAGACGGTCGCCGCCGCCAAAAGCCTGGGCGGCCGCAAGCTCTTCGGCCCGCTGGACCTCACTTTGGGGCCGGGCGACAAGCTCGGCCTGCTGGGCGAAAACGGCAGCGGGAAGACCACCCTGCTCAAGCTCCTCTGCGGAGAGCTGGCTCCGGATTCAGGCACGGTCCGCCAGGCCGAGGACCTGCGCGTCGTGACCTTCGACCAGCAGCGCGGCCGGCTCGACCTCGACCTCAGCCTGCGCGCAGCGCTCTGCCCGATCGGCGACCATGTCGAATACCAGGGCAACCGCATCCATGTGCGCGGCTGGGCGGCGCGGTTCCTCTTCCGGCAGGAGCAGCTTGAACTGCCGCTGCGCCGGCTCTCCGGCGGCGAGCAGTCCCGGGTACTCATCGCCCGGCTCATGCTCCAGCCCGCCGACCTCCTGCTCCTCGACGAGCCCACCAACGACCTCGACCTCCGCTCGCTGGAAGTCCTGGAGACCAGCATGCTGGATTTCTCCGGCGCCCTGGTGCTGGTGACCCACGACCGCTACCTCCTGGACCGGGTCAGCCAGCGCCTGCTGGCCCTCGACGGGCGGGGCGACGCCCATTTCTTCGCCGACCTCTCGCAATGGGAGGCCTGGCGCGAGCGCCAGCAGGAAGCCGGCCCCGCCGCCGATCCCGCCGCCGCCGCGCCGGCCGCCGCAAACGCCCTGAGCGGCAAGGAGCTCAAGGAGCTCCGGAGCATGGAGGCCCGCATCCACGAGGCCGAGGCCCGCGCCGAGGCGGTCCGCCTGACGCTGGAAGACCCCGAAGTCGCCACCGACGCCGCCGAACTGCACCGGCGCCAGGAGAGCCTCGACGCCGCCCGCGCGAAGATTTCCGCGATGTTCGCCCGTTGGGAAGAGCTCGACGCCAAGCGCGGCTGAGAGCGGCGGACTGGTCCAGTCTACCGCATACAGTCGAATCAGCCGATAGCCGCTATTCGGACAACCTGCCAGCCGACTTTACGCAGATTCCTATTTGCCCTGCGGATGCGCGACATCAGCAGCGTGCGCTGCTTTTTGGACAAGAAGTCAGCCATCAAGCCGTCTGCTTCTGGTGCGGTCCGAGGAACTTGTCGCCGTTGAAGTGAATCATGTGGTCGGGAGACTCGGCCAGCCAGACCTCCGTCTCCCAGCTTATCTCGCCGACCCACTTGGCGAAGGTCTTTCGGTCTTGAAAGGCGCTCACAAAAACAATGCCGGCAGTGCACTTGGCGGCGAGCTGTTCGAGCTGGTAATGCCGGAGGTGCGAAACCGGGTTCGAGGAATGGACCGCCTCGATGAGGAATACCCACTTCCGCTTCGGGTCGTATGCGACCACGTCGGGCAGGCGGTCATGCGACAGCTCGAAGAAATCCAGCTCCTTGAGCCGGGCCTCTTTGATGAAAACGGTCTTTTGCGAAGCATCGCCCAGGTAGAGCACCTCGGCGCCGGGGACGAACCGGGGCAGGAACTCCTCGATGATGGCCTTCTGAATCTGGTTGTGGCTGCCGGCGCTGAGATCGATGGAAACGCCATCCGGCAGGACGACGGGCATCTTTTTCAATTCGCGCTTCCGGAGCAGCTTATCGTCCAAGCGGGGATGGACTTCGCAGAACGCCGCCAAGGCCTTCTTCCAGGCCGGCATGCCGGCCTTGCGGAAAAGGTCCGCGGCCGCCGGATTGACCGCATAACCCCGCGTGCTGTCGTTGGTGGCTGCATTCGGGCGTCCGGGGCTCCTCAAAACCAAGCCCGAGGCGACCAGGAAATCCAGGTTCTTCCTGCGAACATCGTCATAAGAGCTGTCCTTGATATCCTCGCCATAGTGCTTGTTCACGAAGGGGATGATCTCGCGGCTGCGCGGACACCAGGAACCGGCGCCTTCCCACACGGCGGTTGCAGACCAAGCGTCCTTGGGTGTCAGCTTGCAGACGCCGAGCAGGATGCGGGCAAGCCGCCTCTGCATTTCCGGCGTCTTGAGCGAGAGGGGGAAACCGATTGCCTCAAGGATTTGGAGCGCCTCATCGACACGAACCTCGGCCGCCGATTTCTTAGGCATGTTCCAGCAACGCCAGCTGCCGGCCCGCGCGTCGCGAGACGGCGCGCTCCGAATCGGACAAATCGAGATACCGTGCCACGGCCCGGCCCAGGGCCCACGCCAACAGCGGAGGGACGGCATTGCCGACCTGATTGTACTGGCTACCCTCGGCGCCCTCGAACTCGAACCAGTCCGGGAAGCTCTGAAGCCGGGCCCCTTCGCGCACCGTCAGGCGGCGGCGACGGCCATCCTCAAGCCGGACCCGCAACATGTCCCCGGTGGCGCCGTTGAGGTTGCGGCAGGTCACCGTGCGGCTCGACTGGTCAAGATGAAGGTCGCGCGGGCGGGCGCACTTGGAGGCGCGCTCGTACTTGGCCACATAGGTGTCCATGCTGGCCGTCAGGAACTTCGGATTCTCCGGGAGCGAGCCGAGCATATCGCCGATCGCGTCACCCGCCGTATAACCGAAGGGCTCCGACTTCGGAAACTCCCAGCCGCCCTTGTGCGCCACGACGACCAAACGCTCCCGTCGTTGAGGCGTGCCGTAGTGCCCCGCGTTGTGCAGCTTCTCTTCGACATGGTAGCCCAGCCGCTCCAGCTGAGCGATGATCTTCTCCAGATAGGGCTTGTTGGCGTAGAGCATGCCGCGCACATTCTCGAAAAGCGCAAGCCTCGGCCGGTACCGCGTCACGGCGTCGATAAAGACCGGAAACCCGTTGCGGCTGTCCTTCGAGCCTTCCTGGAGCCCGCCCACGCTGAAGGGCTGGCAGGGGGGGCCGCCGATGATGATATCGGGCCCATCGGCGAGATCCTGGCCCGGTTCCAGGAAAACTTGGCGGCATTCGCCGTGAAGGTTCTTGTTATAAGTCCGGCAGGCGTCGGCATCCATCTCGAAGCCGATGGTCCGGAAACCGGCAACTTCAAAGCCGAGGGCTAGCCCGCCGCAGCCTGCGAAGAGGTCCAGGGCCAGCGGCGCGCCTGCGCGCGGCCGAGGCCGCGGCAGCACTGCGTTCAGGTACTCGACATACGGCTTCTTGTCAGGTGGATTCATCGATCCTGGCGCAGGAAATTGCGGAATGATTATACCATTTGACGCCTGGACTGCCCTGGCGTCTTTCCTGCCCTCCCTACTTATTATACGAGGGACCCCTGTGAAAGTTCCAACCGGAGTTCCGCTTGCCTGCGTCCTGACCAAGCGCGCGCAGCCTCTGCAAAATCGGCGGGTGGCTGTAGGCGAGCAGGACTTTGAACGGGTGCGGGGTGAGGTTGGAGAGGTTGTCCACGCTGAGCCTCTTAAGCGCGGCGATGAGGGCTTCCGCGTCCGCGGTGCGCCGGGCAAAGGCATCGGCCGCGAACTCCCAGCGCCGCGACAGGGCGTGCGACGCCACCGACAGGCAGAGGGAGATCGGCGCGAACAAAAATCCGAAAAAGAACAGCCCCGCGTAGAGGCGCGGCTGCGGGAGCCCGAAGGCCTGGGCCAGCGGCGCGCTGCCGATGAAAAACGAGAGCAGGAAAAGCTCGACGCCCGTGATGCCGATATGGAGGACCACGGACTTGGGGATGTGCCTCTGCTTATAGTGTCCCACCTCGTGCGCCAGGACGGCCAGCAGTTCCGGCACGGTATGCCGGGCGATCAAGGTGTCCAGCAAAACCAGCCGCCGGAACCGGCCGAAGCCGGTGAAGAAGGCGTTGCTCTTGCCGGAGCGGCGCGAGCCGTCCATGACGGATATGCCGCGCATCGCCAGGCCCTGGGACCGCGCGTAGGCCTCGATGGCGGAGCGCAGTTCGCCCTCGGCCAAGGGGGGGAACTTGTTGAAGAGGGGCATGATGAGCACGGGCGCGATGGCGCTCAACAAAAGCTGCACGACGGTGACAGCGGCCCAGCAGTAAAGCCAGGCCGGCGCGCCCATCCGGCCAAAGAACCAAAGGATCGCGGCCAGCATCGGCGCCCCGAGGACCGCGCCCAAAGCCCAGGCCTTCAGGATGTCCAGGACGAAGGTGCGGGGCGTGGTCTTGTTGAAGCCGTACCTCTCCTCGACCACGAAGGTGCCGTAGGCCGAAAACGGGATGTGCAAAAGGTGCCAGGAGAAAAGGAACAGCGCCGCAAAGACCAGCCCGGTCCCGATCTCGCCGAAGCCGGCGCTCCGGGCGATGCGGTCGAGCCCGCCGAAGCCGCCCGCAAGGATGAAGCCGAGCGTCAGGGCGGTCATCAAGGAGCTTACGACGAGGGACAGCCTGGTCGTGTCCCGGAGATAGCTCTGCGACCGGGCGTATTTGGCCGAGTTGTAGGCGTCCTTGAACTCATCGGGCAGTCCAGTCTGGAGGCCGCGCACGTTGAGCCAGTCGGCCCCGGCGGTGAGGGCGTATTCCGCCAGCAGGACGGCAAGGACCAAGACGAGGTAGGGATTCATGGCGAGGCGGCGCAGGCGCTCAGTAGCCGCGCTCCTGGCGGATGTGGCACTCGATGAGCTTGGCCCGGACCGCGTCGAAGCGGGCGGTCAGCGCCGCCGTGAACTTCTGCAGGACCCGGTAGCCGAGCTCGAAGTCCTGCTCGCACTTGCGGCGCAGCGCGCTCGCGTCGAAGACGATGACATGGAGGCGGTCAACGGCGCGGGCGTCGAAGGTTGACAGGTAGGGGGGGATGATCCACGACCAGCCCACGATCTCGCCGGGCCCCACGGTCTGGATGGGCAGCGAGCCGTACTCCGGGGTGAGCAGTTCGAGGCGGACCTCGCCTTTGCGGATGATGAAGAAGCGCTCCGCGCCCTGGCCCTGGCGCAGGATGTACTGGTCGCGGCCGTAGTGGGCGTCGCTGACGCAATCCTGGAATATCTTCAGGTGCTGCGGCTTGAAGTCCTGGAAGAACTCGTGGCGGGCGACCGTATATTCTAAAGGTTCCATAGCATCTTTTTCCTTCGCGCTGGGATAGAGTAAGATATAATACTCAAAGAAACCCCATGCTCCAATACTTCCTGCTGGCCTTCGGCTCGCTTTTCGCCATCGTAGACCCCTTGGCCGCGCTCCCCGCCTTCCTGGCCATGACCACCCAGGACACGGTCTCGGAGCGCCAGCGCATGGCCTTGGTCGCCTGCGTGACCGCCGGCCTCGTCCTGGCCGTCTTCGCCGCGATCGGGCCCGCGATCTTCCGTTTCCTGGGCATCACCATGCCCGCCTTCCAGGTCGCCGGAGGGCTCATCGTGTTGCTGACGGCGCTGGACATGCTGCGCGCCAAACGCTCGCCTCTTAAGGAAACGACGGAAGAGACCGAGGCGGGCATGGGCAAAGCCGACATCGCCATCACGCCGCTGGCCATCCCCATGCTCGCGGGTCCGGGCGCCATCACGACCGCCATCGTCCTGGCGCACAAGGCGCAATCCTGGCCCTTCCACATCATCTTCTACGCCAGCATCGCGGCGGTGGCGGCCGCGAGCTATGTCGTCCTCTATGTCGCGGCGCGCGGGTCCAAGCGGCTGAGCCCCATCGCCATGAGCATCATGTCCCGGCTGATGGGCCTGCTCCTGGCCGCCGTGGGCATCCAGTTCATCCTGACAGCGCTGAAACTGCCCTCCGTCCTGTAGGGCCGCGACGCGGCCCGGCCACCGAGCATCTTGCCGAATCCATTCTACCATAGCGGCTTAAAGGCCTTGTCGCCGGGATTTAAGCAAAACTTAAGCCCGGATTAAACGGAAGACAACCGGGGTAGGGCATGATATCAACAGGGATTCAGGGAATTTAGGCTAACTTTATGAAGCAAATAATACTGCTGGTAGACGACGAGGCCCCGGTCCGCAAGCTCATGGCCCGAGCCCTCGCTGAGATGTCCTGCGAAGTGATGGCCGCCTGCGACGGGGTCGAGGCATTGGAAGTCATCGCCAAGGTCCGCCCGGACCTCGTGGTGCTCGACGTCAAAATGCCCCGCAAAGACGGGTGGGCCGTCCTGCGCGAACTGCGCAGTCAGGCCGGCACTCGTTCCATCCCGATCATCATGCTGACCGGCTGCAACGACACGGCCTCCGAGGTCGCAGGGCTGGATATGGGCGCGGACGACTATATCGCCAAGCCTTTCGAACTCAATGATCTGCGGGCTCGCGTCGCGAGCGTGCTGCGGCGCAGCAGCAACGATCCCCGCCAGTCCCCCGGAGCGACTGGGAGTTAGACATAATCAGATGAGCCCCGCAGCGCTTGCCGCAACCGAACTCCGCAGCTTGGTGTCCCTCTTGGACGACGAGGACCCGGGGAACCTGGACGCCGTCCAGAAACGCATCCTCGAGGTTGGAGCGCCGGCCATCCCGTTGCTCGAAGAGCTGCGCGAGAACTCCGGCCCGGATCTCGCGTCCCGGGCGGACGCCCTGTCCCGCCGGCTGCGCTTCCACGGCCTAAGGCAAGAATTCCGCGAGCTGGCCGCCGCCCCGGACCCGGACCTAGAGCAGGGGGCCTGGCTCATCGCCCGGTTCGGCCACCCCGACTTGGACTACGCGGCGTATCACGCGCGGCTCAACGAGATGGCGCAGCAGGTCCGCCGTGAGCTGCCTCCCGGCTCGGGCACGGAGCCGGCCATGCAGCGCCTCAACCATCTGCTCTTCTCGGTCCTGGGCTTCCACGGAAACGAGAAGCGCTACTATGACCCGGACAACTCCTACCTGAACCGCGTCATCGACAACCGCCTCGGCATCCCGGTGAGCCTCTCGGTCCTCTACCTGCTCCTCGCCCGGAGGCTGGGCCTGCCGGCCCTCGGCGTGGCGGTCCCCGGGCATTTCCTGGTGGGGCTGCGCTTGGGCCGGAACGTCTGCTATCTCGATGCCTACAACGGCGGCAAGCTCATGAACCTGTCCGAGGTCCAGAAGACGGTGGAGTGCGGCGGCCGCGTGTTCCGCCCCGAGCACATGGCCGCGGCCGGCACGCGCGACATCCTCATCCGGATGCTGCGCAACCTCATCCCCATCTACCGGGAGCAGTCCCAGGCCGACCGCGCCGAGATGCTCTCGTCCTTGGTCGACATCCTACGCTAGGGCAGCGCCGGCAAGGCGCTCCTGCGCGCTAGGCCTTGGCCTGGTCAGCAGGGCCATCAAGCACTTCGCGGATCTTGCTCAGCAGGATTTGGGGGGAGAAGGGCTTGTAGAGAAAAGCCACGCCGGGCTCCAGGACACCGTGCCGCACGATGGCGCTGTCCGTGTAACCGGACATATAAAGCGTCCTGCGGGCCATCTTCCTGCGCTCGACCTCTTTGGCCAATTCGCGGCCGTTCATGAGAGGCATCACCACGTCCGTGATCAGCAGGTCCACGGGCTGGCCGTGCCGCTCCAGCGCTGACAACGCCTCGCCTCCGCTGGCGGCGGTCAAGACCGTGTATCCGTTCGCGGCGAGACCGCGTTCCCCAAGACGGCGGAGGATGCCCTCGTCCTCGACCAGCAGGACGGTCTCACGACCTCGGACCGGACTCCCCTTATTCGGATCCTTACCCTCAGCCTGAGCCATGGGTTCTTCCGTCCGTATCTGCGGGAAATAGACCCGGAAAGTCGAGCCGCTGTCCGGCGCGCTCTCCACCTCGATCTCGCCGCCGCTTTGCTTGATGATCCCGAAAACCATGGAGAGCCCCAGGCCCGTGCCCTTCCCCTCCTGCTTGGTGGTGTAAAACGGTTCGAAGATGTGCCTCTTGACCTCCTCGGTCATGCCGCACCCCGTATCACGCACGCTCAGGCACACCAGAGGCCCGCACTGAAGATCCGGGTGCTCCAAAAAGAACTCATCGTCCAAGGCCGCGAGGCTCGTCTCCAGGGTGATCACGCCACCATCCGGCATGGCGTCGCGCGCATTGATCGCCAGGTTCATGACGACCTGCTCTATCTGTCCGGAATCGACCTTGGCCAGGCATGCCGCCGGCGCCAAGTTGATGACCAAGCGCATGTCTTCTCCGATGAGACGCCTGATCATCTTGGCTATGCCGTCGACAACGCCGTTGATGTCGACCACCTCGGGCGACAGTATCTGGCGCCGGCTGAACGCGAGGAGCTGCCGGGTGAGGGCCGCGGCCCGATCCGCGGCGCCGAGGATCTCGGCCACATCCGCCCATCTGGGATCATCGGGGGTCAGGGCGCCGAGGACGAACTCGCCGTAGCCTTTGATGGCGGTCAGGAGGTTGTTGAAGTCATGCGCCACCCCTCCGGCCAGGCGCCCCACGGACTCCATCCTCTGGGACTGCGCGAGCTGCGCCTGCAGTCTCTCCCGCTCAGCCGCGGCCTGCTTGCGCTCGGTGATGTCGTGCAAGAAGACGAGGTGAGCGTCCTGGCCTTGATAATGGATAGGGACCGCAGTGGTCTCGACCGCGATCCTCGACAGGTCCATACGGAGGAAGTGCAGTTCCCTGAGGGGCGCGGGCTTGCCCGTCTCCAGTTGAAACTGAATGCGCTCCCGGACCAGGTCGCGGTAATCTGGCGCGATCCGATCCACGAATTCCTGGCCGAGCAGATCCTCCTCCCGCAGGACCCCGAAGAGCCTGCATGCGGCGAGATTGAGGTAGGTGAAGCGGCCCCCGCTTTGCACGAAGATGCCTTCGGGGGACAGCTCCACGAGGCTCCGGAAACGCAACTCGCTCTCTTGAAGCGCCGCCTCCGCCCGTTTGCGCTCGATGCGGGCGCGCAGGGCCATGATACCGAATGCCAAATCGCCCGCCAGTTCCTCCAGGAGCCGTGTTCCATCCGGGAGGAAGGCGTTGGGTTCCGTGGAATAGATCGTGAGAGCGCCGAATGTGTTCGCTTTTTCGTCCTTGAGGGGAAGGCCGACGCTGGAGCGGATCCCGCTCTGCAAGGCGCTGGCATGCCACGGGGCGGTTGCGGGGTCGGTGGCGAAATCCGGGATGCAGACGGTATTCCCGCTCCGGATGGCGATTCCGCTGGGGCCGCGCCCCCGGTCCGTGTCAGCCCAGGTGACCCGCAACCGTTCGATAAACCCGTGCTCGTCCCCGGCGCAAGCGGCAGGGCGCACGGTCTTAGCGGCATCGTTCTCGGCATATCCCACCCAGGCCATGTGGTAGCCCGCATGGTCGCAAACGATGCGGCAGATGTCTTTGAGCAGGGACTGCTCGTCCTCGGCCCGCACCAGGGCCTCGTTGCATTTGTTGAGGATCCGCAGTTCCCGATTTAAACGGTGCAGCGCAACCTCTGCCTGCTTGCGCTCGGTGACATCCCAGATGACGCCGTTGACCCGCACGGGACGACCCGCCTCGTCTTGCTGCAGCCGGCCGCGGGAGCCGAGTTGATGGATGCTCCCATCCGGCCAAACCACCCGGTACTCGGCCTCATACGGCGCGCCATGCTGCGCGACCGCTAAAGCGACGCGGATCACCGCCCGGTCCTCCGGATGCACGGCGCTGAAGAACTCCTCCGCGGTCCCGGAGAACCGGCCGAAGTCGAGCCCGAGCAGCCGACAGGCCTGGGCGTCGAAGACCAGCCGGTCCGCCCGGGCATCCGAGTTCCAGACGCCCATGCGCGCGGCCTGCAGGGCGATGTCGAGCCGTTGCCCGCTCTCGCGCAGGGCCACCTCGCCCTGCTTGCGCTCGGTGGCGTCCCGTATCATGGACCGCAGGAAGGCCTTGCCGCCCGAATCCACCCGGGTCAGCAGCACATCGGCGACGAACTCCTTGCCGTCGAAACGCTTGTGCGTCCACTCGAAGAGGTGGAAGCCGTTGCGCATGGCCGTCTCGATCATCTCGCGGGCCTTGTCAACTGACACGCGCCCATCCGGCTGGCGCTCGGGAGAAAGTTCCCAGGCCGCGCGGGAAATGAAATCCGCCTCGCCCTGGGCCCGATACATGGCGATCGCCGCGGGATTCGCCGACGTGAAGGCCCAGGAAGGCGGCTCCAAGGTCATGAGCGCGTCCCGGGAGGTCTCGAAAAGGCTCCGGAAACGCAACTCGCTCTCCGTCAGCGCCGTTTCCATCCGCTTGCGCTCGGTTATGTCGCGTTCGATGGAGATTCCCAGGCACATCCCGTCGATCTCCACCATCATCACTTGGACCTCGGCGACGAAGACCGATCCGTCCTTGCGCCTATGCCGCACTTCGAATGCCGCGCCCTCGGCGCCCCGCGCCCAACGGTTCCGCTCCGCGGCCAAATCCGCGGAATCCGCCTCCTCGTCCAAAAACGAAATGGGCTGGCCGATGAGTTCGTCGCGCGAGTAGCCGTGTACCCGCAGGGCCGCGGCGTTGGCATCCCGAATGATTGGGCCCCCGTCCGGCCGCGGTTCGAGCACCAGGATGGAGTCGCGGGCCTGCTCGAAGAGCGCCCGGTACTTCCGCTCCTCCAGCGCCTTCCGCCCGGCCCCATCCAATCCCCTGCCGAGGCGTCTTTGCCAGAGGCCGCGCAGGAGGACGGGCAGGCGCCGCAGAAAATCTCCGAGCGTCTTCCTGCTCATCGGATCTTCCTTGGACTTGCCATGGGATTGGCGGGCATTATACTATTACTTTAGCGTCGAGCGCATAAGTACATATAGGCGCGCGCCCCTATAATAAACTAAAATCATCCCCACTCCTGTCCGGTTAAAATTCGAGGCATAGTTGGGGGTCGTGACCTTTGAGGCGTGCCAGCCTGGATTCGTTTAGACTGAGCAGATCAAAAAGCGAAGCGCGTTCGAGCAGAGTTTCC